>JBDTKP010000030.1:0-16894 GCA_039935255.1 Gelidibacter sp. | reverse complement strand
CTTTAAGATAGTCGAGCGTATGCGCTTTCAATTGGTATAACCAATCTTTTTTTACATTTTTATAGTCCTGATAATTGTAAGATTTCTGTATGACATATTCAAATTGATTATCAATGGTTCCTTTAGTCAAGGATAGGGTATCATCTTCTTCTTCAGTGGTTTTTTGTTGGGCATTTACAACAATAAAAAACAGGCAGGAAATAAGAGTAAGCGTTAGAGTTTTTAAGGAATGCATTTGTTTGATTTTTCGGATGAAGTTAAATTTTGAACAAGATAAAAAAAATATGGAGATGTTTACTCATATATTTAAAACAAATAGCCTCACAAGGAGGCTATCTGATATACGGTTAAAGTTTTAATTTAGATGTTTGACTCCTTAATAATATGTATACCGTCTTACTTTTGACACATATTTTGCCAATCGGATAACTTGATGACTATATCCATACTCATTATCATACCATATATATAATATAATATTTTTGCCGCCTTCGCTAACTATAGTAGCTTTACTGTCATAAATTGCTGGAGCAGAACAGCCCACAATATCACTAGAAACTAATTCATCACTCAGCTCATATTTTATTTGCTCCACGAGATCACCTTCTAAAGCATACGCTTTCATAATGGTATTAATGCCCTCAAGAGAGGTTGGTTTTTCCAACTCTAAATTCAAGATCGCTAAAGATCCATTGGGTACAGGAACACGTATGGCATTAGAAGTCAGTTTTCCTTCCAATGAAGGCAAGGCTTTTGAAACCGCACTTCCTGCACCAGTTTCTGTGATGACCATATTCAATGCAGCAGCGCGACCACGGCGGTATTTACTGTGGAAGTTGTCGACTAAATTCTGATCGTTGGTATAAGCGTGGATGGTCTCTAAATGACCATGTTTTATGCCCAAAGTATCTTCGATAGCCTTCAGTACAGGCGTAATTGCATTGGTTGTACAAGAAGCTGCTGAGAAAATATCAACTGTATCAGGATCATGGTCTAAATGATTGACGCCGTGTACGATATTTGGAACCCCTTTTCCTGGAGCAGTCAATAATACTTTACTTACTCCTTTGGATTTTAGATGTCTGGACAAAGCTTCTTGGTCCCGAAAAGCACCTGTATTGTCTATCACCAAAGCATCTTTAATGCCGTAAAGCGTATAATCAATATCTTCTGGAGCATTTGCAGAAATGACATTCACAGTGGTGCCATTAATAATTAGTGCACTATTGGAAAAATCAGCAACGACAGTTCCCGAAAAATCGCCATGTACGGAATCATTCCGCAGCAATGACGCTCTCTTTTCTAAAACCACTTGGTTGATGTCACCGCGAGTAACGATGGCTCTTAAACGCATTTGACTGCCTTTTCCAGTTTTAGTCATTAATTCTCTCGCTAATAATCTGCCAATGCGCCCAAATCCGTAGAGAACAACATCCTTAGGATTTATAGTTTCGCTTTTTTTGGCGCCTTTAAGTTTGTCGGCAACAAATGCGGTGGCATTAGAATATTTTTGGTCTTCTAAATGAAACTCATAAGTCAGTTTCCCAATATCCAATTTGGCTGGCGGTACATCTAAAGTTTTGATGGCCTGCGCAATCTCTACAGAATCAAAAATAGAGATCGGTTTTTGCACGAATTCACCTGCATATTCATGCAAATTCAAAATCTCACTCACATTTTTGTCAATCAATTGATTTCTAAAAAGTACAAGTTCTATGGATTTATCATACCAAAGATCGCTGACTATTTTAACAAATTCAACTGTTGCTTTCCGCCTATCTGCTTGAAAAGCCAATTCGTTTTCATAAGTTACGTTCAAACCCATTGTGTTTAGATTTAATGATTAGTTGTGTTTAATTTTTTGCAAAAGTACTACATTTCAAACGTTTTCGTATCCTTTTAAAGAAAGAAAAACCCTTTAATGAGTATTTTTCATTAAAGGGTGTAAAGGCTTGTATAACTGATAGATTATCTAAAAATAAAGCTCTCTTTTTGGCCAGAATTATTTATAACAGAGATTTTCTTTATATTTTTCTCAATAGCATCACCGTATTTTTGTTTTAGCTTCATGATATCGTCTACATTATTAATGGATTGGTCATTAATTTCAGTAATTAAATAACCTGTATTAATGCCCAAATTTTTATAAAGGGCATAATTTTCATTTTTGACAACGACCACACCGTGATCGATTTTGCTGCTTTTTTTGATATCATTTGGAATATTCCTTAATTGCATGTCTAGAAAATCAATAGTCGCAATTTCACTTTTTGATAAAGTTACTGGAATTGTTTTTTCAGAACCTTTTCTCAATATGTTCAAGTTAACGATGTCATCTGGACGTTTCGTGCTTAAATAACCACTGAGATCGGAGAATTTTGAAATGACAATATTGTCAATCTTCTTAATAATATCACCTTGTTTAATACCCGCTTTTTCCGCGCCTGAGTTTTCCTCAATATCACTTACGAAAAAACCTTGGGTGGTTTTCACCTCGAATTTCTCCGCAGATGTGCTGTTTAGTTCGCCGCCCCTCACGCCTAAAATGCCATTTTGGACATTGCCAAACTCCATAATATCTTCCACGACTTTTCTTGCTATATTACTAGGTACGGCGAATGAATAGCCAATGTAGGAGCCCGTTTTAGAGGTAATGGCGGTATTAATTCCAATCAATTCGCCACGGGTGTTGACCAAGGCACCACCAGAATTCCCAGAATTAACAGCGGCATCCGTTTGGATAAAGGATTGTTCATTAACGCCAGACAAGTCCCTGGACTTTGCACTAATAATTCCTGCGGTCACCGTAGAGTTCAAATTAAAGGGATTGCCTACTGCCAAAACCCACTCGCCAACTTTAGCTTGGTCAGAATCTCCAAATGTGGCAAAAGGCAATTCTGTTTCCGTATCAATCTTTAACAAGGCGATATCTGTTTTTTCATCGGTGCCAATAAGTTCCGCATTGTAAATCCTGTTGTCGTTTAAGGTGATGGAAAGTTGCTGGGAGCCGTTAATAACATGATTATTGGTAATAATGTAGCCATCTGGCGAAATGATCACTCCACTTCCTGTACCAATTTGAGCGCGCTCAGTGCTTCTGCCCATAAACAAGTCTTGCATAGTCATGGGCGCTCTACTTATAGTGGTGTTTTTAACGTGGACTACCGCGTGTACGGCGTTAGTGGCCACTTCTGTGAAATCAGGTGCGTTCATTGTGGCATAAGTGCTCACTGTGGTGTTACTGGCATTGAAATAAGGGATGCTAGAATTTGCATTGACGACCTGTGTTTCGGTGTTCTTTTCAATAAATACTTTATAGGCAGAAAGTGTCATGATTCCACCTAAAGCAGATGCTAAAATTAGGGTTAAAAGCTTTTTCATTTAATTTTCGTATTAATAAAGGTTTATACAATGTGTAGGTTATAAACTCAATGGTTTAACGATTAAAATTAATTTTTTATTGAGTTACAACCGTTCTTTTAACGATTATTTATGCCAACATTAACGCTGGTTTAACATCACAAAATACCGTCAAGTTTTCCTATATTTGCCGAACCTATGAAACAGACATTCTATAAATATCAAGGCACGGGCAACGATTTTGTGATGCTTGACAATCGTCAGTTAGTATTTGACAAAAATGATACCAAACATATAAAATTCTTGTGCGACCGACGTTTTGGCATTGGGGCTGACGGGCTTATTTTACTGGAAAATCATGAAACTCTCGACTTTAAAATGGTTTATTATAATGCCGATGGTAATGAAAGTTCTATGTGCGGCAATGGCGGTCGCTGTATCGCAGCATTTGCTAAATTTCTGGGGATTATTGAAAATGATTCAAGCTTTGAGGCCGTTGATGGTTTGCATCATGTGCAAATAGAAAATGGCACGGTTAAACTTCAAATTCAAGATGTGCCTCTATTGGAAAAATATGATTCGCACGTGTTTTTAAATACAGGATCGCCACATCATGTGCAAATGGAAAATGATTTGGAACATCTTAATATAAAGAAAGTAGGAGCCAAAATTAGATATGGTGCACCTTATAATGCGACTGGCAGTAATGTGAACTTTGTGTCAAAGCTTTCTGACACTCTTTTCGCTGTCAGAACCTATGAGCGTGGTGTTGAGGATGAAACCTTATCCTGTGGTACGGGCGTAACCGCGGTTGCATTGGCCATGAATTATATTGGCAAAACAGATGAAAATCAGGTAACTTTGAATGTTGAAGGTGGACAGCTTCAAGTGTCTTTTGAGAAAGATGGCCAAGGCTATAAAAATATTTGGTTGAGTGGTCCTGCCATTCAAGTTTTTAAAGGTGAGATATAATGGAAACTCTAAAAGGGAAGCGCATCTATTTGCGTGCATTGGAACCAGAAGATTTAAGTTTTCTCTTCAATATCGAAAATGACGAAACCGTGTGGGAATTGAGCCATACTCAAGCGCCATATTCTCAATATATTCTGAAGCAGTATTTAGAAAATGCACATCAAGATATTTTTGAAGCCAAACAGCTGCGTTTGGTTATTTCAAATTATGACAACAAGGCTTTAGGGATGATCGATTTGTTTGATTTCGATTTTAAAAATAGTCGTGCAGGCGTTGGGATTTTGGTTCAAGAACTTGAAAACAGACAACAGGGATACGGCAAGGAAGCACTTCAGTTGTTAATTAATTATAGTTTTACACATCTCAACCTACATCAATTATACTGCAATATTGCCGAAGACAATCCAGCGAGCATTAATTTATTTGTCAAACAAGGATTTGAAAAGGTTGGTGTTAAAAAAGATTGGATTTACAGTAACAAAACATATAAGAACGAATATTTATTCCAACTCATCAATATCTAAATGTACATAAAAAAAATTCTCGTAGCCGTTGCACTCATCGGTTTAGTTGTTGCAGCTGTTATAGCTTACACTATTTATCAAACAATGTTTGTCTCTAACACGGCATTTAATAACGATGTTGCTTATGTTTATATTCCAACGAATGCGACGTATCAAGATGTAAAATCAGAATTGGAACCGCTATTAAAGGACATTAGTAAATTTGATGCGCTTGCAGAACGCAAAAAATATACAACTAATATCAAAGCGGGTAAATACGCAATAAAGAAAGGGATGAACAATAATGATATTGTCAACTCTATTAGGAGCAACAATATCGCGCTGACTCTTTCTTTTAATAATCAGGAATCCTTAGAGCGTTTGGCGGGACGTATTTCAATACAAATTGAAGCAGACAGTTTAGAGTTGTTCTCGGTGATGTCTTCTCCTGAATTTTTAAAGGCAAATGATTTCACCTCCAAAACTGCTTTGGGGATGTACATTCCTAATAGCTATCAGTTCTTTTGGAATACCTCTGCAGAGCAATTTAGAGAGCGAATGCTCAGAGAATACCATCGCTTTTGGAATGAGGAACGTTTGGCAAAGGCGAAGAGGATTAATTTGACTCCAGAAAAAGTAATGACTATGGCCTCCATTGTGCAAAAAGAAACTGCAAAAGTAGATGAACGTAAAAGAGTTGCTGGTGTTTATATGAATCGCTTAAAGATTGGGATGCCATTGCAGGCAGACCCAACCGTTATTTATGCCATGAAACACAGCTCTGGGGATTTTGACCAAATCATCAAACGTGTGCTTTATAAAGATCTAACATTGGATTCTCCTTACAACACGTATAAATACGCTGGATTGCCTCCAGGATTAATTGCTATGCCAGATATCAGCTCCATAGATGCCGTTTTAGATTATGAAAATCATGATTACTATTATTTTGTGGCAGATGTCAAGAATTTCGGGTATCATAAATTCGCAAAAACATTATCCCAACACAATGTCAACAGACAGGAATATGTCAAATGGATCAATCAGCAAGGCGTAAAGCGGTAAGTTGGGCTACGGTTAAAATTTATTTTAATTTTATTCCTAGCGATTTTTTCAAATTCTTTTTCCCAATTAAAATTTGACAGATTCCTTACGCCAAGTGATACCTTAAATTCCTCCAGAAAGACTGCCGTATATATTTCAGAAGCTGCAATAGGCGGTTTGACCTCATTAGCGCTCAATCAATTATGGTAGGCAGATTTCGAACGTTCTCAGTTTTCACACTATCAACGATAATGTGGAATGGCTTCAGATGGATAAAATGGGTCATGTTTTCTCCTCCCATCAATTGGGAAGGCTAGGTGCCAAAGTTTTAAATTGGAGTGGCGTCAGCAAAAAAAAACAACTGCTCTGTAGAGCCACCTTGGGTTTTACTTTTTTAACTGCTTTTGAAATTTTGGATGGCTATAGTAAAGAATGGGGGTTTTCTTGGGGAGATATGGTAGCGAATGGTGCTGGAACAGGACTTTTTATAGGGCAACTGTTATTGTGGGAAGAGCAACGCGTAACATTAAAATATTCCTTCCATCAAACAGAATATGCAAAATTAAGTCCTGACAAATTGGATAATGGACTGTTAGAGGAGCATCTAAAAGATTATAATGCTCAAACCTATTGGCTAAGTTTTAATATACATTCCTTTGTTAAAATCGAACAGATTCCTAAATGGTTAACTATAGCAATAGGTTATGGCGCGGATGGCATAATGTTTGGTAAGGATGACCCGGCGAACAAAGTTGTTTCTAATACAATGCGAACAAGGCAGTTCTATTTGAGTTTAGATGTAGATTTGTCAAGGATCGAAACAAAATCAAAGGTATTGAGATCCGTTTTTGACGTTCTAAACGTAATTAAGGTGCCTTTTTCAACCTTGGAGTTTAACGGTGAAAATGACATAAAGCTCCACGCTGTCTATTTTTAGAAGCCTTAAACGATTAATTTTGAGGCTTTAATAAAAAGCTGTAACTTTGCACGCTGAAATTTAAGTCTGTTTTTAAAATTTAAGGCTTATAAAATCAGAAAATTATGTTTAAAAGAATTATTAATTATTTTGTTATCCTTTTTGCAATTGGTGTCGTTTTGTATTTGGCACTTTTTCCAAAAACAACTGTAGATATGACAAATTTTTCTACAGCCGGATTAGAATTGAATTATACAGTTTCTGAGGATATTGCACTTTTGTCCACTTATGAAGAAAACTCAAAACAAACATCTTACAATCGATATTTTCCTTACTTAGGTAAATCTTATTTAGGATTTAAGGAAGCGCTTGCTTTTAAAGAATCGCGAGGGAATTATTTTAGCGTCAATGATTTGGGCTATCTAGGGAAGTACCAGTTTGGTGCTGAAACGTTGAAGTTGCTAGGGGTTTATAATCCTGAGTATTTTTTATATACCCCAGAATTACAGGAAAAGGCTTTCTTGGCCAATTCTGAACGCAATAAATGGATCTTACGTAAAGATATTGCAAGATTTGTAGGGAAAGAGATTCACGGCATTGCCATTACTGAATCAGGAATACTTGCTGCTGCTCATTTGGCTGGACCAGGAAGCGTAAAGAAATTTTTAAGAAGCTCTGGCGGCGATAACTTTTCTGATGCTTACGGTACATCAGTTTCTTCTTACATGAAGCGCTTTTCAGGATACGACACCTCTTTTATTAAGGCAAATAAAAAAGCTAAAGCCAATTTGTAATCAGTCCTTGTGAATGATGAAAATTGCTGGACGTTTGTGGAGGTCAACCTTGACGTGTTTCCAATCGTTAATGGTGTAGGTTTTTAGATACTCTGAAGGCAATGTCAGGTCGCAAGCTATGCAAACCCTTGTTTGCGGATGTAGTGTGGCGCATAAATCTTCTAGCATTTTGTTATTTCGATAGGGCGTTTCAATAAACAGTTGACTCTGACTTTGATCATGAGATAGCTTTTCCAAGCGTTTCAATTCTGTTTTTCGTTCGTCTTTGTCAATGGGTAGGTAACCATTAAATGCAAAACTTTGTCCGTTCATGCCGGAACCCATGAGGGCTAAAATAATGGATGAAGGACCTACTAAAGGTACTACTTGAATGTTGTTTTGGTGAGCTAATTTCACGATGTCAGAGCCTGGATCTGCAATTGCAGGACATCCCGCTTCAGATAGTAACCCGATTGATTTTCCTTGTTTGCAGGGATCCAAAAACGTTAGCTTCTCAGATGCTTCTGTAAATTTATTTAGAATTTTTAACTCTAGCGATGGCTGTGACTTTTCAGGCAGTATATTTTTAATGAACCGCCTTGCTGTTTTCTCATTTTCAACAATATAGTTATCCGTGATTTCTATGACTTTCTTTATTGAAACAGGCAATACCTCCCAAACGGGGTTTTCACCTAGATCTGTAGGGATTAAGTATAATTTTCCAAAATGATTTGCCATTGAATTTTAACGAATTTTATATTTGTTTTTGATAGGTTCCGATAGTCTTTCTAGAAGGAATTGTCTTATAAGTATTCCTAAAGATTCACAGCGCCACCATTGGTAAGATGGACGTTCTTAAAGTAAACTTTATTGATTGATTTACAGGTTGCTGATCTGAAAATGAAGTGAGCTTTTTTCATAGCATTAGTTTTTAAACTTAATTTATGAAAGATATACTTTAAATGCCACTGTTTAAATCAGAGGCAATTTTTTCACACACATTATCTAATAGAGTATAGACCTCTTCAAAGTCTTGTGAATCTCCCCAGTAAGGATCGTGAACCTCTTCTGTATGCTGTGATGTTGTATCCTCCAGAATCAATTTCACTTTAGAAATGTCTTTGATATCTCTTGCTAACTTTATTACATTTTCATAATTAGAATGATCCATGACATAAATAATGTCAAAATCGTCAAAATCGGAGCGTTCAAATTGTCTGCACCTTTGGTTGGTAATGTCGAGACCTTTAGATTTTGCCGTAGCGATAGAGCGGTGGTCGGGTAATTTGCCAATGTGATAGTCTCCTGTTCCGGCAGAATCCACTTCAAATTTATCGGCGGGCAATTTAGATTCAAGAATGCCGTGTGCCAATGGTGATCTGCAAATGTTCCCCAAACAAACCATTAATATTCTAGTCATGATACTTTAATATTTAATGTTGACGTCTAATATCTGATAAGGCTTGTTAGTAGTGACATTATTTCTTGTTCAGTCAATAAATAACATGGACAATCCAGACGTCAATAATCCCTGAAATAAATTCAGAAGTTATAGATTTTCAATTCAAATACTTCTTAGAGTGCTAATTTCTTTGCAATATCTTCAACATACTTTCTGAACTGTTTGTCAGTGGAAGAGAGGTTGTCGACCGTTTTACAGGCGTGAAGGACTGTTGCATGATCTCTTTTCCCTATTTGGGAGCCGATACTAGCTAAAGATGCTTTGGTGTATTTCTTTGCAAAAAACATGGCTAATTGTCGTGCTTGCACAATATGTCTTTTTCGTGTTTTAGATTGTAAGGTGTCCACATCCATTTGGAAGTAGTCAGAAACAACCTTTTGTATATAATCAATTGAAACTTCACGTTTGGTGTTTTTGACAAACTTTTCAACAACTTCTTTAGCAAGGCTAATTGTAATTTCTTTTTTGTTGAAGGAGGATTGCGCGATTAAAGAAATAATTGCACCCTCAAGTTCCCTAACATTCGTTTTGATATACTTGGCGACATACTCAATGATATCATCTTCCATTTCAACGCCATCACGGTATAATTTATTTTTAAGAATGGAGACGCGTGTTTCAAAATCAGGACTTTGCAGTTCGGCAGAAAGCCCCCATTTAAATCGGGATAATAAACGTTGTTCAATGTCCTGCATGTCCACAGGTGCTTTATCACTTGTCAATATGACTTGTTTGCCGTTTTGATGCAGATGGTTGAAAATATGGAAGAATACATCTTGTGTTCCCGTTTTACCTGATAAGAATTGAACGTCATCAATAATTAGGACGTCAATAATTTGATAAAAATGGATGAAATCATTTCTGTTATTCTTCTTTACGGAATCAATATATTGTTGCGTGAATTTTTCAGCAGAGATGTAAAGTACCGTTTTTTCGGGGTATTTATCCTTAATGTCAATACCAATGGCATGAGACAAATGAGTTTTGCCAAGGCCTACACCTCCAAAAATCAATAACGGATTGAAAGATGTGCCGCCAGGTTTATTAGCTACTGCTAATCCTGCATTTCTTGCCAAGCGATTTGAGTCGCCTTCAAGGAAGTTTTCAAAATTATAATTTGGATTGAGTTGTGACTCAATTTTTACGTTTCTGATCCCAGGAATAATAAATGGGTTTTTTAATTCCGGATTTTTATTCTTTAACGGTATGTCAACGTCTTGAGATTTTACAGGACTTCTATTCGAACTTGGAATTTTTTCAGTAAAAGGTTGTTTGTTTCCATAAGTGTTTTCCATCTTAATGACATATACCAATTTTGCCCGCTCTCCAAGCTCTTTATTTAAGGCTACTTTAAGTATTTTTACATAGTGCTCCTCAAGCCATTCGTAAAAGAATTTACTAGGGACTTGGATGCTCAATGCGTTGTCAGTAAGTTTTACTGCTGTAATAGGTTCAAACCAAGTTTTATATGCTTGGGGTTGGATATTGTCTTTTATAAAAGTGAGACAATTATTCCAAACCGATTGCGCAGTTACTTCCATTGTAAAAATTAGTTTTTTTTGTTGTTAGTCAGATTAGCAAAAAAAAGAGAAATTCGTGTTTTCTCTTGAATATTTTCTGAGACAAATATGTGAACAAATTTCTGAAAAAAAAAATCCGTAGCTATTGAATATTCAGAATTAATTTCCCATGTTTAACCCGCGATGAAAATACAAAAAATAAACCAAACAAAGATGTCAAACCCATTATTTTCCCACGAAATTGAACTTAGAGTAAGGTATGCTGAAACCGATCAAATGGGCATAGTTTATTATGGTAACTATGCTCAGTACTTTGAAGTTGGAAGGGTAGAGTGGTTACGAAAACTTGGAGTGTCTTATAAAAGTATGGAAGAGCAAGGACTTTTGCTTCCAGTGATTAGTTTGAATGTAAGGTACAAGAAGTCAGCGCGTTATGATGATGTCATTAAAGTGAAAACCCAATTGGTAAAAATGCCCTCTGGAAGCATTGAATTTGACTATGAAATTACAAACGAATCGGGTGAAATTTTAACTTTAGGGAACACCGTTTTGGTCTTTATGGATGTTAAAAAGAATAGACCTACCAGATGTCCAAAGTATCTTTTAGACAAACTGCAGAATTAATCGTTCAATATTTTTATTCCGACGCCATAAATCGACTCAAAAGTCTCTAAAACACTTTTTGTTTTTTTTAATCGTACTGAAATATTGATGATACAACTCAATTCTAAAGTTTGATTTGTAATTTTTAGGTCTTTTTCTTTGATCACGCGCATCACTTTATTCATGTCCTTGTACTCAAATTTGAGTTGTATATCTTGGTTGATCGTTTTTGTAATAATTTTCGAATGCTCTAAAGCCATTTGTGCGGCAGTTTTATAAGCATTTATAAGTCCGCCAACCCCTAATTTTACACCTCCAAAATACCGAGCCACAATAATTAACACATTGGTTACTTCATAGGATTGGATTTGTCCATAAATAGGCATTCCTGCACTATTGTTCGGTTCGCCGTCATCATTTACTCTAAATTGGTATTGATTTTCATGTATTCCCAATTGATAGGCATAACACCAATGTCTTGCAGAATGATGCTGTTTTTTTATCATTTCAAGCTGGGTCTTCACATCATCCTCTGTTTTGACTGGGAATGCATACCCATAAAATTTACTGTTTTTGTCTTTAAACAAAACTTCAGCAGACGGTTCTGTTAGGGTTTTGTAGGTGTCTTTTTCTGTCATGTCAGGGAAAAGTTACTAAATATATGGTAATACGTGCAATCCAAGTCTTGTCACGTTCTTTTTATTCAGTTGTTGCTTAAAACACTCAAAATTCAATTAAGTGCAACACCGTGTTTATGACGGCCGATTTTTGAACAGTCAGCATACCAATGAGGCATGCAACTATTTAATTACGTACAATCGTTTAAAAGGAGTTAATCTTTAAACTCTCCAAAGTTTAAAACAACAAAATTAACAGGCCATTCCGTTATATTGATAACAAGATAGATCAGAATAAATCCCTTTTAGTTGAGAACAAGGAAGTAACGTCGTCCGTTTCAGGATTGATATGCCAGGTGTGGATGCCTAGATTGGATGCGGTGATAATATTCTCTTCAGTATCATCAATAAACAAGGATTCCTCAGCTTTTATATTGTTTTCATTTAAAACGAATTCATAAATATTCGTATTTGGCTTCCTCAATTGTATTTCATGAGAGAGATAGAAGGCGTCAAAATTTGCTTTAAACTCTTCGTAGAAATCCACGTTTTCTTTAATCCAATTAATATGGAGTTCATTAGTATTGCTCAATAGAATAAGTTTGTACTTTTTGTCCGCTGCCAATTGTCGTAAATAATCTAACCTGTGATTGGGGAAATCTTTTAGGATGCAATTCCATGCCTCTAAAATGGAATCTCTATTAAGTTTTGGAAAATTGTCCAAATAGAATTCCAGAAATTCATCTGTGCTTATAAGCCCTTGTTCATAAAGAGCATTTATAGCATGAATTTCATCAGATAATGTATCCATCTCGAATAAGTTAAGGGCGTTTTGCATGGCGCCTTTTTTATCGAGGTTGATAAATACATCACCAAAATCAAATATTAAATTTTTAATCATTTCTATATATTTTTAAAGTATCGTCTATAATTTTTTCTTCTGAGACGAACGATCCTGAAAATCTTGGTGCTTTGGTTCCGGAAGTAAAGTTTGTAGCTCCTATAAAAACTCGGGCTTCGTCCCAAAGGTTCTCATCAATAAAAGTTTGAAGTGTTTGACGTCCGCCTTCAATAATGACAGAATTGATGTCATGATTATAAAGGACCGTACAAACTTGCTGGGCAATTTTTTCTTTCAAATTCCAATCTATAAACTCTAAAATCCAATGCTCCGTCTTAGCGCTTGGTCTTTCCTGTTTCGCAGATATAATAATGGATGGCGCCTTTTTGTCAAATACTGAACACTTATTATTCAGACGTAAATTTCGATCTAAAACAATACGTGTTGGATTTTTACCAGTCCAACCTCTAACCGTCAAGCTAGGGTTGTCTTCAATGACCGTATTGGTTCCTACTAAAATTGCTTGTTCTTCAGCCCGCCATTTATGTACGCGTTGTCGAGAGAGTATGTTGGTGATCCAAACTGGTTTTTGTTCATTTCTGGTTTGTGGTGCGATAAAACCATCAGTAGATTCAGCCCATTTTAGTATGACATACGGTCGTTTCTTATTGTGAAAAGTGAAAAACCGCTGGTGATGTTTTTTGACGTCCTTCTCCAAGACGCCAACAATAACTTCGCATCCAGATGCTTCTAATTTTTCAACACCTTTACCTGCAACTTTACTGTGTGTATCGATAGTACCGATAACAACTTTGGGTATTTTAAATTCGATGATGGCGTCAGCACAAGGTGGCGTTTTGCCAAAATGTGAGCAAGGCTCCAAGGTTACATAAAGTGTGGCTTTATTTAATAAGGATTGATCTTTTACGCTATTGATGGCATTGACTTCAGCATGAGGGCTGCCGTAGGAACTGGTGAACCCTTCGCCAATAATTTTCTGGTCATGTACAATAACACACCCAACCATCGGGTTTGGAGCGGTAGTGCCCAATCCATTTTTGCCAATTTCAATGCAACGTTTAATATATTTTTCATGTATATTCACGACTGCAAAAATAACATAATATCGTGAGTAAAGATCCTATCCTCATCAGAGAAATAAAAATGAAAGATGATGTACAAGTAGCAAAGGTTATACGTGCTGTGCTCATCGAAATGGGGGTTCCAAAAGTTGGAACCGCTTATGCCGATCAAGCACTCGATAAAATGACCACTACATATAATAGGGAAAAAGCGGCCTATTTTGTTGTTGAGAACGATAAGGAAATTATTGGAGGTGCAGGAATAGCGCCCTTAGATAACTTTAAAGGTAATATTTGTGAACTGCAGAAAATGTATTTTTTACCCAAAGCTAGAGGGAAAGGTCTGGGCGCAGAAATGATGGATATATGCTTAGCAAAAGCAAAGTTTTTTGGTTTTGAAAAATGCTACCTGGAGACTTTGCCTTACATGACAGACGCTGCAAAACTTTATGCCAAATATGGGTTTGAAGCTTTGGACGGTCCATTGGGAGATACAGGACATTATTCTTGTAATGTTTGGATGATAAAATCATTATGATGTTATTAAAAACACTGCGCGAAAATTTTTTTACGTCACTCGAAGGAGAATATCCAGACACGGAAATTCAATCTTTTTTTAATTTATTGTCAGAATCTTTTTTAAAAATGAAACGTTTGGATGTTTCTATGAATCTCTATGCCCCTATTTCAGGGAAGAAAGTAGAGAAGTTTGAAAATGCTATCAAACGCTTAAAGAATCATGAGCCTGTTCAATATATTATTGGTGTCACTGAGTTTTATGGATTGCCTTTTAAAGTCACGGAAAGTACGCTGATTCCCAGGCCAGAAACTGAAGAATTAGTGCAATGGGTTAGGGATGTGGCAATCTCTAAAACCGATACAATTTCTATTCTTGATATTGGTACAGGAACGGGATGCATTGCAATCTCCTTAGCTGAAAACATTCAAGCTGCAACAGTTTATGCTATGGATGTGAGCAAGAAAGCTTTGAACGTTGCTAAAACCAATGCGAAACTAAATAAAGTGGACGTTGAGTTCTTTGAAGTTGATATTTTGGATTGGAAAAGTGATGCTTGGAATTCGGAATTTGAAAATTTAAAATTTGACATTATTGTATCCAATCCCCCATATGTTCGAGAATTAGAAAAAGCCCAAATGAGTGCCAATGTTTTGATGCATGAGCCTGCTTTGGCGCTGTATGTTGCAGATGATGACCCACTTGTTTTTTATAAAACAATAATGGAATTTTCAAAGGCGTATCTTAAAACTGACGGTCAGATTTTCTTTGAAATCAACCAATATTTAGGGGCTGAAACGCTTGAACTGCTTCTTCATTCTGACTTTATAAATGTGGAACTTAAAAAAGATATTTTTGGGAATGACCGCATGATTTCAGGAGTCAAAAGTTCTTAATCACAGCTTTTCTGATGCCTTAAAAGTTGAGATCCATATGGTTTTTATGAAGTTTTTTATTGTCCAGCTGAAATTCTTTTTTGTATTCCCAATCGGTATCGGAAATCTATTGCAGCTCCAACCCATTACCGTCAATAATAGGGGCCCTAATTAATTTATTTCGCAATAAATCTGAATGGACATTTCCCGTCACCATGGCATTTGACCAAAATGAATCGGACTAGTTTTTAAACTACCCAAGGTTATTTAACATTAGGATTTGCGGATCGTTTTCTTTGTGACACCCAAAGCACGGCATTATTAAAAGAATGAAGACGAAGCGGTTAATCATTGATAAGCGCGAGCATGGCTGATATAATTTCTTTGTTTGATGCCATTTCTTGTCCATCATTTAAAAACTCTGGGGTGTTCATTGGAATTGCTGCTGAGGCTTTAACTTGTGGCAGAAGTACAGATGAGCAATGAACTTCCTTGAATCCTGCGCCTTTAAAAATCAGTATATTTTTTTGATTGATGCCAGATCCGGGAAGAATGCTGAGGGCGTCATCTGCTAATTCTTTTAATTGGTTAAGTATTAAAATTCCTTTTTCTGCTGTGCTGGCTTGTCCCGAGGTGAGGATGCGATCCGCTTTAAGTGCCATCAAAGTTTTTAAGGCTTCAAAAGGATTTGGCGTCCAATCAAAAGCACGATGAAAGGTAAACGCCATTGGTTTTGTTAGTTCTATCAGTTCCTGGGTCCGGACAATATCAATGGTGTTGTCCGGATTTAGAACACCTGAAACAATGCCTTTACAGCCTGATTCCTTACAAATTATAATATCCTGTTTCATGATTTCAAATTCGGCGTCAGAATAAGTGAAATTCCCACTTCTTGGTCTGATGAGGATAAAAACGGGAATGGTTAGGTTTTGCAATGAATGTTTTATCAACCCATAAGATGGTGTAATGCCGCCAACAGCTAATTCTGAGCACAATTCGATACGGTGTGCCCCAGCATTTTGGGCGTTGATAGCTGATTGGTAATTGGATGCACAGATTTCTAAATACATATTTTTAGTTTTATTTAAAAAATTCCAATGCCCTTTGTTGGCTTTCAATTTGGGATGGCATTGGAACAATTCGTGGTTTTGATTTTCCTGCTTTATGTGAATCACAGTGCCATAGCAAACGGATAAAAACTATAAGCAGGGCTGCATTTTTGAACTGCATTTTAGTATATTTGAGATCTTAAAGATAACCTAAAAAGATAACTTACTCCTCAACCTGATTAATGGAAATTCAACAGCAGATATTAAAACTTAGAGACGAGCTCAATCAGCATAATTACAATTATTATGTTCTTGATCAACCGAGTGTCAGTGATTACGATTTTGATCTTAAACTGAAAGAATTGCAGGTTTTGGAAGATCAATACCCTGAATTTGCTGATGAACATTCACCTACTAGACGTGTTGGAGGAGCTATTACCAAGAATTTTGAGACCGTGGCGCATGAACAGCGCATGTATTCTTTGGACAATTCCTACTCCAAGGAAGATGTATTGGAATGGGAATCTCGCGTTAAGAAAATGATTGATGGCGCCGTCCAATTTGTGTGCGAATTAAAATACGATGGTGCCTCCATTAGTTTGACCTATGAAAATGGAACCTTGCTTAAAGCCGTCACACGTGGTGATGGTGTGCAAGGCGATGATGTGACTGAAAATATAAAGACCATACGCTCCGTACCATTACGTTTAAAAGGAGAGTATCCACCAAAATTTGAGATTAGAGGTGAAATTGTGCTGCC
>JBDTKP010000029.1:0-17004 GCA_039935255.1 Gelidibacter sp. | reverse complement strand
TTTTATTCCAAAACTAGTTTCGAGATTTTGCGCATTGCCAAAAATTGAAGATATAATAAGAAATACATTTAAAATGATTCTTTTACACTTTATATCTCATTATCTAAAAAGCTTTGGATGGCCAATTCATAACTCTGCAACCCAAAACCAACAATCACACCTTTTGCATTTGGCGCAATGAAGGAATGATGCCTATAATCTTCGCGTGCAAAAGTATTTGAAATATGGACTTCCACCACAGGCGTTGTAATTGCTTTTATGGCATCTCCAATACCTACAGAGGTATGTGTGTACGCTGCAGCATTCAACACAATACCATCATAACTAAAGCCCACCTCCTGAATTTTAGAAATCAACTCGCCTTCAATATTGGACTGAAAATGATCAATTTTGACATTGGAATATTTCGCTTTTATGGTATCCAAAAATTCTACTAGAGTAAGATTTCCGTATAATTCTGGCTCTCTGGTTCCCAATAAATTCAAATTTGGACCATTAATGATCATTAGTTTTTTCATGATATAAAAGTATAAAAAATAAGTACAAAAAAAGCCACCAAATACATTGGTGGCTTTTTAAGCAAAAATTATTTTTTTAGCTTATAGTTTGAAAGTCAAACCAAATTGTGCTGTAGTGAAGAAGTTTTCGAAAAGGTTGATGTTCGCGTTAAATTGCGAATCAGCTTTTCCTCCGTCAGCTTTATATGAGTTGAATGACAAGATATCAGCAAGACCGAATGAGATGGCGATGTTTTCAGTTAAGAAATAGTTCATACCTAAGCTAAGACCCGCACCAATACTATTGTCAGTCGTTTTAGTACCAATATTGTTTTTGATTGTTCCAAATCCAACACCAAACTCTGTATAAGTTTTAAAACGTTGACCCAATTCTAAGAAGTAGTAACGCGCAAAAACGCCAGCTGCCAGAGTAGAAGTATCGCTTACATCAGTTCCTGAAATTTCTGTTTTGTTAGATTCATAACCAATTTGTGCACCAAAAGCAAGGTCATCAGAAATAAAGTATCCTACTTTAGGAGTGATCACAAATCCGTTTTTCTTAGTTTCCGTATTTTTGTCATTAGTACTTTTCAATCCAAGGCTACCTTCGATGATGATGTTACCTTCTTCAAAACCATAAGAAGAAACTTCTTGAGCATTTACAGCTGATAATCCTAGAACTGCAAACGCAGCAACAAACATTAATTTTTTCATTTTTTTTAAGTTTAAATTTGAATTTGATTAATTTCAATCGGCAAAATTAAGACTATTGTTACAATGAGCAAGATAAATCTTACTTCTTTATGTCTCAACAGCAAAAAAGCGTGTCGTATTAGTCCAAAAATAAAACCGAAGCTATTAACTTCGGTCTCATACATTACTCGGATTCACTGGTGTTTAGAAAGAAAATCCAACTCCAAATTGCCATACGGAATTTTTAACGTCTGCGTTTTCAACAAGACTGTTCTCTTTAAATATTTTTGTTAATCCATGTGTATATCTCGCAGAAAGAGACAAACCATTATCAAATTTGTACCCTGTACCTAAGGCAACGCTAGTATCAAAGCCTTTCACAGTAGAATCGTCTGGTTTAATAATTACGCCGTCATTATCAGAACCTTTTACTGCAACTTTCTCTTTCACTTTAAAACCAAATTGCGGCCCAGCTTCAGCATATAAACCTTTAACTAAATAAAATTTAGCCATTAAAGGCACTTGGATATAACTGAGTTGGTATTCCATATCCTTTAAAATATTACTATCTTTTAAAATTGTATATCCTTGTCCAGAATATAATACCTCGGGTTGAAATGAGAAGCGCTCACTTATTGGAAGTTCCATAAATAAGCCCAAATTAAAACTCGTTCTTGAGTCCACATCAACATCATCACCAGTTAAACTGGCAATATTGACTCCTGCTTTCACACCAAACTGTGCGGTGGTATCGTCAGACTGTGCATAAATAGTAGTAGCGCTTAAAAGAGCTACAATGGTTGCTAAAAATAAATTTTTCATAAAGAATGTTTTTAAATTTAAAAGTTATAATTAATATACGATAAGAAACGCCTTACAAGACTTCATGTTAACAGAGTTTAACGTCAGTTTTAAGTTTTTAACTTTTTATTCACTATATAATCTGCTGTAAAGCTTAAAAGACAGTTTCAATATCAAGGCAAATGTCCGCACTTCTATAGAGCCAGGTTGACTTAAAGAGCATTTTCATTGACTGAAACGATAAGCTTCTCAAAACTAAACAACTACGTTTTTATTAAATTCCGTAGTAATTAAATTGATTCAAATTAATAATTTGGTCTCAATTTAATTGTAATTGGTAATATTGCAGATTGAAGTAGCAACACTCAATTTTTCTTTAACCATTTTAATCTAAAAACACTATTTATGAAGTGGTATGATGCTCTAAATGACTATCAATTATATTTAAAAATTGAACGTGGGCTATCTCAAAATTCAATTGCCAACTATTCCTTTGATATCAAGAAACTTATTAATTTTTTGGAGACAAACGACATTATTATATCTCCAATTGAAATTGAGCATACAGCCATACAACAATTTATATATGAAGCCTCTAAGTCGGTAAATGCGAGATCGCAAGCACGAATTATTTCAGGACTCCGCAGTTTTTTTAGCTATTTGGTGTTTGAAGATTATAGGAAAGTCAACCCATTGGATCATATTGAGTCACCAAAAACGGGTCAAAAACTTCCAGACACCTTAAGTCTTGAGGAAATAAACGACCTTATTGGAGCCGTTGACTTGAGCAAACAATATAATGGGGTAAGCATTGGAGAGCGCGACCGTACAATTCTGGAAACGCTTTACAGCTGTGGTCTGCGTGTGAGTGAATTAACCAATCTCAAAATTTCCGATCTTTTTTTTGATGAAGGTTTTATAAAAGTAACTGGAAAAGGAGATAAACAACGCTTTGTGCCTATTGGCGCCTCTACACAAAAATACATTACCATATATATTGAGGAAGTTCGTTCACAAATAAACGTTCAAAAGGAATATAATGACACACTTTTTTTAAATCATAGAGGAAAGCAACTCACACGGGCCATGATTTTCACAATTATTAAAAGACTTGCTGAAAAAATAGAGCTCAATAAAATTATTTCTCCACATACCTTTAGACACTCATTTGCCACTCATTTATTACAAAATGGAGCCGATTTAAGAGCAATACAACTCATGTTGGGTCACGAAAGTATTACCACGACTGAAATTTATATGCACGTGGACCGATCACATTTAAGAGAAGTGTTGCAAAAATTTCATCCGAGGAAATAATTCACTATAACCATATAGTTTTCCTTTTATGGTATTCTTTTCGTAGTTTAGCCAAACTAAAATATCTATTTAAATTCCCAAAATGGATTACTTAAGTATGACTACACCGCGTACTTCTATCAATAATGATGAAGATTTAAGAGTTTATAAATATAAATATGCATTAGACAATTCGCATATAGGTGTATGGGAATGGGATATGCCGAACAATAGAATGCACTATTCTGAAGCCTCAAAAATCATTCATGGCTATGAAGATTCAGAATTGGATCTACTCAAAAACCATTGGAGTGAAGCCATTCATCCAGAAGATTTGGAAGAACTTCAACAGGCTGTTAACGATCATATTGGAAATCTCACAAATGAATATAAAAGTGAGCATCGAATTTTACTTAAAGACGGGTCTTACAAATGGATATTAGATTTTGGTAAAATTGTTGCTTTTGATGAATGGAATGCTCCTAAAACCTTCATTGGTACTAGTATTGATATCACCCAAAGAAAAGAGGATGAAGAGCGTTTAAAACAAGATTTAAATGTGATTAGCAATCAGAATAAAAAACTGACAAATTTCGCATATATCGTTACTCATAATTTAAAAGAACATGCAGGCAATTTTGAGAATCTGCTAGAGTTTTTTAATGAAGCTGAGGACCGACAAAGCCAAAATGAAATCGTTGAAATGTTAGTAACAGTTTCTGATTCCTTAACCAAAACCATTGATAATTTACGTCAGATTGTCTTCGAACAATCACAAACAAAACTTGAGATTAAACCTTTAAGATTTAATGATTATATTAACAAAGTGATTGATTTACTAGAGATTGATATTGTTGAGAAAAATGTAATTATAAGAAATAGGATCAACGACGAATTAATTTTAAATACCAATGAAACGTATCTGGAAAGTATTATTTTGAATTTATCCTCCAACGCACTAAAATACTCGCATCCAGACAGGCAACCCATAATTACCATTGACTCAATGCCTACTAAAAAGGGGATTATAATTACGGTTGAGGACAACGGTGTTGGTATTGACCTTGATAAATTTGGCAACGATATTTTTGGACTTTACAAAACATTTCATAATAATTCTAACGCTGAGGGAATTGGTCTTTATCTCACTAAAAACCAAATTGAAGCCTTAGGAGGAGAAATAGCAGTCGAGAGTACAGTAGGTGTAGGCACCAAGTTTACAATAACCATTGACCAAAAGAAAAAACACCTCACGCATATCTAAAAAGGCTATCTCGGCCTCTATTGTAGCAATTGAAAATACCAGAAACCTCAAATTCCTTAAGAGCTAACCATGCTTTTTCACTAACCATTTACCATATTTTCATACATCATCTAATCAAAAAATATTCAGATATAATAAGTGGTGATCTGGTAACATCAAATTTTTCATAGTATTTAAAAACTTATAATCCGCTGGCTAATTATTAAAATCAGGTCAATTAATAAACAAAAAGCTTTGAATTTGCGAAATAAATCTTAACTTCAAAATATTTCCCCTGATAAAACTTTTTTAATAGCAATATTTACGAACTAAATTGGCCCAAATTCGGTATCTAAACCTTGGTCCAATTTTAAACTAAGCTATGACTTCACCTAAATCAGAATTCCATGAATCTCACTTAAACACGAATTTTGTAGTTGACCTCAAATGGCAATTAGCTCTCGAATATTCTGATATTGGAGTGTGGGAATACGATGCCGCCCTGGACCGTGTTTACTTTTCGGAAGGATCGAAGAAAATAATAGGCGTTTCAGATCCATTTTTTGGATCCGACGTCGATTCATGGAATAGTCGCGTCCATCCAGAAGATAAACCTAAATATTATAAAGATTTCCAGGATCATTTAAAAGGATTAAAACCCATGTACGAAAATGTGCATCGCATAAGATGTGAAGATGGCACTTATAAATGGATACGGGACAGAGGGAAAATTGTAGAATGGAGTGCAGAAAATGAACCAAAAAGAATCATCGGTACCCATACCGATATCACCACACAAAAACAAAACGAGAATACCATTAATGATTCTCTTGTGATTGCTACTGAACATAACAACAAACTCAAAAATTTCGCACATATTGTAACCCATAACCTCAAGCAGCATACGGCAAATTTTGAAAGTTTATTGGATTTTTATGATGAAACCGATACTTCAGATGAAAAGGAAGAAATAATGGAGCATTTAAGAACGCTTTCTGATTCTTTAACAAAAACCATTGTCAATCTTCATGATGTGGTCCGTGTTCAGAATAGCAAGTCGAAGCGACTTAAAAAGATTTATCTCACTAAAGAAATAAATCACATCTTGGAACTTCTTAATTTTGTGATTTCTGAAAATAAAGCCACGATTCAAAATAATATCAACGAAAAATTATTCCTTTATTACAACTACTCCTATTTTGAAAGTATCATACAAAATCTATTGTCAAATGCGATTAAATATAAGCATCCAGATAGAGATCCTGTTATTTCAATTGATGCTAGTTATGATAAGCAAGAATTTAAACTCATGATTTCTGATAACGGAATCGGCATTGATTTGGATAAATTTGGAAAGGATATTTTTGGATTGTATAAAACATTCCATCACAATAGTGATGCCGAAGGGATAGGACTCTATTTAATAAAAAATCAAATTGAAAGTTTTGGTGGCCATATTTCCGTGGAGAGTGAAGTCAACGTAGGGACCACTTTTACTATTCATGCTAAAAACAAAAAAGTCTGACAATAGTCAGACTTGATCTTTATATTTTTTAGGCGTGCTTATTTCGCGATATTAACTGCTCTTGTTTCACGAATGACCGTTACTTTAACCTGCCCAGGATATGTCATGTCCGTTTGGATTTTTTGGGAGATCTCAAAAGATAAATTGGCAGCTTCTTCATCTGAAACGCGATCACTTTCTACCAATACTCGCAACTCACGTCCTGCCTGAATGGCATATGCTTTATTGACACCGTTAAATCCGAAAGCAACATCTTCCAAATCTTTTAAACGTTGGATATATGAATCCAAAACCTGACGTCTCGCGCCTGGTCTCGCACCAGAAATAGCATCACACACCTGAACGATTGGCGCCAATAAGGTGGTCATTTCGATTTCATCGTGATGCGCTCCAATAGCGTTACAAACTTCAGGTTTTTCGCCATATTTTTCCGCCCATTGCATTCCTAAAATAGCATGAGGTGTTTCCATATCGGCCGCCGAATCAGGAACTTTACCAATATCATGAAGTAATCCGGCACGTTTTGCAATTTTAGCATTTAAGCCCAATTCAGCAGCCATTACACCACAAAGTTTCGCGACTTCACGTGAATGCTGCAATAAGTTTTGACCATAAGAAGAACGGTATTTCATGCGGCCTACTAATTTAATCAACTCAGGATGTAATCCATGAATTCCCAAATCAATTACGGTACGTTTACCAACTTCAATAATCTCTTGCTCTATTTGTTTTTTCGTTTTTTCGACAACTTCTTCAATTTTAGCAGGATGGATTCTCCCATCAGTAACTAATTTATGAAGAGACAAACGCGCTACTTCACGTCTTACAGAATCGAAGCATGATAAAATAATGGCTTCTGGAGTATCATCGACAATAATTTCAACACCAGTCGCTGCTTCTATTGCGCGAATGTTTCGGCCTTCACGACCAATAATACGTCCTTTAACATCGTCAGATTCAATGTTAAATACCGAAACGCAATTATCAATGGCTTCTTCAGTGCCTATGCGCTGTATGGTGTTGATGATAATTTTCTTAGCCTCTTGTTGTGCCGTGAGTTTAGCTTCTTCCAAGGTGTCTTGAATGTAAGCCATAGCATCAGATTTGGCTTCATTTTTAAGTGAATCTACTAGCTGTGATTTGGCATCTTCAGCAGACAGTCCGGAAATGACTTCAAGCTGCTTGACTTGACTTTTATGCGCCTTGTCAACTTCTTCTTTCTTTTTCTCTAAAAACTCCAAGCGAAAATCATAGTCCTTGACTTTCTCTTCTATTTCTTGAGATAATTTTTTGTTTTTAGATAATTCATTGGAGATTTGAGATTCCTTATCTCGCGTTCTCTTTTCTGCCTCTGCTATTTTCTTATCACGCGATAGTATAGTTTTCTCATGCTCAGATTTTAATTCTATAAACTTTTCTTTTGCTTGTAAAAGCTTATCCTTTTTAGTGGTTTCTCCCTCTAAATTAGCTTGTCTTATAATGGAATTAGCTTCTTCCTTTGCATTTTTAATGAGTTTCGACGCATTGTTCTTTTCCAATGTCTTTGCTACAATATATCCGAGTATTATGCCTAATACTGCGCAACCAACAATTATTAAAATTGTATTCGTATCCATGTTTAGTTTAGTTTAAAAAAATTTGAAATAATTCAAATACCCCAATAAAACGGGGGTGGCTCAACTACACCACTTTTTAAAAAGACGTGCCGTTTGGCCAAAAAAAAGCCTACATCAGTTTTAGATTTTGCATAAACCCCTTAAAAACAAGTTTAGGGTTAACAAGCTGATCAAAAATCTGCTCAAGGCAGCCCGATTTTACAACTTAAACTCACCCTTTTTAAAGAATTAACGTTGAGTTTATCAAAAAAAATAACTAATGTAGGCAGTAACCTATTTATTTAAAAGAACGTTAAGAGCTTAAATGTGAATGAAGAAGATCGTCTAAAGCGGATAATCTATTTTTAACATCTTCACTAACATTGTCTTTATCTATTGTTTTTTGTTCCACTTGAGAAGCAAACTGCAAGGCGCACATGGCCAAAACATCCTGTTTGTCCCTAACGGAATAATTTTGCTCAAATTGATTAATCATAGTTTCAATATTCTTAGCGGCTTTTCGCAATCCTTCTTCCTGATCAGGTTCAATTGTCAAAGGGTACATTCGGTTCGCTATCGATAGCTTAATTTTTAGCTGTTCTGACATTAAATACTATATTTACATTATTGAGATAATTGTGCTATACAATGATCTATATCTTTTACTAATGTATTTATCTTGAGCTTTGTCTCTCGTTTATTTTCATCACTGCCCAACATTGAATTTGCAATTTTAAGAGCTTCATACCTTTCAATCCAAGAAGTCAACGCTTCTTGCTGCTGAATGATCTTTTGCTGATAACTGGCCAATTCTTCGGAAAGCTTCGCATTGGTTTGTTTCAAAACCTCTTGCTTATGTAAAACTTTGCTAATCTTATTCTCTAAAGAATCAACAATATCCTCAAATTTACTCATTTACAAATTTCAATACTGATGAAACAAAGTTAACATACCTAAACAGAAATCACAATAGTTTTACCATAAATTTTGAAAAAATAAGTTATTAGTGAGGTAACGCCTCTTAAGCATCTCGTTTTCAGGTCAATTTGGGAATGGCAAATGAAAAATATTTTTTAGCGCATGCCTATTAAATCATACTAAAACATCTTTATAAGTATTGGCTTTAAACGCTTCAAACTTCACATACTTTAAGTGCTCATAACTTTAGGCACTCATAACTTTTTTTAATATTTTTAGCCCCTCAAACCTAGCTATGAAATTTATTTTTTTATCTCTTTTTTTTACCACATTCGCCTTTTCTCAAGCAGAATATCCTAAAGACTATTTTAGGAGTCCGTTGGATATTGAAATTATCCCGTCGGGAACCTTTGCCGAGTTAAGAACCAACCATTTTCATGCTGGAATGGACATAAAAACGCAGCAAAGAGAAGGTCTTAATGTTTATACCGTTGCAGAGGGTTACATCAGTCGTATAAAAGTGTCCCATTATGGCTACGGAAAAGTCATTTATATTACACATCCTAATGGGTACACCAGTGTGTATGGACATTTGTCAAGCTATGCTCCGATAATCGAGGCTTATGTGAAAGCCAAACAATATAAAGAAGAGTCCTACGAGGTTGAAATGATTCCTGAAGTTGATGAATTAAAAGTCAAACCGAATGAAATCATTGCCTATTCTGGTAATACAGGCAGTTCAGGCGGACCACATTTGCATTTTGAGATCAGAGATCAACAAGAACGGGTTCTCAATCCCTTGCTTTTTGGATTTGAAATTAAGGATAAGAAAGCACCTTTCGTTACAAATGTTTATGCCTATACTAAAGATGATGAGTCTTTTGTTAACGGCGAGACTGGGCGGATTGCTCTACGTCTTATTCCAAACAAAAATAAAGATTATAGTGTAGAAAGTATTAATGCCTTTGGAACAATAGGCTTTGGTGTGATTAGTTATGACCAGCAGGATTTAGCTGTCAATCAGAATGGTATTAATGGCTTGGAAGCTTTTTACAATGGAAGTAAAAAATTCGAAATGGATTTCAACAGATTTTCATTCAGTGAAACAAGGCAGATCAATAGATTTCTCGATTATGAACTATTGAAAACAAAAAAAAGTCGTGTTCAAAAGTTATTTGTTGAAAAAGGAAATGTTTTAAGCCTCTATAATTATCTTGATAATGATGGGTATGTCAAAATAGTAGATAGCACTGCTTCAGTTTACAAAATCAGAATTAAGGATTATCATGGCAACGAGGCTTGGGTCACTATTCCTATCAATGGAAAAAAAATGTCAAAAGCACCTAAAGTCATTGATACCAAAACCAAAACCTATATTTTCTCTGAGCAGCCCACCAATTTAAACGAAAAAAATGTTAACGTTTATTTTCCTGCCAACACTTTTTATGAAGATGCCTTTATTGATTTTAAAGTGAGTAATGATACGCTCTATCTACATAAAGATATTATTCCTCTGCAAAAAAATGTAGCGATACAATATGATGTTAGCAACTACAAAGATGCCGAAAAAGACAAACTTTATATCGCAGAACTTATCGGTTACAAAAGATACCCAAGTTATCTCCACACAAAACGGAAAGACAATATATTATCGGCATCCTCAAATGCTCTGGGCACTTATGCCTTAGTTATGGATACCCAAGGGCCAAAAATCTCAGCGACCAATTTCCAAGATGGTAAATGGCTGAGCAATTTTCGCTATCTTAAATTTAAAATAACTGATGATCTTTCTGGCATAAGTAACTACAGAGCTACCATTAATGGCAAATGGATATTAGTAGAATATGAATATAAAACCAATACGTTAACCTTCGATTTTAATGATAATGTAGCGAATAATACCAAAAACGAATTGAAACTTGTAGTAACCGATAATGTTGGAAATAGTTCTACATTTGAAGCAACTTTTTTCAGGAAATAAAATACCACCCTTTTGAAACTACATGTTCACATTTTGCGTTTCGCCTGTATATTCTTGCCGTTTATGGTATGGTCACAAACCGCAACCATTAGGGGAATTATTTTGGATGAAGCCAACATGCCCATTTCCAATGTCAGTATTAAATCTGATAACTCAGGAACAACCACCAATGAAAATGGTTTTTACGAATTAAAAATTCCAATACACCTTAATATTACCATTGAATTCACGCATATTTCTCACAAACGTGTGGCTGCAAAATTCAATCTAAAAAATGGTCAGGAGATAGAATTCAATCCTGTGATGTATTTAAATGTTGAACAAATTGCAACGGTTATTATTAATAGTAATCAGCGACATTCTGCAGATGGTGTGACTACCATTGCTCCTGCCCTACTTCGTACCATAAAAGGCGCACAACCTGGAGTTGAAAATATTTTAAAAACCTTACCAGGGGTTAATATTTCCAACGAATTAAGTACGCAATATTCTGTACGCGGCGGCAATTTCGATGAAAACTTAGTTTATGTCAATGATATTGAAGTGTATCGACCGTTTTTAGTGCGCTCCGGACAACAAGAAGGCTTGAGCTTTGTCAATACGGATTTGGTGCATAATGTGGATTTTTCTGCAGGTGGATTTCAAGCGAAATATGGCGATAAATTGTCCTCTGTTTTAGACATTACCTATAGAAATCCTATAAAATTTGGTATGACTGCCGACATCTCCTTATTGGGCGGTAGCATTTCTGCGGAAGCGGTTTCAAAAGACTCTAAACTATCAGGAATTATTGGTTTACGCTACAGAGACAATAGCTTAGTTTTAAACTCCTTAGAAACTGAAGGCAATGTAAAACCAGTATTTGCAGATGTTCAAACCTATTTGACTTACAAGTTTACGGATAATTTTCACGTCAACTTTTTAGGAAATATCTCAAGCAACACCTACGATTTTCAACCCAGAAACAGACAAACTAATTTCGGTACCATAGCCAATCCGATGGCACTGTTGGTCTATTATGAAGGTCAGGAAAAAGATGCCTACAATACCTATTTTGGAGCAGTTAAAGCTAATTATTTTGCTAGTGAGGATTTGACCTTAAAATTGATTGCCTCCACATTTCATACTACAGAAGAAGAACATTTTGATATTTTGGCACAATACCGTTTGGGTGAAGTGAACAGTAATATTGGTGATGAGAATTTAGGCAAAGTTGAATTTAGCGAAGGTATTGGTTCGCAATTAACTCATGGTAGAAACGATTTGGACGCCTTAATATCTACGGTTGAGCACAAGGGTGATTATCAGAGTGATGATAACACCTTTGAATGGTCCATTAAATATACACATGAAGATGTTCGTGACCGTTTGGTAGAATGGGAAATGATTGATTCGGCAGGATTTTCAATTAAACCGCCAAAACTTGGATTGTTTAAAGACCAGCCCTATCAATCCTATGAAGGCCCCTTGGTTGCTTTTCAAAATACACGTGCAACGAATTATGTGCAAATTGACCGCTTTCAAGCCTATGCACAATGGAGCAAACGTTCAGAATTAGGCAACAATGAAGTATTCTATAATTTTGGAGTAAGGGCGCATAACTGGACGGTGAATGGCGATGGAATTCAAAGTAAAACACAAACTGTTTTTAGTCCGAGAGCGCAATTTGCGATCAAACCAGACTGGAATAGGGACATGCTCTTTAGAGTTGCTGGTGGCGTGTATTATCAACCTCCATTTTACAGGGAACTCAGAGATTCTTCCGGTGTGGTGAGACCAGATGTTAAAGCTCAAAAATCAATACATCTTGTTGTTGGTAATGAATACAGTTTTAAAATGTGGGACCGACCTTTTAAATTGGTTTCTGAAGCGTACTATAAGCATATGACCGATGTCAACCCTTATACTTTGGAAAATGTGAGGATTAGATATCGTGCCAATAATAATGCTGAAGCCTACGCCTATGGTTTGGATTTAAGATTGAATGGCGAATTCGTGCCAGGAACAGAATCATGGTTCAGTTTTGGATATTTGAAAACAGAAGAAAATATCGAAGGCCAAGGGTATATTTCACGACCAAGTGACCAACGTTTGAAATTTGGAGTATTATTTCAGGATTATGTGCCTAACATTCCTGCGTTAAAAATGTATTTGAATTTAGTTTACAATACAGGCGTTCCAGGAGGCTCTCCAAGTTACGCGGACCCTTATGTATATCAAAACCGATTACGTGATTATAAACGTGCTGACGTTGGCTTTTCTTATGTCGTTATCGATGGGGACAAAACCTATAATGCCAAATGGAAAAGCATGTTTAAAGAATTGACTATTGGTGTGGAAGTGTTTAACATGTTTGACGTTCAAAACTCAATTACGAATACTTGGGTAAGGGATGTGTATAGCAAACGACAATATGCGATTCCTAATTATTTGAGCCCGCGGGTTTTTAATGTGCGGGTTTCTATGAGGTTGTAAATTAAAAGCTCAAAAAACAAATTCCAAATTCCCAAAGAGTAGTCCGTGATAATACGTTTCTGAAAAACACAAAATCGACTTTAATTTATCAGCTTTTTCTCAACCACCCTAAAACACCATTCCCCTTAACCGTCCATTTGTTATTCTTATTGATGAGCTTGAAGGTTTCTCTTGAATTTTTACCCACGTTTTGCTGTACCACCTCGATACTGTTTTTATTCACTTTTGAAATAATGGCGACGTGACCATAAGGATTGAAAACATTAGCATCAAAAATAATCAGATCATTAACTTCTGGTTTTAAATGGCTTCCATTGGTAAATTGGACCAAGTTTCGATCTTTATTTTTTTGATTATCATTTAGAGAAGAATTAAAAAATTCTTTGGCGTGACCGTAACTGTTCGGCATTTTATGATTTAAATGGTCGTAATAATAACGCTTCACAAACTCAACACATTGCCATTTGAGTCCTATATTATATCCATCTTTAGCTAAATTTCGACCAGATGTATTAGTCATTCCTTTATTATAAAACACATAAACACCGTTAAAAACATCTAACGTGTCTCCTATTTTTTTGACTTTATAAACTTTCGCCTTTGGCAGCTTACCCGAACTTAACTCTTCAGAAAGACCATCCTGAATTGCTTGACTGCTATTGGCGTGAGGAATGACAGAAACACTCCTTTGTTCTTTTTTACAAGATAAAAGAATTAAAAAAACGAGGAGATAATGACTATTTTTCAACAAATTCTTTTAAAGTATCAATCACGTAATCGACATCATCCTTAGTATTAAAAAAGGAAAACGAAAATCTTACGGAAGGTTTCATTAAATTTTCTGGGCTTAATATTTCAGAAAGCACGTGAGAGTTCTGATTGCTTCCACTTTGACAGGCAGAACCTTTAGAACAGGCAATCCCTTTCAAATCCAATTGAAAATGAAGCATCCCTCCTTTAGTTGGCGCAACTGGCAAACACACATTAATCAAGGTATAAGTGCTTTGATCAGGATTTTCACAGTTCCCGTTAAACGCCATATTTGGAGACAATGCTTTTAAGCGATCAATAAAATAATTTTTTAATTGAAGGATTTGATGCTGCTCTTTTTCTAAATTAGCATAGCTTATTTTTAGAGCCTCTTCCATGCCTATAATATTATGGATGCTTTCCGTGCCTGCACGATACCCACGCTCCTGATCGCCACCAAAAATAGAAGCTTTTATCCCTGAACCTTTTCTTATAAAAGCAAAACCAACACCTTTAGGACCATGAAATTTATGGGCACTTGCTGCTAAGAAATCGATGGGAATAGTTTGTAAATCCAAATGATAATGTCCTACTGACTGCACGGTATCACTATGGAATAATGTATTGTTTGATTTACAAAGCTCTGCCACTTTCTTGAGGTCTAATTTATTACCAATTTCATTATTGATATGCATCAAACTAACCAGTTTTTTGTTTGAAGATTGCAATAATCGCTCAAGATCATTGATGTCAATTGCTCCATTTTCGAGCAAGTTTACATAATTCACACTAATGCCATATTCATTTTGAAGATGCTCCACTGTATGCAAAACGGCGTGATGCTCCAATTTACAAGTGATGATTTCTGTGATGCCCAAATCCCTGACAACACTTCGCAAAACTAAGTTGTCAGCCTCTGTACCACCAGCTGTAAAAACAATCTCAGAGGCATTGACATTAAAAAAGGACGCCATACTTTTTCTGGAGGTTTCCAATAGCGATTTTGCAGAACGTCCCATACTATGGGTTGACGATGCATTACCATATTGTGATCGCATGACCTCCGTCATACGCTCAATAACAGCATCCCTCATTGGCGTCGTAGCTGCATTATCAAAATAAACTTGTCTCATTATAAAAATCTTTCAAAACACAAAAATACTCCAAATAAAATTATTTCGTAGATGGCACGTTATAATTTGACAAATGCCTTATTTTTGTTGCTAAATTGATTGAAATGCAAAAAATACTTTACCTATTATGCTTTTGTTTATTGATTTCTGCTTGTGATGACGGTGACGTTATTGAGGTGGAGTTAAATTTTGATAAAGAATTATCAATGTGCGATTTAAGCGCTGGAAATTATTTTTTATATGACACGAAAAAAAATCCGTCAGAGTCCTTAAGCTTAATTTTTCCTAAAAACTCTACAACAGACCTCATTTTCAATCCTCCTGAAAACAATCACAAAACCATCTTGACCATTAACGGTACGAATACCTTGTTCAATTATCGAACTTATGATGGGAGTCCTGAAAGTTTAATTTGCAATCTTCTACCTGATGCGGCTAGTAATATCATTAAGGATTATGCGGCTAATTCTGGCACAGTCACTATTATAACGTCATATGTTGAGGATGACGATGATGGCATTCCTGCACACGTTGAAGATGCCAACTTAGATGGGGATAATGATCCGTCAACAAATCCAACCGACTCTGATGGTGATGGTATTCCTGATTATTTGGACGCCGATGATGATAATGATAATGTGTTAACCAAAGACGAGAAACACAATTACACTAAAGCAGATGGGTTATCAAAAGCTCAAGACACTGATGGCGATGGAATCCCGGATTATTTAGATGATGATGATGATGGCGATGGCGTATTGACCCGTCACGAAGACGCCAATTTGAATGGCAATCCAATGGATGATCGCGATAAAAGCTCTCCTACCCCAACTATACCAAGGTATCTTGATAAAGAAGCCAAGGATACTTTCGATTATCAACAATTTAATAAAAACGTATACAAACGTACATACACTATCAAGTTCTATATTAATAATGTGAACTTGGAGGTTATAAGCTTAACTGAAATTAATTTCGGGACGTACACTTACAGTATTATGATTGAAAGCCCCTAAGTAAAAATTGAGTTTAGCACAACCGTCATATTTCGGAAGAATATCCTAAAGGATATGTTGACGGCAAAGTTCTTGCAAAATTATTATAGACTGTGGAATTGTAGATAATGTCGCTTTCAATAGACGCAAAGATACTCGAGTCTATCCATTCTGATAAATATACACTTCCATCGCACCTAATCCGTATTTCTGAAAATCGGCAGCATAGAATTTCAAATTGTCATAACGCCCAAAAAGCGTTTCCAATTCCATTTTGAGTACGCCCTCTCCAACACCATGGATAAAGACCATCTTTTGGATCCGCTTGCTGATGGCAAAATCCAATTGACGAGTTGCAGTATCCAATTGCAAAGTCAACATATCATAATTAGATAAATTTCTTTGATTATCAGTGAGATTATGAATGTGTAAATCCACTTCCATGGTTGGTTGGTTGCGGTCTTTAGATTTGACTTTTACAGATTTATGTTTGATGTTCTGCTCTTTTTCCGAAAGCACCTCACGAAACGAATGCTCAGCGAAAATGTTCGATTGCATAGAATCCTTTCCGTCCATTTTGAGCAACTCATTGGCATGAAAATCTAATATAAAGCCATCTTCAGTCTCAATAGAAACTGTGGTCCCATCAATTTTAGAAACTGTTCCAGAAATAGCTTCGTCCAAAACCGATACTTTCTCTCCTTTTTTAAAACTCATGGCTTGTGCTCGCTATCAGAAGATGATTCTTGGTCATTTTTGCTCGGAATTCTTTTTGAAATGCGGTAAACACCAGTCATCAAAATCATAATACCTCCAATAAGTACGTATTGGTTTTGATCCACCCCAGCTTTGGCGTAAATGGCGACAAATCCACCAACAATTATTAACAAAAGATTGATTATTCTCGACATGCTCATCATTTGGGTATTTAAAAAGGAACTACGAAATTAAACATTTAGAATCAAAATCACGTTGGTTTTTAGTAAATCTAACCTTAAAATTCTTTCTGATAAGTCCTTTCTTTTTATACATTTGTGCATGACTTTTATTACGCTCATCAAAGCCGAAGACTTTATGTTGCCCTGCCTCAACAAACAACTGT
>JBDTKP010000028.1:0-6498 GCA_039935255.1 Gelidibacter sp. | reverse complement strand
GTCCTTGGCATAGGCCACAATATCCTTGACTTGATTTTGCGTATAAAACCCACCATATTGGTAAGGTGGCCCGTCCAGCTTCTTGGTATATGTACTGTCTTTTTTATAAAAAACACTTCCAGGAATTTCAGTACGCCAAGCACCAACCTCCGTGAGTTTCGGGTATTTTTTAATTTCCAATCGCCAACCCTCGTTATCGGCCAAATGCCAATGAAAGACATTCATTTTATAGAAAGCAAGCAAATCCAAAAGTTCTTTAATAGCGTTTGCATTAAAAAAATGTCGACTCACATCCATAGTCATACCACGCCATGCGACATTGGGCTTATCGCTAATACTTAAGTTTGGAAGCTTAATTGGGGTTTGCGTATTATTTGCAATAATATATTGCAAAAGCGATTGTGTTCCATAAAACAAACCCGCATAAGAATTGGCTACAATATTGATTTCAGTGGTCGTAATGTTCAAAAGGTAGCCTTCATCTCCTAAATTTTTACTCGGATGCTTTAAAACTTCAAACAGGACGTTTTTCACCTGTCCTTTTTGGGAAGACATACGAACGCCCGTTTCCACTTCTATTTTATCGGTTAGGTAGTTGGTCAGTTTAGAGCTATCGGCTAACTCTAAACCATTGAACACAATTCCCGTAGTCGCATCCAAAACAAAATGGCCTTTATTAAATTTTAAACTCTCGGGAGCAGGAATCAATTGGGCATAACTACTGACACCCCCAATTAAAACAGTTACAATTAAAAGTATTTTTCTCATAGGTCTCATTTTAAAAAAAGGCATCTCCATGTATTACAAAGCTACCCATAATGGGCAAAGACGATTAAAATTATAATCCGCTCTTACTTCTTATAAAGGTTGATATAATAATTATCAAGTGTTTCGGAATCCTTGTACTTTTTACGTGTTTCCTGAAGTTTTTGCTTCATATCTTTTACAACTTCCGCATACGCAGGATCGTTAATGACGTTATTAATTTCTTGAGGATCTTTTTTGCGATCGTAGAGTTCCCATTCATTCACATCATAATAAAAATGAATCAATTTAAACTCCTTGGTTGCGATGCCATAATGTCTTTTCACCGCATGTTCTGCAGGATATTCGTAGTAATGGTAATAAATAGCCGCTCTATCCCAAGTTTCTTTTTTTCCGGTTAATAGCGGCACTAAACTTTCACCCTGCATGTCTTCTGGCGCAGTGACACCCGCGATTTCAAGAAATGTTTGTGCAAAATCCAAATTCTGTACCATTTCATCTTCGGTCATACCAGCTTTGATTTTGTTTGGCCATTTAATTAGCAAGGGTGTTTTAAACGATTCGTTATACATGAAACGCTTGTCAAACCAGCCGTGTTCTCCTAAATAAAACCCTTGATCAGAAGTGTAGACGACCATCGTATTATCTGCCAATTTCTCTTCCTCTAAATAATCCAAAACCCGTCCAACATTCTCATCTACAGAAGCAATTGTACCCAGATAATCCTGCAAATAGCGCTGATATTTCCACACCGTTAGCGTAGAATCGTTCATGGTAGGGTATCTTTTTTTGAAATCTTCATTAATCGGACCATATACGGCATCCCATTTCGCACGTTGCTCTGGGTTCATTCGACCAAGTGGTGATCCAAGATTATTCCAGTCTGTGATGCCCAGTTCTTTCATTACTTCTGGGTACACTTTGGTATCGTTAGCTAAAGACATGTGTTTTAAAATCCCCATTTCAGCAGTTTTCGCGGCAGTTCCTCTAGTGCTATAATCATCAAACAAGGTGGTCGGCAATGGAAATGCTTTTTTAGTGTATTCTTTATAATATTTCTCTTTGGGCAACCAGGCGCGGTGTGGGGCTTTGTGTAAGTACATCAACATAAAAGGTTTTTTCGGATCCCTACGGTTTTTCATCCAATCTAAAGTCAAATCGGTAGTGATGTCCGTGACATAGCCCTCAATGATGGTATCTCCTTTTTGGGTAATGAATTTCGGATTGTAATAATCGCCCTGACCCGGTAAAATCTTGAATTCGTCAAAACCCTTCGGGTTGTTTCCAAAGTGCAGTTTTCCAAACATCGCGGTTTGATAGCCTGCTTTCTGCAATAGTTGTGGAAACGTCACATTGGTCGTATCAAAATGACTCAGATTATCAATTTTACCATTGATATGACTGTGTTTCCCGGTGAGAATAACCGCTCGTGACGGCGCACAAATAGAATTGGTAACGCTGGCGTTGGTAAAGAGCATGCCTTCATTAGCAATCCGATCGATATTAGGTGTATTTATCAGGGTTTTATCATAAGCTCTAATGGCTTGATAGGCATGATCATCAGACATGATGAAAATGATGTTCGGTCTTTCGGTAGTTTTCACTTCTGATAGTTCAGACGGGTTTTTAGTCTTACACCCCGCTAGGAGAAGTGAAAAAACAAAAATGAATAAGTGTTTAAATAGTTTCATAAGTGGGCTATTATTTCTTCTAATTAACTAATTGCTCGACACCTTCAATTTCAAAAGATGCATTTACAGGCGTCGTATGTTCTCTTTTAACAATGTCATGGAATTTTTTGAGCATTTCTGGGTGTTGTTCCATGATGTTATGTTCCTCTCGAATATCGGTTTCCAAATCATATAATTCTACTTCTTTATTACCGCGCTTGATGTCTTTCCAGATCATTTTCCATTTGCCCATTCTCACAGCAACTTGTCCTTCATAACCTGCAAATTCCCAGTAGAGATACTCGTGCTCTTTTTGCTTGTCTGCATTTGTAAGGGCATTATAAAAACTGATTCCATCGGTTTTAGTGTCCGTTTGAACATTTGCAATGTCGTTGAACGTAGGCATCACATCATAAAATGCTGAAATATGATCACTTGTCGATCCTGCTTTTATTTGAGCTGGCCATGTGGCTATCAATGGCACTCTAATCCCACCTTCGTAAGTATAGCCTTTTCCTCTACCGCGACTACCATCAAATAAGCCACCACTATTGAAATATTCAGGATCGGTACCACCATCATTCGCCGGACCGTTATCTGACGTAAAAACAATCAAGGTATTATCATAAAGCCCTTCTTCTTTTAAATACGCTACCAGCTTCCCTACATTTTCATCCAAATAAGAAATCATTGCGGCATAAGTGGCATGAGGATATCGTGCTGGGAAATAACTGCCGACTTCCTTTTTGAAATAATAAGGTGCTTCATCGCCAAATTTATTTACATAATAATCGATCCAGTTTTGAGGCGCTTGCAAGGGCACATGTGGAATAGGACTCGCCCAATACACAAAGAAGGGATCGTTTTTATTCGCTTCAATAAAACCCATCATTTTATCGAAAATCAACTCAGGGCCATAGTCTGGCTGCGTATATTTTTCATAAGATGCTGCCGCATACGGATCGTCATCTTTCAATAATCCGAAGTGTGGTGCAATCGTATCATTTTTTAAATGATAACGGCGGTCATTTTCATACAAATTTACGGGCGTATAGGTGTGCGCGAACCTTTGGCAATTGTATCCAAAAAAGTAATCGAAACCCATTTCGGTAGGAATGGATTCCGTCTGTGGTGCTCCTAATCCCCATTTCCCTACGATTGCCGTCTTATAATGGGCCGTTTTTAATAACTGGGCCATCGTTACAGTGCTCTTTGGCATTGGTCGTTGTCCTTCTAAAGTTGAATCGTTGATCATCGCTCTATAATTCCAAACATCACCACGCTCCTCCCATTCATCGTTGCCACGAATACTTGCATGACCACCATGCAAACCCGTCAATAAGGAAGCACGCGTAGGCGCACAAACTGGCGATCCAGCATAGTGTTGGGTAAATAATATCCCTTCTTTCGCCAAAGCATCAATATTAGGGGTTTCAATTTTGGTTTGTCCATACGCACCCAAATCGCCATAACCCAAGTCGTCCGCCAGAATATAAATGATGTTTGGCTTTTGATTGGTTTGCGCTTCGGTTTCTTTAGCTGTCTTTTTGTTTTGACATCCAAAAAAGGAAATTGTCAAAATCAGAATGGTAAGCACTCGTAATATCTTCATTTTTTACTTTTTAGTCACGATCTTAATATTTGCGGTTTTTAATCCTTTCCCCGAGACGGTGAGTTTTATTTCACCCGCGTTTTCAGCGGATTGCACCAGCACCACCAATTGACCACTAAACAATTTCATGGTAGGCAGATGGAACATTTCCAACGAAGTCGCATCGCCATTCGCTGCTGCTTTATAAGATCCCGCTCCCTTGACCTCGAACTTTAATTGATTGGTGGCCGTGGGGCATGGGATTCCGTTTTCGTCCACCACGGATACGGTTACAAACGCTAAATCTTTGCCGTCAGCATCCAGTTGTGTTCTGTCGGTTTCTAATATTAGTTGGTAAGGCTTTCCTGCTGTATGCGTTTCTTTTTCTGCGGCAGCGTTTCCTTCACTGTCATAAGCCACCACTTTTATGGTGCCTGGTTCATATTTAACATCCATCCACATTAAACGGTATCTGTTTGTTGGCGTACTTTTATTTTTCTTCTGAATCCCCATGCTTTTTCCATTCACGAATAACTCAGCACTATCATAACTGGTATAAACGAAAACAGGTGTTATTTCGCCTTCACGTCCTTCCCAATTCCAGTGCGGCAACATATGCAAGGTGTCATCCTTGATATTCCAGCGACTTCGGTATAAATAATAGCGGTCTTTTGGTAAACCTGCCAAATCGCTGATGCCAAAATACGAACTCCGCGACGGCCACATCGTATCATAAGGCGTCGGCTCGCCTAAATAATCGAATCCCGTCCATACAAACTCGCCAATAACCCATGGTTTATCGTCCTGTAAAACAAAATCTTCATCGGGGATGTTGGACCAACTGCACGCTTCTAAATCATAAGACGAAGATTGCAAATCATCATATTGCTTCATTTTTGCTTCTACCACTGGGAATTTATAAATCCCCCTGGAACTTACAGTCGAAGCCGTTTCAGAGCCCAATATCATCCCTTGCGGAAATTTCTCATAGGCTTCTTCGTATAACTGCACGCGGTAATTGAGACCAGGAATATCCAACAAAGCTCCAAAACCAGATGCCATCGTTGCCTGTACCTGATCCATACCAACCGTTACTGGTCGCGTTGGATCTTCGCGATGAAAAATATCTTGTAACCATTTGGCACGTTTTGCTCCGTCACTTCCCCACTGATCAGGAACTTCATTTCCTGAGCTCCACATCACAATACTGGGATGATTTCCGGTGGCATGAACGAGGTTGACGACATCCTTTTCGGCATCGGTATCGAAGTATAAATGATACCCGTTTTCAACTTTAGGTTTTGCCCATTCATCAAAGCTTTCTGCGAGGAACAAGAAGCCCATTTCGTCACATAATTCCAGTTGTTCCAAAGAAGGCATATTGTGGGAACTGCGGATGGCATTGGCACCCATATCTTTTAAGATAATGAGTTGTCTGCGTAATGCTGCTGTGTTAATCGCTGTGCCAATAGGGCCTAAATCGTGATGTAAACAAACCCCTTTAAATTTGATGACCGAATCATTTAAACTGAAGCCTTTTTCAGCTTCGTACTTTATTTTACGAATCCCGAATCGGGTGCTAGTTTCATCTTTTAGAATGTTACCAGCATATAATTGAGAAGTGGAGGTATATAGATAAGGTGTTTCTGGACTCCATAACTTAGGATCTTCAACAGGAATATTTTGCTCAAACTCATTGCCATAAATCGCTTTGGTAGAATCCACAGCTACTGTTTTACCGTTGGCATCTTTAATCGTAGTTATTAATTTAAGATGTTCTCCAGAGGCGTTGGTTTTTACATTGACCTTAGCTAAATCAGACGTGATTAATGGGGTCGTTATAAACGTTCCCCACTGATCAATGCTTTCCTTGTTTTTGACAATCACCCGAACGTTACGATACAATCCAGCACCAGGATACCAACGGGACGATAGTTCGCGATTGGTCAGTTTTACCGCTAGCGTATTTTTTTCGTTGCCACGGATGTAATCGGTAATATCAAAATAAAAATAGCTGTACCCATAATTCCAGCTGCCTACTTTTTCCCCATTGAGGAAAATTTCCGGTTCTGCCATCGCGCCTTCAAAAAGAAGAATGACTTTCTTTTCTGAGTTAAAATTTGGAATGGAAAACGTATGGCGATACCAACCAACACCAATATAGGGTAACGCGCCTGTTCTACCCGTTTTTTCAGTGGCGACCTCTTCTCCATTTTGAATAATGGCGACGGTTTGTTTGTCAATCTCTTTGTCGAATGGTCCTTTAATGGCCCAATCGTGCGGCACAGTCACGTTTTCCCATTTCGAATCATTAAAAGATTCTAAATAGGCGTTAGCAACATCGCCTTTGTGGAAGCGCCAGTTTTTTTCTAAGGTGTGCACTTCTCTATTGGTCTGCCCAATCGTAGTTGTTGTAGACATAAATCCGATCAGTATGGCAATAAAGAGCCTATTACCAATGAAGGCTTTTTT
>JBDTKP010000027.1:0-14674 GCA_039935255.1 Gelidibacter sp. | reverse complement strand
CCATCAGGGCTTGCGAGAATTAAATCCTTAATATCTATGTCATCAATGAGCTTCCATTCGTCATCAATAATATAAATGACGTTTAAAGTCTCCGATTGTTTGCCATGTTTTCTAATATGCGCGAAAGCTTCAGCAACTGTGAAATCTGCTTTTATGGCCACAAATTCAGTGGTCATTAGACGCCCAATACTATCCTTTGGGTAGCTTAACAACTGAACCGTGATCTTCTGTTCTTCGGGCGATAGCTTTTGTATTAATTTTTGAGCAATATCACCGGGTAATTCTTCAAAAAATGCCGTCCTATCATCAGGCTCAATATCATTGAGTAAGCGTGCCAGTTTTCGAGAATTTTCAGCCAAACCTCCAATAACCGCTTCTTGTTCCGAATAGGGGAGCATTTTAAAAACTTCTTTAGCTTGTTGTCTGGACAATAATCTAAATAAAATGATCTTATCGGTTTTTGAGGAACTTTCCACCAGGTCAGCGGCTTCAATGGCATCCAAGTCTTGTAACGAACGCTTTAACGAACGCCACATTTTATTTTTTATGAGCTCAAGATAATCTGTGTTAGTGGCTATCATACTTGATTTTTTTATGTGAATAAAGGATACATTCTCAAAATTATGCTGTTATTTTTTTGCTTTAAAAGCAAATGTAGGTTTTATCTTTTGCTTTAAAAAGCTTAGCGTTTTGTTCTTTGTATTGTGGCTATGGATTGCGCGGTGTTTTGCAGGATTGATTGAGATATTACCGGCAAAATATGAGCCTACCGGATTTTGCATCCTTACGCATATGGAAGTCATCTATTTTATATTACTTAATTTTGTTTCTTCAAAAATAAGGCGCAAAGTGAAAAGAATCCTAGTTATAGAAGATGATCCAGAGTTGAATCGAAATATCACGGAGGCACTAATAGCTGAAAATATGCAAGTAGAAGGTGTATATGATGGATTATTAGCAGAAAGAATTCTGAGGAATTCACGTTTTGACTGTATTTTACTCGATATTAATTTACCAGGAAAAAACGGCTTTGACTTGGCTAAAGATTTTAGGAATCACAACACCTCCACACCCATATTAATGATCTCGGCTTTTTCTGAACTGGAAGACAAAGTGAAAGGCTATGAAATGGGGGCAGATGATTATATTACCAAACCGTTTTATATGCGCGAGCTGATTTTGAAAATCAATTCACTTATAAATAGAAGTCAAAACCCTTCCGCAGATTATAAAAAAAATACAGTGATTATTGCAGGAGATCTTCAATTAAACAAAAGTTTAAAGGAGGTTAGCCGGCAAGGAATCAATATCGTATTAACACCGAGAGAGTACCAGATCATTGAAAAACTTTTAGAATCTAAAGGGGAAATTGTATCCAAACAAACCTTGGTTCAGCAAATTTGGGGAAAATCTTTTGATGCCAATACCAATACCATAGAGGTATATATTAATTTCTTGCGTAATAAAATAGACCGTCCTTTTGGGAAAGAATCTATAAAAACAAAAATTGGTTACGGTTATTATTTCGAGGACTGATGAGCATTAGAAGGAAAATTTTACTCTATTTTTCTGTGACCATCATTAGTTTGTTGGGCATGACGCTGTTTTTTATTTACACGCTTTTTTACGAATACAGAGAAGAGGAATTTCAGCAAAAACAGAAGCAAAAAATCACCTCTACCATAAAATTTCTGACGGAGATCAAGCAGGCCGATGAAAGCATTATTCAAGCTATGGATAGGATTAGCATCAATGAGTTTTATGATGAGAAACTCTTGATTTTTGATCATGCTAAAAAGCTTATTTATTCCAGCATCGACGATTTACAAATTCTTGATCAGGAAGCTCATGACATTTTAGAGGTGTTAACAATTGCGCATCCGTGGCTGGAAACCAAAAATGAGTTATACGATGTGGTTGGCGTGTATGTCAAGTATAATAACAATACCTACTACGGCATCAATAAAGCTTTTGATGAATCGGGCTATTCTAAATTGGATTTTTTGCGTTATGTGTTGATTTTTACTTTTTTAGGTATTTCTCTAGCCATTATTTTAATTGCTTATTATTTATCCCGCATTATAGCAGAACCAATTGTAGATATCACCGAAAAAATCACTAATTATAATTTTGATGCCCTTTATATTCCTCTTGAAGTGAAGCGTTCGGAAAATGAAATTGTGGCATTGGCTGAACAATTCAATAAGCTCATGAAAAGAATGAAAGAGGCTGTTTCCTTTCAAAAGCACGCCATCAATCATATCTCTCATGAATTGAAAACACCGATCGCTGTCTTAGTTTCCAATTTTGAGCGCATGGAAAATGAAACGGATTTGGAGGTTTTAAAAGCGCAAATAAACCGTCAGAAAGAGGATACTAAAAACTTAAGTGAAATTATTAATCTGTTATTGGAGCTCTCAAAAACGGATGCTGGACATAGCATCCCGAAAACGGAAATCCGAGTGGATGAGCTTATTTTCGATACCATCGATGAACTCGCACAACTCTATCCTGATTTTGAATTTTCATTGGATTATGTCGGTCCCACTGATAATGAACAATTTCTTACCATTCAAGGTTCGGCACGTCTGTTAAAGGCCGCATTTACGAATCTCATGTTGAATTCTATTCATTATAGCGCTAATAATGAAGGATATATTCAAATTATGACAGGGGAGAATCAACTTCAAATAGAGTTCATAAATACAGGACCGGTTATTACGCCAAACGAGCAGAAGTATCTCTTTCAACATTTCTTTAGAGGTCAGAACAGCAAGGGTAAATCTGGTTTTGGATTAGGACTTGTTTTTATTCATAAAATTATTTCCCAGCATAATGGAAGCATCGCTTACAATACGGACGAAAAGAGCTTGAATAATTTCGTGGTTATCTTTCCATTAGAAAATGTTTGATTTTTTAAAGAAGCATTAAGCTAAACTTTATCCGTTTTAAGGTCTTTTTAAGGTCGTTTTGAAGTTTTTTGTCAACATGATATGGAAAGATAAAAAACAGACTCTCAACACACATTGCCTCAAGGTGTGTGTTTTACTATGCTTGTATATAGGAATAAGTTCCGGTTTATTTGCGCAAACACAGCAAACAGATACTCTTAAATTAAGTAGAAAGCAATACGAGGAAGTATTCTTAAAGCAAAACCTAGTATTGCTAGCGGAAAAATTTAAAATTGACCAAGCGGAAGCTATGGTCTTGCAAGCCAAGCTTTGGCCAAATCCGAATTTAACGCTTGACGATGTTAACCTATGGGCAACTAATAAGCAACTTTCTTATTTAGATGAACCATTACCCCAAGTGTTTGGTTCGGCTGCAAAAAACACACAATTTTCAGTCCAGTTGGAGCAACAAATCGGGATCTCAGGAAAGCGCAGAAAAAAAATTAACCTAGAGAAAGTAGGTGTTAAAGTGGCGGAGCAAGAATTTGAAGAACTGCTGCGTCAATTAAAATACGATTTTAGAAATACCCTTACTGAATTACAATATCTGCAATTGTACAGCAACGTGTTTCTTAAGCAACGCGATTTAGTTCAGAATCTTTTAAAAGCCTATAAAAAACAATATGAAAACAATCATATTAGCAAAGGTGATTATATGCGACTTCAAACGTTGCAACTGGAATTGTCCAAAGAAATAAATGAACTCTCCAAAGAGAAGAACGAAAAAGAAAAGGATTTAAAAATCCTCTTAAGCATCATGGATCAAGCGACTTTGTTTGTGCTGGAAGAGGATTTTACGCCAGACGTTCAAAAGCTTCAAAATATGGCGTTGTTAAATCTCAACGAAGAAGTTTTAATAAATAGGCCAGATGTTAAATTAGCTGATTTAGAAAACGAACATTTCAAGAGCTTGTTGATGTTAGAAAAATCACAAGCCATTCCTGATATTAATTTAAGTGCAACCTATGATCGTGGCGGTGGCGTTTGGCCAAGTTTCTTTGGCTTTGGATTATCTATTGATTTACCTGTTTTTGATAGAAACCAAGGCGCTATTAAGCACGCAAAATTGGGGATTGAAAACACAACTATTCATTCAAACGAAATCCGTTTACGAGCCCAAGCCGAATTCCATCAAAACTATAAGGATTTTCTTTCCGCATTGGCATTTTACGAAACTATAGATGGCGACTTTGAACAGGATTTGGACGATATCTTTGAAAGTTATACCAGAAATTTTGTCAATCGGAATATAAGCATGTTGCAGTATTTAGATTTTCAGGAAGCTTATCTGGAAAACAAAAAAATAATCCTTGAGTCCAAAAAAGAAATCCATCTCAACTTAGAAACACTTCAATATACTATTGGAAAAGAAATTTAAACCATCATGAACGTAAACAACCTTAAAAAAATGAATATCAAAAATTTAAATAGTCTTTATGTTTTTGCTTTCATCCTAATCTTTGTTAGCAGCTGTGCAGACAAAAACAAAGAAATCGAAGTCGCAGAAGAAACAGGCTTTTGCCTCAATGACTTTATGAAAGACGATATAAAAAAAGTACCTGTAGAAAAAAGCCCAATTACAGAGTCTATTTTGTTAAATGCTAAAGTGGAATCAAATCCTGATAAAGTGGTGCATTTTGTGAGTTTGGTAAGTGGTGTTGTTACTAAAACCTATTTTACATTAGGTGACGAAGTCAAAAAGGGACAGTTGCTTTTGGAAATGGCAAGTAGCGAATTAAGTAGTTTAAGTTCGCAAACAACAAGTCTTCAATCCCAAATTTTGGTGGCGGAACGTGAATTGGAATCCGTTCAAGAAATGCATCACGATAAGATCGCTTCTCAAAGAGATTTAATTGAAGCACAAAGTAATCTTGATGTGCTCAAAGCGGAGTTGCAAAATACGAGAGCACAATTAAAATTATTTAGTGCAAGCAGTGAACGCGGCGTTTTTCAAGTAAAAGCACCTACATCAGGAACTATTATTACTAATAATATCGCTTCCGGAATGCAGATTTCTGCAGAAGGCGATCCACTATTTACCATTGCCGATCTCAAAGAAGTTTGGATAATGGCAAATATTTATGCGGGCAATATTCCTTATGTGAAAAAGGACATGGCTGTGGAAATCACCGCTGTGGCTTATCCTGAGGATTTGTTTTCTGGTAAAATCAATTCCATTTCCCAAGTGTTTGATTCCAATGAACGTGTTCTCAAAGCACGCATTGTGATGGATAATACGGATGGCAAATTGATGCCCGGAATGCTGGTCGATGCTATCGTTGAAAAGGAAGAAGGCATCTTGGCGAACGCGGCTCCCATAAATGCTTTAATTTTTGATGATAATCAGCACTTTTTAGTACTCTACAAATCAGATTGTGATATTGAGGTTAGAAAGGTGATTCCCACTATACAAAATAGCAAACAGGTGTTTTTTGAAAACACCATTGAAGAAGGCGAACAAATTATTGTGAAAAATCATTTGCTGATTTATAACCATTTAAAAGCCTTAAAATAAACCCCATTCATGAAGAAATTTGTCCAAGGTATAGTTAGTTTTTCATTAAAAAATTCCACAATTGTATTTTTTCTTACCGGTTTATTGCTGGTTTCAGGAGTCATTAATTACATAAAAATTCCCATTGAAGCCTTCCCTGATGTGACGAGCACCAGAGTGCGAATTATCACACAATGGCCGGGTAGAAGTGCTGAGGAGGTTGAGAAGTTTATTACGCTTCCTGTTTCTAAAGAAATGAATACCATTCCGAAAAAGGCAGAAGTGCGCTCCACCTCTTTATTTGGTCTGTCGGTGGTGACTGTAATTTTCAATGATGATGTAGATGATTTTTATGCACAGCAATATGCTTCAAATAGACTGCAAGGTTTGGCCTTACCAGAAGGGAGTGATGCGGAAATAGAACCTCCTTCGGGAGCCACTGGTGAGATTTTTAGATATGTGGTCAAAAGTGATTTGCCTATTAAAGAGATATCAGCTATTCACGATTGGACTATTGAACGTGAGCTATTATCCGTTCCCGGTGTTGCCGATGTGGCAAGTTTTGGTGGTGAAGAAAAAATTTATGAAATTCAAATTAACCCTAGCGAATTAAAAAATTACAACCTTTCTCCGTTAGATGTTTATGAAGCTGTTTCAAAAAGTAACATCAATGTTGGTGGTGATGTCATCCAACGTGGTGATCAAGCGTACGTTGTGCGTGGTGTCGGTTTATTGGAAAGTGTTGCCGATATAGAAAACATCCTAATTACCGTAAATGGTTCCACGCCTGTTTTAGTAAAACATGTGGCACAAGTCATTATTGGCGCTAAGCCTAGGCTGGGCCAAGTGGGGCTGGATGATGATGACGATTTGGTGCAAGGTATTGTGATCATGTTACGTGGCGAAAACCCGGCCGATGTTATTGACGGCTTGAAAGCACGTATTGAGGAATTGAACAGCCGAATTCTGCCTAAAAATGTTCAGATCGTTCCGTTTATTGATCGTTCAGAATTAGTGGATGCCACGGTAAGTACCGTGACTAAAAACTTAATTGAGGGCGTGGTTTTAGTCTCCTTAATTGTATTTATTTTTCTATACAATTGGCGCACTACTTTAATTGTGGCGTCGGTTATTCCGTTGGCATTTTTATTTGCGATTATCATGTTGCGCATTCAAGGTTTACCCGCCAACTTGATATCAATGGGCGCTTTAGATTTTGGTTTACTTTTAGAAGGAACCTTGGTCATTGTAGAGTCAGTTTTTGTATCTCTTCAGGTAAAATCGCGCCTTGTTGGAAAGGATAAGTTTGCTAAAATGTCTAAACTAGGCATCATTAAAAAGAGTGTTGGCGAGGTTTCGACGCCAATCTTCTTTGCGCTGTTTATATTAATTGTTGCCTTAATGCCTATTTTTTCTTTCCAAAAAGTAGAAGGCAAAATGTTTTCTCCTTTGGCATTTACTTTGGGTTATGCGCTCTTAGGATCATTGATCTTAAGTTTGACCTACGTGCCAGCGATGTGTAAAGTGTTGTTGAAAAATGGCATTAACGATAGAGAAAGCATGGTTTCCAAGTTTTTCAACGTCCAATTTTTTAAACTTTTTAGATTTACCGATAAACATGGAAAAGCGACCTTGTATGCTTTTATAGGCTTACTGGTCATTTGTGCTGTGAAATTTCATTATTACGGCACTGAGTTTCTACCCAAACTGAATGAAGGTGCTATTTATGTGCGGGCTACTTTGCCCATCAGTATTCATTTGGATGAGTCCGTTAAATTGGCTGAGGAAATGAAACAAAAAATCAGGCAGCGTGATGAGATCAAATTTGTATTGACCCAGACAGGTCGTCCGAATGACGGTACAGATCCTACTGGATTTTTTAATATTGAATTGCACATTCAGTTAAAGCCTGAAGACGATTGGGAGCGTCATATTACAAAAGATGATTTATTGGCAGAACTGCGGGACGATCTAGAAACTTATCCAGGAATCAATTTTGGTTTCAGTCAACCTATTCAAGATAATGTTGAAGAATATGTTGCGGGTGTAAAAAGTTCGCTAGTGATTAAAATTTTCGGAGACGATTTATTCGCATTGGAAGAAAAAGCGCATGAAGTGGCAGATGCCATTAGGGATGTTGAAGGTATTACCGATTTAAATGTTTATGAAAATATTGGACAACCTGAATTGCGTATTCAGTTGCATGACAATAAAATGGCGAAATATGGTGTCACTATGGCCGACGCCCAATCTGTCGTAGCCATGGCTATTGGTGGTCAAGCGGCTACCACTTTTTATGAAGGCGAGCGCATGTTTGATGTGCGTATTAGATATCAAAAACAACATCGCCAAACTGCCGATGCCATTGGTAATATATTAGTGCCCGTGCTTGATGGCCATCATGTACCGCTAAAAGAAATAGCCACGATCGATTTTCATACGGGGCCTGCATTTATTTATCGAGAAGGAAACAGCCGTTATATTGGGGTTGGTTTTAGTATTGAAGGTCGGGATTTGGGAAGTACTATTGCCGAAGCCCGAAAAAAAGTGGAAGCGGAGGTGGAAATTCCATCGTATAACAAAGTTGAATGGGCTGGCGAATTTGAAAGTAAAGAACGTGCTAGCAAACAGTTAATGACGGTTGTGCCAATCTCGTTACTATTGATTCTTTTCTTGTTGTATATGAATTTTGGTAATATTAAAGATACCGTTATAGCGGCATTGACATTGCCTTTTGCTTTTATTGGCGGCTTGATCTCTTTATGGATTACAGGAACTGTTTTTGGAATTTCGGCAGGAATAGGGTTTATCATTCTATTTGGCGTCTCCACCATTAACGGACTTATTTTAATTACTGTTATTCATGAAAAACTTCAAAAACGTCATCACTTAAAAGATGCTATTTCTTTAGGGGTGAAAGAAAAAGTAAGACCTATTGTTATGATTGGTTTAATGGGAGCGATGGGGTTATTGCCTGCAGCTCTCTCCGATGGCATGGGGTCTGAAATTCAAAAACCATTAGCGATTATGATAGTTGGTGGGATTTTAATATGTACGGTTCTTTCGTTAACGGTTCTGCCACAATTGTTTTATTTGGCTTATAGAAAGACGAAAGATTAGTGTCAATAGAGAATCAAAAGCGTCTCGATAATTATTTGGACTGTTAGGATTTATAACAAAGCTTCCTCACGGTTGGGGAGGAAGCTACGTCATAAGCGTTAGAGGATTTGATTATTAAATCTAGTGTCCGCTTTTAAATCAATTTTTTTTAAAATTTTATATGTTCAGATTAAAAAAGAATACGAATTATTGAAATGAAAATTTTATAAAAGCAACAACTATTTCTAATTTTGAAATAATAAGGAGCTGTTAGGATGAACGGGTATCAATTGGCACTTTTCCTTTCAGTTTTTCTAGTTATTGTTCGTTGATTTTTTCAATTGCTTGTTGATTTTTTCGATAGCGGATTCGATGGATTTTTCTGGTTCGATAATGTTGTATTCGCCCCAAAACTTAGGATCGGAAAAACCAGATGCTTGATCGCTTAAAATCATTGTTGGTCGTATAGTTTCTTTTCGGGAAAAGGAATTATCCAAACTTTTTTCCCAATCGGTAATTGCCATTTCACTGTTTAAGGTATAAACACTGTTGAACAATCTACCTTCCCAATTGACTTTTATAGTTAATTGCAGGTTGCTATAGCCATAAAACCATTTGCCATCCTTATTTCTATAATCTACACGGTAAGCTGCTTCTGTGGGATAGACGGTAACATTATTGGGTTTCTTTCTGACAAACATTTCAGCTGCCATCTCCCTGTTTTCGACATTTAAGTTATAAATGGCACTGATGAGCGAAAAGGTTTCAGTATCAATATATAGTTTCCCATAATACAATGGTTGCACTAGTTCTGGACGTTGTTTGAACTTCACCACATATACCGAGCGGTTATTAATTTCAGTTGGTTTATCGAACGAAAAGTCATAATTGGTAAGGTTTTTTTCAGTGAAAATAAATTGAGGGTATTTTATTATATCCGCATAAAGCGCACTAAAGGGGCCGCCTTGTAACTTGACTGCTAAGGTGTCCAATCTTTTATAGTCTGAGCTTTTTCGAGCTTTAATAAGTTTTATCTTATCCGTTTTCGTTGAGCTGTAAGGTTCTCTATAAATTTCAACTATGGCTTCAGATAACGAGGCATTTCGACGTCTTTTTTTAATTGTTTCTCTGTAAAATGCGGTCATTACCGTTTCTTCATTGATGTAATGTTCCCCTTTTTTGTCCAATGCGTTTTTGACTAATGTGCGTGCATCTTTGGGTGCATTAATTTGAATTTCTGAAAGTTTCATCACCGATTCTTCCAATAAAATTTTAATATCGGCACCATTTAAGTTAGAAAGAGGGATCGTTTTTGTTTGATACCCTAAAAAAGAAATAGTGATATTTTGTTCCGCCATTGTATTGGGGACTTTTAATAGGAACCCACCATCAGAATTTGTCACCGTGCTGATATTGCTCTCATTCACGTTTAAAGTTGCGAAAGCTAAGGGTGCCTTGGATTTGCTGTCAATGACGATTCCTTTAAATTCAGTAAAGCTCTGAGTTTTTTCTTGCTCTTGAAACATGGTGTTCGTAAAGCCATGGCTTCCATAAAAAATGAAAAATGCAATCCACAGCAAACGGCTTTTGGCAGATAGTTGAGCCAATTCGATTTTAATTTTCATAAGTAGTTAGTTTTAGTCCTTAAATTACTGAAAAAATAGATGTAAAAAATGACATTAGCTGTTAATGTTAATTGAATTACAATTCGAAAGCATTATTATTCACAAAGAAAACAGCATTGACAAAAAACAGTTTGCCATTCTCCCAAAAGTTTCTGAAAAGGATATTGTCAACCATATAGATAATGCTGCCATTCCCCATCCGTTCTTCCCCGAAAATCAAGGAGTTTTCAAGATTTTTTAAGGTGTTTTTTCCAGCGAAACCTGCCACTTTCTTTGGTCTTTCACTCAGATAAGCAACATTGTAACCATTGTCCAGCAAACTGTAGGCGGTGGATCCTGACTTTAAGGTGAGATAATTTTGATCATATCCAAAGGCCAGAGGATGCGTGTTATCTACCTCCACATTAAAGATGGTACCTGTGATCAGATTATTGGTATTCTCGCGCTCACGTTCTGCATAGGGAGTGAGGTTGGTTTTTACTTTGGTGGTATCTTTGGAAATAGTTCTCTTTAAGCTAAAATCGTTTTTATCTGCAAAAATGTTTAAAGCGCCATCAATGGCGATTAGTTTTCCACCTTTTTTGATCCATGTTTGAAGTTTTTCTAGGTTAGAATCATTAAAAAGTTTCTCATAATACCCATGAGGAATCACCAAGACCGTGTATTTATCGAGATTGATGTGATAAAAATCATCCGTATTGATGGAAGTTACAGGATAATGTAATTGTTGCTCAAAGAAATGCCATACCTCGCCATATCCCAAAGAAGAAGTGTATTTGCCAGAAAGTAAAGCAATATTATGTTTGTTGACCAACTTGACATCAGGCGAACCGAAATCTGGTCCGGATTTTGAAAATCCGCTAGAAACGGCTACTACGTTTCTTTTGAATTTGTTTGCGGCTTCAATCACCACATCATCAAAGTTTGCCATCTTTTTATTATCACCTCTTATAATAATCAGTGCACCTCTATCAAAAGTCTCTTCTGGGTTTTTGGTGATCAAGGGTTTTTCGGTGAAGCGTATTTTAACATTCTGTTTCAATAATTCTGCTAAAAACTCTGCATCCTTCATATGGTTCCATTTGGCAACGTAGCCCACAGCATTGGTGTTTTTGATGTTCAATTCGGGCGTCTTTTCAGCAGCAGATGTTGCTGCCAAATTAATGCTTGCTATGGCATCCAAACCATAGGCATAAGGTAAACTCCAAGCTGTAATGTCATAGGTTATGGAGTCTGCCAACTTGGTTTGAGGCTCAAATAAAACCTGTACCATTTGACTTTTTGGTTGGTTGGTGCTGACTACTAAATCTTCAGAAGTTGTATTAAAATGGCCATTTTTACTGTCGTTATAATTGTAACCAGAAATTTTTCCTGAAGTTGCTGCGCCATAGTTGATCTCGTGTTGGTCCAACAAGGTTTTTAGGCCGTTTATTTTATCCGAAGATCCTCGCATCACATAACTTTTATATTTGACATTTTTATTGGCGAAGAATTTCTTAAATTCTGAATTTAGTCGTTCTGCATTCTTGGAGGCCATCTCCACGGTTGATAGTCCTGTCGTATAATGATGTTCCATACGATCCACTAAAGTTAACACATCGCCCTCATCATTAAGAATGCCTAATCCCGACTGGCCACTTTGCTCGTAAGTCATCCCGATAGCACCCAAATACGTTGGGTAAGTATCACCATAACTTGGATAGAGTAAATCAAAACGCTCACCGGTAAAATAGAGCCATCCATTCGCATCAAAGTATTTGGAGTGATTTTCTCCAATTTGCGTTTGGAATTCCCGTTGCCAATCGGTAATGATTTCATGAAAGGGTTCTGCCGCTGGCGAAAAATAATACGGATCATTAATGCCCTGTTCATGAAAATCGACGTGAATTTGTGGCATCCATTTATTATAGACTTTTAACCGCGCCTGCGTTTCTTTTTGAGTGGCCCAAACCCAATCTCTGTTCAGATCAAACAGATAATGGTTAGCTCTTCCTCTTGGCCAAGGTTCATTTTGTTCGCTAGCTTGTTGGTCAATATTATAAGGCGTGCTTTTAGTTTCGTTGTACCAATTTACGTAACGGTCACGCCCATCAGGATTTATGCAGGGATCAATAATAACCACGGTGTTTTTTAACCACGCTTTCTTTTCGGTTAATAGTGTGTAAATGGTTTTCATGGATGCCTCGGTGCTTGAAGCTTCATTACCATGAACGTTGTAGCTCATCCATACCACCGCAATATTATCGGACGTTGGGTTTCCGTCGCCAATACCAATGTTTTTTAGATGGTTTTTTCTGATAGCTTCAATGTTTTTTATATTTTCTTCTGAAGAAATGATAGCAGTATAAAGCGGTCTCCTTTCATTGGTTTCTCCATACTTTTCAAGTTTGACTTGATTCGGCATTTGCGATGCGACCATTTTGAAATAATCGACGACTTGATGGTGTCGCGAAAACTCTGTGCCCAATTGATATCCAAGAAAATCTGACGGTGTTTGGAGATGTTGTGCTTTTGATATAAAGCTAGTGCTCAAAAGAACAAAAACAAATAGGAATAACTTTTGCATATAATAGAAGTGTGGGATATATTAGTGTAGTAAAGATAGGAAGCCCAAGTGAATTAACTGAAATTTAAGACTTAAAAAATAGTAAGAGCGTTATCTTTACATCTCAATTTTAAATTCGAATATGCCAACCGATTATATCCCATTTAAAGACACCAACTATTTTTCGTCATTGATCTGTGATTACTTAGATGAAAAAGAAGATCTGAAGCCATTTTATAATCGTTTTCCAACTCTTGAGAACTTTAAAAAGCAAATAGAAGAGAAGCAACCTTCTTTTGATAAAAGAAATAGAGCAGATTTAGTTAAGGCACTCATGATGCAATATGAGGATTTAAAGATTTCTTCCATGACGCTCACTAATATTGATCTTTTAAACCATAGCACAACTTTTACGGTAACCACAGGGCATCAATTAAATTTATTTACAGGGCCTTTATATTTTTTCTATAAGATTATTTCTACCATTAATCTTTGCAAAGCATTGAAGGAAGACAACCCAACGTATAACTTCGTTCCGGTTTTTTGGATGGCTACCGAAGACCACGATTTTGAAGAAATTAATTTTTTCAACTTCAAAGGAAGAAAAGTGCAATGGAATAGGAATGCCTCTGGTGCTGTTGGCGAACTCGATTTAGAAGGTTTAGATCAAGTGTACGGCGCGTTTTCAGCACAACTTGACAGTAGCGATAATGCGAAATCCTTAAAAGATCTTTTTTATCAATCTTATTTGGAGCATGATAATTTAACGGATGCCACGCGATTTTTAGTAAATAAACTATTTTCAATTTATGGGCTAGTCATTTTGGATGGCAATGATCCTCTATTGAAAAAACTTTTCATACCCTATATTGAGGAAGAATTGATCAATCAAACGTCATTTGAAAAAGTTTCCAAAACTAATGATGCGATTAATGAATTGCCTTCCAACTATAAAATACAGGTCAATCCACGCGAAATAAATCTGTTTTATATCACTAAAAACTTAAGAGAACGCATTTTAGAAACCGACGGTATTTTTGGGGTTTTAGATACTGATATCCGATGGACTAAAGCGGAGTTACTGGCTGAGGTTAATGCATATCCTGAGCGTTTCAGCCCAAATGTTATTTTACGTCCCATGTACCAAGAAGTGATCTTGCCCAACCTATGTTATATTGGCGGTGGTGGAGAGCTGGCGTATTGGTTGCAACTGAAATCGAATTTTGAATCGCAAGAAGTTACGTTTCCTATATTACTTTTAAGAAATTCGGCAGTACTTATTACAGAGATGCAAAAGAAAAAATTAAAGAAAATGAAGGTTCCGGTAACTGATTTGTTTTTAAATCAGAATGATTTGATGGACAAAGTTACCAAATCCATCTCCGACATCAATATCGATTTTAGTCTGCAAAAAGAACAGCTTCATGATCAATTTGAAGAGTTGTACGCGTTGGCAGATAAAACTGATAAATCCTTTAAAGGTGCAGTTGCAGCTCAAGAAGTCAAACAAATTAAAGGTCTTGAAAACCTTGAAAGACGACTTTTGAAGGCTCAAAAACGAAAAATGGACGATGTTTTGGTACGCGTCAGAGTACTTCAAGATGAGTTGTTTCCTAAACAAAGTCTTCAGGAACGGCAAATGAATATTTCTGAATTCTATTTGGAATATGGCGAAGGCATCATTCAAACTTTGGTTCAAAATTTAGATCCTTTGAAAGCCGAATTCTTAATCTTAGATATTTCAAATCAATAAAGTCTGTGCTATGAAGAGTATGAACAAGATTGATCTGAACGTGATCGAGATGACGCTTGATGTTATGAAATATGTGATTGGACGTATCTCAGCCACCGAGCATCCCATCGGTAAACCTAAAAAAGAAGAAGAACTCAAAAAATTAGTGGGAGAAACTATTACTCCTAAAGGTGTTGGTGGCGAATTCGCGTTCAATTTATGGAAGGA
>JBDTKP010000026.1:0-21814 GCA_039935255.1 Gelidibacter sp. | reverse complement strand
ATTTTTCCTACGTTTTACGCATCGTGCAGGAAGTGAGCGTTTTCATCTTAAAAAAGAATTACACCTCTCGCAACAACATTCGCCTCACGGTAATGAAACCAATGAACACTATTGTCGACGTTGGGTTTCTTTAGAGGTTCTAAAAACTATCAGTAAGACAAAAGAAGATCATGTTTTTGATTTGCAGATTTCGAATTATCCTGATGACAATATGAAGTACTTGGTGATTTCATCGGCAACAAAAGACCCATTTAAAGACAATCAATACCGCAGCATCAGCGTTGGCATATTGATCAACAAACAATTACAACGTAAAATTGCTTTCCTTAAAGATCCAAAAATTAAAACACAAGATGTTGGCGTAACTTGTGAACGCTGTGCTATAGCTAACTGTAACGTTCGTCAAGCTCCTCCGATATTACTGGAACGAAAAAACAAAAATGAGGAAATTGAAATGGTAGTTGCAGATTTACAGAAGAGGTTTGGGTAGTATTATATGACTTTTTGAGACCTTTCAGATTCTTGGTGACTGAGCTTGTCGAAGTCAAAAACTGAAAGGTCCGTTTAAGCAAACTCAATTTCCAATCGATTTCAGAGAATCAAGCTGACGTTGTAATTTGTCTATTTCATCAGCATTGACATTGACTTTCGGAATGGACTGAATTGAATCCATTTCTTTCTGAATCATATCCAAATCTGATGGCGTTTTGACTTCATCATAAAAGTAGCCAATGCCTTCGCTAGCTCTCCAAGCTTCATTCAATTGATCATAAACCGTTTTATCCCATTGACTTGGATGCTTGACATCAATCCAGATGACATTACGATATTCACTGTCAATCAACGCCAAATCTGGAGTTGCTGAACCGTCAAATTGTTTTGAATCCTCTTTTACTGCTGACACGGTGCCTAAGAAAAACATACGTCTTCGTCCTGCGATGTCTTTTATATAAGGTCTGAATTCTACTGGCTTATTAACCGACCAATCCACCTCTTTGCGCGACTCAATGATTTTTAAAGGCATTGCGGAAACGCCTGCATAACCTTGTTTTTTGCCAGCATGGTCGTAATAACATAATGTATTGGTGCCATCTGCAGGAACAAACACGCTGTATGCTAAACTTGTACGCTCTTCTCCAATAGGCTCGAGTCCGAACCAATGGTATAAACCGTCATAGGCTTTAGCATCCACGTCATCAAAATTAAAATCCGTGACAAAAGGTTGTTCATTTTGATCGTCTGGCATATCCGGAATTTTCACTGCAGTTTGCATTTTCCAGGGTAATGGATCCGTAAATCCGCCCAAAAACTTTAAAGACTCAGCCTGTAAGCGCGACACTTTTTCTGATAAGGTATTCTGCTTGGTCAGAAATGGATGGTTTTTCATTTCCTCAGGACTGATATAGGTGCCCTTTCCAATCAAGATACGTTCCACATAGTCATTGAAATTGTGTTTGCCACTATCAATCACCATCACGCCTCCAAAAGTAGGATATGGAAAAAAGAATCCTTTCCATTTGATCAAACTGACCACTTCGACCCATTTGCCTGTATCGTTTTTCATGTAAAACGTGTCTCCAGGCTGCATGGTAAACAATTGGAAAATATTAAAGCGTTGCACCACGGCATTGTAGGTGTTTCTGCTGAATTTTAAAGACTCACCAATAGAAAAAGTCACAGGAATTCGATTTTCGCTGGAGAATCTTGGAAAAGGTGAGGTACTGGAAACCGAAAAAATCTCTTCGGTGTTCTCACTGATTTGCTGCATGGTATATTTCTCTGAAGGCTGAATAGCCATCGTCCATCTATTCTCACCATCTACCCTTACCAAATGCGGCAGCGATACATCTTTAGTTTCTCCGACCGATTCATTGGCCATGGAGAAGATATTTCGCAAAGGTTGAATGCGCTCGTTTTGTGTAAGTGGCAGTTCGTTGATTTGAACTCTATTTAAATGATTGAAAACATTGTAAGTTTTCATATACTCATACATCTTAAAGTGCCATCCAACAAAGTAGAACGCACCAAAAAACAAAACTAGAAGTGCTAAAATACCTATCCGACGTCCAACGCCGATCGCATTTCTAAAGCTTCGCAATCCGAAAAACAGTACCAAACCTATCACGAGAATTACAAAAATGTACTTTCTAATCCACAATAAAAATGGTTGGTAATCATCACGAAGGAAAAACAGCAATACTAGTAGAACCAACATTCCAATAATGGTTATGGTCTTCTGTCTACTTCCTCTATTCCAATAGTTTTTTAACATATTTTAGTCTTTTTTGCCACGAATACAAGAATGCTTCTATTAATGGATGTTGTTGTTCCGCCGTTGCTAAAGCTATCGACGGATAAATGCTTGCTGTAAACTTGATATAATTATAAACTCAAAAATCGTTAATAGTTATTCACTATTCAAAAATCACATAAGTCCTTTATCTTTTAAACGCTCCCTTGCACTTTTTTGATTTGGATCTTTTTCAATTTCCTTCTCTTCTTCCTCGATAACTTTCGCTTGTCTTGTTGAAATGTCTTGAATAAAATCCCGACCTTGATCAATAGCAGTGTCAAATTTTCTTTCGAAAGAATCACTGTGCGCATCAATAACTTTTTCAGATTTCAAAACAAATCCACCAATATAGGTTCCCAAAAGCGTACCCACAATACTAGAGGTAAATACAGAAATAGTGGCAATATCAATGGGGATCAAGAAGCGAGCAATTAAAATTGCGACAAGAAAAATCATTGCAATAAATACCAAACGTAATAAGAATTTTTGTTGGTACAAAAAGCCTGTCGGATCATGTGGCGACATTTGAAGTTTTTTGGAATACATCATTTTATTAAAAAAACGATACAATCCGTTGCCTGTAGATTCTCTCCAATAAAGGAGAATACCAAATAAAACTGAGCCGATGAAAACGATAATCTCTAATGTCATGTTAAATGAAGTTGGAAGTTGGAAGCCTGAAGCCCAAGTTAGGTTTTATTTTATACATTTCAATTCTCCTTCTTTTAAAGGAGGAGTGGATTCAGTTTCAGAAAAGAAGCTGAAGACGAGGTGGTTAATTCAACCCTTCCGTCTTAAATTTCTTCGCGGAAATTTAATCCACCTTCCCTTTTTAAGGGAAGGAATTATTTAATTCTATACTACTTCTAAAGTTAGTCTAAAAAACTTATATATTGTTACGAATAGTTTCAATCACCCAATCTTTCAAGGAATCATCCCAATCGTTATAGTTTTTATAAAACTGTTCTTTATCGTACCAATACAAGAACAAGACATCCAAAGACGAAATATTGACCAACAATTTCCAAATCAAATCTTGATGCTTTAAACTTAATGACGAATGTGGTTGCTGCAAGGCTTCAAACAGTTTGACATCTACAATATCTGCTAATTTGTGTTGATTACTCACTTCCATCTTTTCGAGATAGAGCTCAACACTCATAACTTTTTTCCGGTCTTCAATCGCCATTTTATTTAAATAGCCTTTGAACAACACGTTGTCATCTAAAATATCTTTTATGGGATTTTGAGTGTCTTTCAAAAACTCTGAAAACATAAATTTTTTGATCCTCTCATAACGTGGCGTTTTAACCACCTTCTCCAAATCATATTCAATAATCAAATGATCACGTAACTTATCCAATAATTCCGGTTGCGAAATATGATAGATCAGTACGTCGTAAGAGGTATCTTTAATAGCCTCTTTATGCCATTCCTCATCTTCAAAAACTACAATTGGGGTTATAAAGTCACGCAATATATACACCCCTCCAAAAGCACTTGTAAAAAACGAATCTGTTGAAAAATAAAGCTCATTGAGTTCTAAATTCCGGTGTCTTAAATCGCCATAAGCCTTTGAAGAGTCCAAAAGTTGTTGTTGTAAATGTTCATCAATAAAATTATGTCCTTGTTTAAACGTGTCAATCAATTGAAACTGCTTTTTTTGCTCCTTATCAAGATTATTGATAAGTCTGAAGCGTATGGAAATATCTTTGTATTTTAAAACATCCAAAGGTTCATAAAAAGCATCTATATACTGATCAAAGTCTATGCAAATGGCACAGTCTCTCGTAATGTCATTAATTTTTTCTTCATGTGTTTTAAAGATGTGCTGCATCATATCTCTATCGAACGTATGAAAAGGTGCATACACTGGTTTTCCCTTTTGCAATGGGGTAATGATGATACCATTGGGGTTGGCCTCTCCATTATTCAGGTAATGGATCTCCTTCTTTTCTTCAGCAATCTCAGGACTCCACCCCAATCCATCAATAGAGAAACTCGGGAGTTTTGTTTCTGCCAATCCTAAAGTTTTAAGACATTGATTGTACCGCTCCACCAGTTTCCCGCTAATTGGGATGAGTTCATCTCTAAATAAATGTGCGGCTTTTAGTTTTTCCATTGAATGATTTCTCGTTTCTAAGCTGAATTTAATTCCTAATTAAACCATTTATCTGCGCATACTGCAATAACATGATTGTTTTGGCATCTTGAATTTCTCCCGATTGCATCATTTTTATCGCTTCCGAAAAAGACACTTCCATGACCTCAATTTCTTCATGTTCACCAGCAACACCCCCGCCTTCATTCACCTTCATAGCTTCTGAATAAGGCGCAACGTATAAATACATTTTTTCGGTCAAGGCTCCTGGTGAGGTATAAGCTTCCATGACTTGCTTGACTTCGTTTATTTTATAACCTACTTCTTCTTCCACTTCTCTGATGATGGTCGATACTGCCGATTCATTTTTATCAATGGCTCCTGCACAAACCTCGATAGACATGGCGTCATCTTGATTAGTTTCATATATCGGCATTCGGAACTGTCTCGTCAAAATAACAGTTGATTTTGCAGCATTATACAGCAAAACTCCAGTGCCATTACCGCGATCATAACTTTCTCTTGAAACGCGTTTCCAAGTCCCATCTTTAAATTTATAATCATAATCAATCTGCAACAAGGTCGCCCAAGCTTTGGAAAGGGTTTTATAGACAATATTTTTTACATTTTCTGACATTCAATTTTGTTTTAATCTATTTTATTTATTACCATTTTACTAAACTACTAACAGAAATATTTGCTTCAATTTTGCAGCATGACTGAACACTCCAGATGAGTTTTGACCGTTTTTAGTGAATTATTTCATTGCAAAAAATCATCGCTCTTTCTTTTCTTTCACTTTCCACCAACTGTTAATATCAATCATTCGTCAGATTTATTATGGAACGCTGACCTGCCCGTCCGTGCAGGCGGGTGACGCTGATTCAGCAGATTTTCACTGATTTGCTCTGGCTTTTGTTTCAATCTTTGAGTTTCATTCATAACTCATCTGACACACCATAACCTCTAAAATCTACATTCTACCCTCTTGTTTTTTTTCAACTTTCAAACTTTCTGCGTGCTTCCAATTCTATATTAAGTTGATTGACTCTTGAATCAACTTGACGTTTGAAATCGGTGTCCGCAATAGTGGCTACGTTATCCAAATAACGCACAACTTCCTGGCGTCTTATTTCGGAAAAGTTGAGTCCTTTCATATTGGCGCGCATCAATTCTTGAAGCATATTAAATTTGGTCTCATAAGTCTGTTTAAAATACACTTCTGGATTGTCAAACCAGGACGTTTCCAAATCAAAATCAGTTAAGCGCAACGACACCGCCGATTGGATATTCCTGACATCCCTTGATGAAAAGTATGGAAAAACGCGCTGCATCTCCAAATATAAATTCGCATAAAACTGGTGTTCATTGGTTTGAAACTGTTTTTCAACGTGATCATAAACGGCATGCACACGTTCTTCTGAAGGCTTATCAACAGATTTCAGAATCTCTCCCATGTTTTTTGCCAAGCCTTGATCCTGAAGATAATTATAGTGGTCAGGATCTTTCATATTTATAAAATCTGGCATGGTGTTTTGCAACTTACGCCACCATAAATAATCTTGGTCCAAAAAGTCATGCTCCGTCCTTGCCCCATCAATCTTGAAGCGACCTTGCACACGCGAAATCACAGCTTTATCCAACATCTCTGGTAAATTGGTAAACAGTCCAATGGCGCTATTGCCATAGTTTACGGCATAAGCGCCTTCCGTATATCTTAAAAACACACCTATAACCTCTTTCACTCCGGCTGAAACACCTTGGGCTGTTCGTTCCTGAAGATTGTTTTCGGCATCATCAATAGGTGCAAAAATCAATTTTGTAGGATCTTGCATGGGTTTCATCCATTCCACCATCTTCTCCGCAGAACCTCCCTGAAACGTGGAAATCAAGGTATCGGGCATAGGATGGAATAAAAATGGAATTTCTAAATGATCACAATGTTCTTTTAATCGGGTAGCGATAGCAGCAATGAGCATACTTTTCCCGGTTCCTGGGATGCCGTACCCCATAAAAACAGGCATAAATCCGCCCAATTCCTGAAACGGATTCTTTTTTGCGGTAAAATCATAACTCAACATCCGCTCGGTTAAACGGCGGGCGAAATGTTTAGCGTCTTTATTACCCACAATTTGTTCAAATTGAATTTTGTTGAATTCAATACTTTTAGCGGCTCCCGCAAAAACGTTATTCCATCCGGAGATTGCAAAATCAGAATTCTCAAGTTTATAGGTGCGATCCAAAATCGTTTCTTGATATTCCAATGTGGACTTTCGCATCTGGATTTCGTCAATCAGCGCTTCAAAGAAAACCACTGTAAAATCAGCCACATCCTTATCGCTTTTGATAATATCTGGATGTCCCAAATACTTATCATAATAAAATAAGGTACAAGCAACACCTTTTAATGGCGACAATAATGAAACTTCAGGAATCCCAGCAAATTTCTGTTTCATGACGCTCAAATCATCAGAAGCGTATGGTTTAAGGTTATGCAAAATATTATAAGCTGCGGCAAATAGCATAAATGCTGTACCCGTGTGCATTTTACTTTCATAGTCCCTTTTACCTAGGCTATCCAAAGAAGCTTTGCGCTCATTTAAGCTCGACAATCCAGACGCATTTGAATAGCTATCCTTAATCCAAACACCCAAAGTCAATCCTTCCTGAACCGCATACAAGGTTTGGTTGAGCAATACAGGAATAGCGATGGAATCCGGAAGCAAACGTTTTTTAAGTTCTAAAATGGTTTTTGAAACCGAAGTGGTTTCGGCCATATTAGAGCCATTATTGGCTCTGGAAAGATAAAGTAGAATCGAATCGTCTTTCGTATTTTTATCTTTGCTTTTGGCGCGTTGTCCTTGCTCCCATTGGATACTTTTAAGATACGATGCGGCTTCATCACGAAGCATATCGAGTTCATTTTGTTTTATGGGGAATGTTGAATTTTGTTGCATATTTTTTAAAGTCCTCAGTTGGCAGTCTTCAGTCCACAGTGTATCGTCCGTAGTTTACCGTATTCTGCCATTTGAATTACGATTGTTATTTTAGTCCGAATTTATCGGGATTGTTCATTATATAGTTTAAGAGTCTTCCAATTTCTTTTTAATATTCGTTTTGTTAAATTCTCCTCCTTCCAAAGGAGGACTGGATTAAGTTTCAAAATAGAAAATAAAGACATTTCTTCCGACAGGCAGGCGAGGTGGTTGATTAAAACCCTACCGTCTTAAATTCCTTTACGAGAATTTAATCCACCTTCCCTTCATTTCGACAAGCTCAATGACCAGGGAAGGAATTTTTTCTTTATTTATTTTAAAAACTATCAATTCTACACAATTAAAAATCTTGATTCTTAATTCTATAAGCGCAGCGGCGGTTGCTGAGCTTGTCGAAGTATCTTGATTCTATTTCTACCCTTTACCTATCTTCAAATCCGCAATTTGAATGGGGGGCTTCTCCAAACTATTCATGATTTCTGGTGTTTTACTATACAATAATTGAATGATGCGATGGGGTGCCAAAACATAACTTTTGTGGATAGGTTCCTTCCATTTTTGTAAGGTTTGCTTTGAGAAGTACCCTCCTTCGGAAAATTCACTTCCTGAGAATACTTCATCAATGCTTAAGGATAGGGCATACGACTCCAATGGCACATCTTTAGTTGCTATACTTTTTAAAATAGTATGGGTAATTTGATTTTCATCCTTGGCAAACACATTATGAAAAGGCCCTAAATCGATGCGTTTGATGTGTTTTGGTTTAATATCCTTTAATTTTCTATCAATCCCATAAGCCATCGTGTCTAATGACATGTCTCTGTCTGCCGAATTTTTTAATGCTTCATAAATTTGCGCCTTGTTGGTTTCAATATTAGAACCTTCAAAATCAAAGTACATAAAGCAGATGAAAGGTCGGTTGCAACCTACATCAAAAAAGCTCCAACTGGTTAAAAACTCAGCAGCGGAACCTTCTGGTGCTTTAATTATTTTTCCTTGAACAAATCGATTAAAGATGAATTTTTGTTCTACGGAAGTATAATAAACAATAGAAGCCGCTTGAAATAGTCTGCTTTTTTTAACATTCTCTTTTTTTCTGAGAAGCGTATCCAAAAACTCTTCCTGTAACTCACTCACATCTTTGAGCTTGTTGATATAATTGTCTCGTAAAGACAGATCATTGAACAAATAGCGGAATTCCAAATAGTTTGGAAAACCAGATTCTGTGAGATCTACTTTCATATTGTCTTCCTCATCATACATGTATTTGACACGCATGGCTTCAATAGAGTATAACAACAAATCCGCGTATTGTTTGAAGAAAATAACTTCTTGCGTGGTACACAATTGTTCACGTTGTGTACTTACGATCAATTCTTTCAGCGCAAAATCGACCATTTTATGATAAAACACATACTGCTCTTTGGAGTCGAGATATGCAGAATCTAATGGTGTTACGATTTGATTGATGGACACTTTTTTTGAATTAAAAATTAATAATGAAAAATTAAGGATAATACTCAAATATCGAGATTGCGCAAACTCGCGTTAAGGATTACGCGTTCATTCTTATTTGATAAATAGGAGCTCGTGAATACTTCGTATTTGAAGCGGCATCCTTTTTTCTTTTTCAGAAAAAAGATACAGCGGAAAGCCTGACCACGCTTTTTTGCGTGGGAACGCCCAAAAAAAATAAAACTTCTATATTATGACAATAAATCGTCGCTATTCGTCTTAGGTTTTGGCGTTGCTGCTGGTTTTTCAGGATCATCGTTTCCAGAAGGTGCATTAGCGTCTGCTTTATAATAGTCTTCAAAGATTTCTTTCATGTCGATCCCATAACGCTCGGCAAAATTCTTTTGAATATCGATATCTTTCGCTCGAATTTCCTGTAAGGCCTCTGCATAACTGCTATAGACACCTTGCATCACTTTTTCGTGTACTGGGATATTTTCCATCATTTCCTGACGTGCTTTGGCACTTGCGGTATGCATAGAGGCTAAGGTTTCTCCGATATGTTCGTCAGTTTTGACCCCTAAATGTTCTAAAATCGCCGCAAACTCCTGATCGGTTCTAGCTTTTAAAGCCACAACATAACCGTCATAATATTTAAGACGCTCTTCGGTATCACTCTTTAGCTTTGCACGATGTGTTTGTAAATTACTACGTAAAGACGTCAATACTTTAATGGTCAAGTTGTGCTTATGAACGAAACTATCTTTACTCGCCGCTAAAGTCGTGTAAGCATTTTTAAGACCTTCCAGTTCTTCGATTTTTTGCTCTAACGTCGTAACTTTTCCGACGGCTTGCGCATAATCTGCCGATTGTTTATCTACAATATCTTCCAACTCTTGACGTGCTTGCCTTAACAATGCGTAATTATCGTCGAGCTTAGCCTCCACTTCCTTCTTCTTTTCTAAAGAACGGATGTGATTTTTAGTAGCCTCTACAATCGCAACTTGAAGTTTGTCTTCGACCTCTTTAATTTCAACTTCCCTGTTTTTTAATCGAGTTACTGCCGCCTGACTTTTATAGGACAGTTCATTCAAAAGTGTTTGCACATCAGCATTCTCAATGCGTTGCTGAAACAGAGCTTTTGCTTTATTATCAGCACCTGCCCTAACCTTTTCAGCTTCTTTGAATTCTAACTCTTCTTGTTTAATCTTGCTTTTACGTCCCCAAAGGTTGTTCCACCAGGTATCTGGTTTATTACGCGCATCTTCTAGTTCAATGCGGGCGCGCTCCAATGATTTTTGAGCATCATCAATAACCTTTTGTTCTTCTGGGTTAAGTGACGAGAATTTTTCAAAAATAATACCAACTTCATCTTGATAGTCTGTAAGGTCTTTAATGGCATCCAATAAAGTTGTCCGATCCTTTTCTGCCATATGAACGACATCATCAAGTGTGGCGTTCAAGATTTTTTGACGGGATTGCGGATCGTCTTCTTGGGCCAATTTGGATTTCATGGTATCAATGGCCTTTCCCCAATTGACATCCACTTTTCCAGTTTTTTCGGTGGAATTTGTTTCTAATAAATCAAAATCATCAGACATATAGTTGCATTTAAATGTGTTCAACAAGTTATTAATGAGTAGCAATTTCGTTAAAAAATGTCAGTTTCAAAATTATTACTCCTTAAATTATAAGTAGTGTTTGTTATAAATTTGTTACAAGTAAATTAAAAACGCTTTGGAGTTACTATCTTTAAGAGACTAAAATCAATTAAGATGAAAGCAATAACTATAACTGCCTCAATTTTCACCCTGCTATTGTTCAATTGTAAAGGTAACACCGAAAACAGTTTAGAGATCGCTTCAGAAGCCGCAAATACTATGTATGAATCTACAAAACGAGAAGAAGTAAGTGTCATCCCAATACATCATGCTACAATGATTCTAGCCTATAAAGACCTTGTTTTTTATGTGGATCCTGTGGGTGGTAGTGAAGCTTTCGAAGGTCAGGAAAAGCCTGATTATATTTTGATAACGGACATTCATGGGGATCATTTTGATACAAAAACATTGGAAAGTATAGCATTGGATGCTACCACACTCATTTTACCAAAAGCAGTGAAAGACAAGTTATCAATAAATAAGGCTAAAAAGGTGATCGTCATGAACAATGGAGATATTAAAACCCTTGCAGACTTTACAATAGAAGCTATTCCTATGTACAATTTGAGAGAAGAAGCTTTAAAATACCATGAAAAAGGCAGAGGCAATGGCTATGTTTTAACCTTAGGAAATCAACGTATTTATATTTCGGGAGATACTGAAGACATTCCAGAAATGCGAGATTTAAAAAATATTGATATGGCCTTCGTATGCATGAATCTACCTTATACTATGACTGTTGAAAATGCCGCCAGCGCTGTTTTGGAGTTTAAACCGAAAAAAGTTTATCCCTATCATTATAAGGGTGAAAATGGAATGAGTGATATCAATAAGTTTAAATTAATCATAAATAAAGAAAACCAAGATATCGAAGTGGCGCAGTTGAGCTGGTATAATTAACAGTTCATTGATACACATAAAAAAAAGAAATAAATTTATTCATAACTTTTTTAGAATGACATAGTTACGTAGTTAATTAATAGTGTATATTTGAGCATCCAGCCGCTCTAAACTTTGACATTATGTATTCTTTCCTTTATAAAACCCCACAGCTGGCAGCTGTAAGCACGGCGCAACTCACTATAGTTTTACTTATAACTGCGGGTGTGTTTTTGTTTTTCATTGCGGTGGCGGTGATCAAAATGTATAAATTAAAAGCTGAAAATAAGCGATTGACTGAGAGTGATGCTTTCAAAGCAGAGGTTGAGGAAGGCTATAAAGATTTTACAGATGGTCATTTGTATGACAACAGATAACTCATACTCTGATTAAAGACTAATTTCACAACACTCCTTCCAACACTCAAGATTTAAATAAGATAGTAAGTGTCAATTATAATTGTCACCTTTTTAATTATTATGAGTCCTGAATATTTATAAAGTTTCATTGTTGTCCGATAAAAAAATCAAGACCGCTTCGCTTATAAAATAAAGAAAAAAGACTAGATTCTTAAAGCATTCCAACGATAGCATTTACAAATAAAGAACTATTCTAAATTTATATTTCTAATAACGTCTTTATTAAACAACAAAAAGTAGGATACGATCAATAAAAAAACTTTAAAAAACCAAATTTTAATCGAACACTGATGCTAAAGTTTATAAGCTTAATACAGAATAGAAATCGTTTGAGAAAAAATAAGTTTTTCTTATTAATAAAAAAGCCGCTCATTGAGCGGCTTTTCCTATTTATCGTACCAATTTCTTGTACTTGATTCGTTTTGGTGTCAAATCGCCACCAAGACGTTTTTTCTTATTTTCTTCATACTCACTAAAACTACCTTCAAAGAAATACACTTGTGAATCGCCTTCAAAAGATAAAATGTGGGTGCAGATCCTGTCCAAGAACCACCTATCGTGACTAATTACTACGGCACAACCCGCAAAGTTTTCAAGACCTTCCTCTAAGGCTCTTAATGTATTCACGTCTAAATCGTTGGTTGGCTCATCAAGAAGTAAGACGTTACCTTCCTCCTTAAGCGTCATTGCTAGGTGCAAACGGTTACGCTCACCCCCAGAAAGTAGTTTCACTTTTTTATTCTGCTCACTTCCTGAGAAATTAAAACGACTTAAATAAGCTCTGGAATTCACTTGTTTCCCACCCATTAGAATCAATTCCTGTTCATCACTGAAATTTTGCCAAATGGATTTTTCTGGATCTATATTTGAATGCTTTTGATCAACGTACGCGATCTTAGCAGTATCTCCAACTTTAAATTCACCTTTATCAGGTGTTTCTTCACCCATAATCATCTTGAAAATGGTGGTTTTTCCAGCACCATTCGGGCCAATGACACCAACGATTCCTGCTTGGGGCAGATTAAAATTCAAATCTTCGTAAAGCAATTTGTCATCAAAACCTTTACTAACACCAACCGCTTCAATAACATTGGTTCCTAAACGAGGTCCATTTGGAATGTAGATCTCTAGTTTTTCGTCCAGCTGTTTTTGATCTTGACTTAATAATTTGTCATAATTATTCAAACGTGCCTTTTGCTTGACCTGACGGCCTTTTGCACCTTGACGCACCCATTCCAACTCACGCTCCAATGTTTTTTGACGTTTGGAAGCGGTTTTGCTTTCTTGGGCCATTCGCGTAGATTTTTGTTCCAACCAGGACGAATAATTTCCTTTCCATGGAATACCTTCACCTCTATCGAGTTCCAAAATCCAACCCGCTACATTATCCAAGAAATATCTATCGTGCGTTACGGCAATAATGGTTCCTTTATATTGCGACAAATGATTCTCTAACCAATGCACAGACTCAGCATCCAAGTGGTTGGTAGGCTCATCTAATAGCAAAACGTCAGGTTCTTGCAATAGCAGTCGGCATAATGCTACACGACGACGTTCACCACCAGAAAGTACCCCAATTTTCTTGTCGCCATCTGGTGTTCTTAACGCGTCCATGGCAATTTCCAATTTGGTGTCGAGTTCCCAAGCGTTTGAGGCATCGATTTTATCCTGTAACTCTGCTTGACGGTTCATCAACTTCTCCATTTTGTCTGAATCAGAATAAACCTCTTCCAAACCAAACATCTCGTTGATTTTATTGTACTCATCAAGAATAGCTACTGTTTCTGCCGCACCTTCACGAACAACTTCCATAACAGTTTTGTCGTCGTCCAATTGCGGCTCTTGTTCTAAGAATCCTACAGAATAATCCTGAAGAAAAGTCACATCACCTTGATAATTTTTATCAAGGCCTGCAATAATTTTTAAAAGTGTGGATTTACCAGAACCGTTAAGTCCCAAAATTCCAATTTTAGCTCCATAGAAAAAGCTCAAATGAATGTTTTTCAATACTGGTGTATCAGCACCTTTAAAAGTCTTAGTAAGACCTCTCATCGAGAAGATTACTTTTTTATCGTCGCTCATTGTTATTCTCGTTTGTGTTTAGTTGTTAAATTGCTAGAACGTGAGTTTAAACTGTTTTCTAAAGCCTACCGACTGTTTTAAACCCGTCCTTTAAGTGCATTGAATACCCAGGCAATGGCAAAGAAGCCAATCCCAACTGAAGCAAATCCGTAACCTGCTACATCATCATATCTAAATGCACCAAGGGCAATTAGTGCAATTCCAACTATTATCATAATTGTTGTGGCCCAAGCCAATACGGTATTTTTATTCATTGACATACATCTTCATTTTTAAGGGGATTACAAATATCGAATAATTTCGCATAAAAACAGCTCTTAATGTGGGATTTTAAAAGGATTTTTGAAAATTGGATGCATTCTAGCCACTTGTACTTATGGATTGAATTTATAAAGATAAGATTGGAATGTGAATAGGTTTCTAATGGAATTTTTAATTATTCAATAATAATAAACGTTGTATTTTCACAACTTCTTAATTAACTTTTATTATCATTTATTCTTCTCCCAATCGGTAATGAGCCCTTAATTTTGCGGCTTCTTTTTTTAAGCGAATAAACATAGTAATAAATGAATAAAGCCTTACTATCACTAGCCATTGGAGGATTTGGCATCGGATTGACTGAATTTGTCATTATGGGTATTTTGCCAGATGTGGCTCAGGCTTTTAATATTAGTATTCCGGTTGCTGGTCATTTTATATCTGCTTACGCTTTAGGGGTGGTTATTGGCGCTCCAATACTTACGGGCATTGGAAGTAAATGGCCAGCCAACAAAGTATTGTTGGTGCTCATGTTATGGTTTACCGTGTTCAATACCTTGTCGGCGTTTGCTACTGGATATAACTCATTTATGGTATTACGATTGCTATCGGGCTTACCGCATGGTGCATTTTTTGGAATTGGAGCAGTGGTTGCAGGTAAGTTATCAAAGCCAGGGAAACAGGCCAAAGGCATCGCGATTATGTTTAGCGGACTCACCGTAGCCAACCTTTTTGGAGTACCATTAGGAACTTATTTAGGTAAAAATTTTGATTGGAGTGCTTCTTTTTTATTGGTAGGTGTTGTTGGCATCATTGCTGTTTTAAGTGTAAAATCTTGGATGCCGTCACTTCAAAAATCATCTGAGACTAAATTCATAGAAGAATTTAAAATATTCAAACGCCCAGAACTCTGGCTCATCATTTTATTGACCACCATTGGCACTGGCGGTTTCTTTGCTTGGTACAGCTATATCTCTCCTTTAATTACTGATGTTGCTGGACATTCTGAAAACATGGTACCTTATGCCATGGTGCTTGCAGGACTAGGAATGGTGATTGGGAATTTTATTGGAGCGAAACTCACAGAAAAATTCGCACCTTTAAATACTGTAATCATTGTTCTTATTTTGATGGTCATTTGTCTATCGCTCAACACCTTTTTGGCTTCAGATAAAGTATTGGTTTTAGTGATGACTTTTATAATAGGAATGGTGACTTTTGCTATCTCCACACCTATTCAAATGCTTATTATCAGTGCTTCAAAAGGCTCTGAAACTTTAGGCTCATCGCTTAATCAAAGTGCGTTTAATATTGGTAACGCTTCGGGTGCTTATTTTGCGGGATTACCTATTGCCATGGGCTATGGCTACACTGCTGCCGATTGGGTTGGTGCTGCCATGGCCGGAACCGGTGTATTGATCGCATTTGGTATTTTGATCATGAAAAAAAGTAAGAAGCGAAAACTTGGAAAACATGCATTTTCATAAATATTTACTCATTTATCTTAAACGTGCATCGGAACTTCTATAAGAAGTATTTCAGATGTTTCTGTTGCAGTGATTGCAAAATGATCCGTTTCTGAGATTCCTATGGCATCACGGGATTGCAAATTTTCATTCGCTATAACAGCCTCTCCAGCAATAATCATGGCATATACGCCGTGATGGTCACTTTTTAATTGGTATTTAAAGGAATGGTCTTTATCTAAATCGATTCTCGACAAAATTACATCTTGATGAATTTTAAGACTTCCCTCATGAAGGTCCTTAACCGAAGTGACCAAAATTTGCAATTTGTTTTTCCTATCCTTTGGATTGAATGCTTTCTGACCATATTGTGGTTCGACGTTCCGTTTGTTCGGAATGATCCAAATCTGAAATAAACTTAAGGAACCATCTACTGAACCATTGATCTCTGAATGTTGCACACCGGTCCCTGCGCTCATCACCTGCACTTCTCCTGAAAGTACTTGCTGCCACTTTTCATTCATAGAATCGCGATGTTTTAAAACGCCACTTAATGGAATTGTAATGATTTCCATATTGTCATGCGGATGGACTCCAAATCCCATCTTTGGAGCGATGGTATCATCGTTTAGAACTCTCAAGGCTCCAAATTCAATTTTATCCTTATCGAAATAATTAGCAAAACTGAAGGAGTGATTTGCTTGTAACCATCCGTGATCTGCATGTCCTCTATCTTTTGCTTTGTGAATTAATGTTTTCATTTTCTGTGTTCGCGAATGCGTTTTTTTTAAGTCAGTTCCAGATTATAATTTCCTTTTTATTTTCATGACAGAATCCAAAATATTGAGATCCGGCAGACGTAGGTTTTTTTATCTCATCTTATCCAATAAACCACTGAGTTGGACAGCTTCCTCTTCTGTGATGTTTTTAAGCAAATCCTGATTGAAATCTTTTGAAATAGAATCTAATAATTCCATTCCTTTTTGTGTAATTTTTATATACACGACACGCCGATCCTCGTCGCACGGAAAGCGTTCAATCAATTCCTTCGCATATAACTTGTCCATTAATCTGGTAACGTTGGGTGAACGTTCAATCATGCGCTTTTTAATGGTCTGGACTTTCAAGGAGTCATTAGAACCCTTTAATATTCTTAAAATATTGTACTGTTGCCGTGAAATCCCAAAGGGTTTAAAGAACTCGTTCTGAAAACTCGAAATCCAACTGGCTGTATATAAAATATTTATTAAGGCTTTATCCTTAACATTGTCAAATCTTGCCTTAATGTCTTTAGAAATATCTCCCATGTTTAAAGTGTCTTTACTATTTTTTAATTTCCTCTATAAGTAGAATAGCCAAAAGCAGACAGGGTTATGGGTACATGATAATGATTATCATCCTTAATTTCAAAAACAACCTCTATAAAAGGATAGAAAGTACTTTGATTTGATTTTTCAAAATAAGGTGCTACGAAATAAGTCAGCTTAAAAACCCCATGTTGACTAGTTTCATTTTCTACTTTTAAAAAGTCTGTAATTCGTCCATTTTCATCGGTATGTTTTTCATCTAATATTATCCATTTCCCCATGTCATCTTGTTTGGATAGACTGATCTTAACATCGGTAGCTGGCTTTCCTTGAGTAACGTCCAAAATATGACTGGACAATTGATATTTAGCTTCTTGAGCAAAACTTACACTCGCAACCGCAAGCATCACTACGATTAATAAATTTTTTGTTTTCATTTTATTCTTTTTGTTTTATTTTTTGACTTTAAATCCTGAGCGCTCTACCGCTTTTATTGCAATGTTGTGATCATTTTAACTACCACCTCCACCAGAAACGCCTAAACTTCCGATCAATTGATTATCCATATAAATAGGAACGCCTCCACCCAATAACAGAAGTTCGGGAAGTGTATTTAAATTCTGGGCATCTTTACTTGCCGCAGCAGCATTCATAAGATCGAAACTCGCCGTTTTTGTGGATACGGAAGTATATGCTTTCCTACGAGAAGCTTCGGTATTGTGAGGTCCAACACCATCACCCTTGAGCAATAATAGCGTCACCCCAGAAACATTGAGCACCGCTACGGATACATTTTTCTTGATTTCAGCTGCTTCAAATCTCGTGTTTTCTGCTAACCTCAAAGCTCCAGTTTGATTCAAATTGTATGACAGATCAATATCCTGAGCTGAAAGCACTGAGATCATTAATGAAAACACTATTAACAATATTTTTGTTCTTAGTTTCATGATTTTTACTAGTGTATAAACTGTTATTTAATAACATCTTGATATTCGGCTTGTTTTTTTTCAAAAACTGATTTTGCATAAGAACAGCTAGTAACCGCTTTTAAATTTTTAGTTCTCATAAACGTTACGGCTTCTTCAATTAACTTATTGCCAACCCCTTGTCCTTGCAAAGACTCATTTACTTCAGTGTGATCAATATCGATCGTGTCTTGATCTTTATAAAAATAGGTCATTTCTGCCTCCTTTTTTCCATCCAGTTTCACATAAAATGAACCTTCTTTTCCGTTGTCTTTGTGTTTTACTTCCATATTATAATTGTGTTTGAAATAGTTTTACGGCGTCTTTTAGCTCGTCGTCAAAGTTGACATTGGTAATCTTTCCATCGGCAAAATTGTCTTGAAACATTGGAAGCGAAAATGTAGTAATTATGTGTGCATTGTGGAAAGGAAATCGGCTATTTGCTATATCCAATACCGTTGCACCGCCTCTAGCTCCTGTTGCAGTAGCCATCAATAGCATAGGTTTGCCCATAAACAATTTAGCTTTATGTCTGGACATCCAATCAAACAGATTTTTGAAAACCGCAGTGTAAGCACCGTTGTTCTCGGCTAACGAAATCACAATCCCGTCTGTTTCATTAATATACTCATGAAATTTTACGGCATTTTCTGGAATACCACTTTTCTTTTCTAAATCTGTACTGTAAATAGGCAGGTTAAAATCGTTTAAATCTAAAAGTGTCACTTGGCCATCTTCCACTAAGCCTGCTGCGTAATTTGCCAATTCCTTATTAATAGAGTCTGAACTGTTACTTCCTGCGAATGCTAAAATTTTCTTCATATAATATTTTAATTGATGTTTTTTATAATGTCAAGTTGTCTGATGCAAATTTACTCTAAATATTTTTATGTTCCATGGAATATAATACCATGTAAACAACTTTAACAATAATTTAATAGCCATTATAAATGCTGTTTTTGTAAGAATATTAAAGTTCGTATTTTTACATCAAACAAAAAACAGCAATGGACCTTAACTTCAACAAAAACGAAGATCATAACAAACTTCTTCTCTCTGCCTTACGCCAACGATTTGCAAAAGTAAAACTTGGTGGGGGACAAAAAAGCATCGACAAACATCACGAAAAAGGTAAAATGACTGCGCGTGAGCGCATCGATTATCTCTTAGACCCTAAAGCTAAATCCATAGAAATTGCTGGTTTTGCTGGTGAAGACATGTATGAAGAACATGGTGGGTGCCCTTCTGGGGGTGTTGTCGTTAAAATTGGCTATGTCAGAGGAAAACAATGTTTGGTGGTTGCCAATGATGCCACTGTTAAAGCTGGCGCTTGGTTCCCTATCACCGGAAAAAAGAACTTAAGAGCACAAGAAATTGCCATTGAAAACCGACTACCTATTATCTATTTGGTCGACTCTGCAGGTGTGTATTTGCCACTACAGGACGAGATTTTTCCGGATAAGGAACATTTTGGACGTATTTTCAGAAACAACGCCATTATGAGTAGCATGGGCATTACGCAAATTTCTGCAATTATGGGAAGCTGTGTTGCAGGTGGTGCATATTTACCGATTATGAGTGATGAAGCTTTAATTGTAGATAAAACGGGAAGCATCTTTCTTGCAGGTAGTTATTTAGTAAAAGCAGCCATTGGCGAAACGATCGATAATGAAACTTTAGGAGGGGCCACGACACATTGCGAAATTTCTGGGGTAACGGATTATAAAGCTAAAGACGACAAAGACGCTTTAGACACAATTAAAAATATTATTGATAAAATAGGTGATTATGACAAAGCGGGATACAATCGTGCAAAATCACTAAAGCCTAAGGAAAATCCAGAGGATATTTACGGCATTATCCCAAAAAGTCGTTCCGATCAATACGACATGTATGAAATCATCAAACGCTTAGTTGATGACTCCGAATTTGACGAATACAAAGCCGATTACGGCCAAACTATCATTACAGCCTATGCTCGAATTGATGGCTGGGCTGTAGGAATTGTTGCCAATCAAAGAAAATTAGTAAAAACAGCCAAAGGCGAAATGCAATTTGGCGGCGTGATTTATAACGACTCTGCCGATAAAGCCACACGTTTTATTGCCAATTGCAACCAAAAGAAGATTCCATTAGTCTTCTTACAAGATGTCACGGGTTTTATGGTGGGTAGTAAAAGTGAACATAGCGGGATTATCAAGGATGGTGCAAAAATGGTGAATGCCGTGAGCAATTCTGTAGTTCCTAAATTCACGATTATTATTGGTAACAGTTATGGCGCTGGGAACTATGCCATGTGCGGAAAAGCTTATGATCCACGATTAATCGTTGCCTGGCCAAGTGCAGAATTAGCAGTAATGAGTGGCAATTCTGCCGCCAAAGTATTGCTTCAAATTGAAACCGCTTCCCTTAAAAAGAAAGGAGAGACCATCACCAAAGAACAGGAAGACGAACTTTTCAATAAAATCAAGGATCGCTATGACGCACAAGTATCCCCTTATTATGCAGCAGCCCGAATCTGGACGGACGGCATTATTGATCCATTAGACACCAGAACTTGGATCAGTATGGGGATTGAAGCAGCAAACCATGCGCCTATTGAGAAAAAATTTAATATGGGTATTTTGCAGGTGTAGTTTAAAATAAAAGAATTAAGATGCTTCGAAAAACTCAGCAATCGCCACTTCGCTTATAGAATTTAGAATAAAGACTTACATGAGCATAAGGCATCTAGAATCAAAAAAATCAGTTATAATTGCAAGAATTTAAACGACAAAAACTATATGCAGTTAAAGATGAAGATGTCCCATCTTATCTTTATTTTATAAAATGATTAAACACAAAAGAGCGACTTGGAGTCGCTCTTTTGTTTAATAGTTAACTCGTCACACCAGCATATTTCTCAATTAACCTGACCATAAGATCATTAAGTCGTTCCACTTTAAAATCATCGGTTGTAGGTTTGATATGCGGATTTCCAATCCCACTATCATCCGTCAAAAAAATGTAGGTACCATTAGTAGAAATGCTGAAATAACGCATTAAAAATTCAACGTTTTTATCTGCTCCACTTGCCACGATTGGAATAATCTTAATTCCTTTTTCTTGGGCAATCTTAATTTGATTTTTAATAAGGTTAACATTGTCTTTAGTATAATGTGGTGGTGCATCCAAAAGCAAAAACAATAATTTGGCTTTCGCATCCGGCTGCCAAGATTGGGACATTGATACTTTTAATGCCTCTTCAAGTGCTTCTTCGTAATCTCCACCTCCCTGAGCCTCTTGTTGCATCAAAAAAGCTTTCACATCATCTATATTCGTACTAAAACCATAATCTCTTACAAGATATTCATCACCATGATCTCTATAAAACGTCAAAGCGACCCGTTTTTCAGTGATACTCTTATCAAGACGTCCAATAATATCTTTTAATTCAGATTTGAGATAATCAATCTCATCCCCCATCGAACCAGTGGCATCGATAGTAAACATGACATCAATACTATTTGAACTTGACGTTTGGTCATTCAAAACGAACGCTACTTTATCATAAGAATTGGTAATCTTTTTTCCAACTACCTTCTCATTTTGCAAAACTTGTACAAAATAGTAGGCACTTTCACAATTTGATTTCTGGTCCTTAAAAAGGGATACTTTACCATAAATATCTGTCCGTCCTGTCATGATCAAGTTTTTATTTTCGTCATATAAAGACACAGGAATATTATTGAGCGGATGGTTTTTAGAATTACTCACATAGATTTCAACCTTGTTTGTTAATCGGAATTTCCAATCCTTTTGAATCTGATTATATTCACGACTTTTTAATGCTTTTAGCCATTCGTCCCACTTTTCAAGATCATTGATCTCACCAGCAGTTAGTTGACCAGATTGAGGCCCCGATGAAACAATAGTCTTAGATTCTTTTC
>JBDTKP010000025.1:0-3308 GCA_039935255.1 Gelidibacter sp. | reverse complement strand
CTGACATGCCGCAAACTCCCGCAGATTCATAGCCCTGCGCAACATCAAACACATTCAGAGTTTGATTGATTACCGATTTTGATGGCGAACGACGTTTGTGTTCGGCAATAATACCTGAAGTGCTGTTTTTTAATCGTTCCGTTAGTGAAACATTAGCGCGTTCAAACAAAACCGATTGTTCCAATTGTGAAGAAGGAATAAGTGATCTTCTCAAATCAACTTCTTTGCGCTTATCTGCAACTATATGGTCTAAAATATTCATGTTTTAATCTTTATTTATCCTTCTTCAGCTGTTTAATTGCCGATTGAGGATTGACAACTATATTTTACTTATTTCAACTAATCTCTCAAATTTATCCTTTGCTGAGCCGCCTAATAAAGATTCTTTGGCTAATCCAAAACTATCTTCAACAGATTTTTTGGTAACCGTAGCAATCGCCATTGCTGCATTGGCGCAAACCACGTTGTTTTGTGCGTCACTACCTTGACCATTTAATATGTTCGTAAATATTTTTGCAGCGGCTTCTACAGAATCCCCTCCATAAATATCACTTTGGTTTAAGGTGTCCAATCCAAAAAAATCTGGAGTGATCATTGTTTCTGAAGTGTTTCTGATCACTTTGGTTGGTCCAGTCAATGAAATTTCATCATAACCATCCAAAGCATGTAGAATCGTATAGTTGATATCTGTGTTTTGGTAGAGGTAACTATACATCCTGAGCAATTCTAAATTGAAAACACCCACCAATTGGTTTTTTGGAAATGCTGGATTTACCATAGGACCCAACATATTAAAAAAAGTTTTTACAGCTAAGTCCTTCCGGATGGGTGCCACGTTTTTCATGGCAGGATGGAAGAGTGGTGCATGCAATACACAAATGCCAGCTTCGTCTAAAGAACGTTTTAAAAAATCAATGTCCGGAGTGAATTTTATACCCAAATGTTCCATAACATTGGAAGAACCACAGGCAGAAGAAACCCCGTAATTTCCATGTTTGGTAACATTAACACCAGCACCTGCCGTGACAAATGAAGCCAATGTTGAAATATTAAAAGTATCTTTTCCATCGCCTCCGGTCCCGCAGAGATCGACCCCATCATAGTCGTCTAAATCGACGTGTAGGCATAATTCTAAAAGTGCATCTCTAAAGCCTTGCAATTCTTCAATGGTCACGCTTCGCATCATATAAACCGTTAGGAATGATGCAATCTGACTTTGATTGTAATCACCTTTGGAAATATTTACTAAGACTTGTTTGGCTTCTTCAGAAGAGATGCTTTCTTGATTGATGAGCCTGTTGAGTATGTGTTTCATATTATTAAAGTTTGCAGTTAGCAGTCGGCAGTCTTCAGTCTTCGGCTGTAATTTGATTTGGCTGCCAACTGATCCCGATTGCTATCGGGAGAAAACTGTTTACTGATTTATCCAATTTTCCAATATCTTTTTCCCATTTGGTGTTAATACCGATTCGGGGTGGAATTGAACACCTTTTAAATCGTATTCTTTATGGCGGAGAGACATCACTTGTCCGTTTTCGTCAAAGGAAGTGGCTTCTAGTACTTCCGGTAAATTTGGATCCACCACCCAAGAATGGTATCGCCCAACTTCAATGGTTTTATCCAAACCGTTAAAGAGCGATTCGTCGGTTACTGAGCTGGTCACTTTTGTCGCCACGCCATGATAAACCGTGTCAAGATTGATTAAAGTGCCACCGTAAACTTCGGCGATAGCTTGTTGACCAAGGCAAACGCCTAAAATACTTTTTGTTGGTGCATACCTTTTGATGATGGCTTTTAATAGTCCTGCTTCATTAGGAAGTCCTGGTCCTGGCGAGAGTACGATTTTTTCAAAAGCATCCACCTCGTCTAGGGTGAGTTGATCGTTTCGCCTTACCGTAACTTCGCAGCCCAAATCTTCAAGATAATGAACCAGGTTGTAGGTGAAACTGTCGTAATTGTCTATAACTAATACTTTCATATGCCACATTCCTGCATAGGCAAGAATCTTAGTGTTAAAAGGTTAAACTTTGTTTTTTAAATTCTATTCGCAATTCAAACTATATTAAATTTAAATTCCAAAAATAATATTTGTTATATTGTTACTTTCTAGGTTTCTTGCATTCACTTCGACAAGCTCAGTAACCACGCAGGAAATTTATATCTCCTCAGCCATCTCAATAGCCTTCGTCAATGCGCCTAATTTATTGTACACTTCCTGAAGTTCATCTTCAGGTTTTGACTTAGAGACTATGCCTGCACCAGCTTGCCAATGCAGCTGATGGTTTTTACTTAAGAAGGTGCGGATCATAATAGCATGGTTAAAGTTGCCCTCAAAATCCATGAATCCGATGGCGCCACCATAAAAGTCGCGACTTGTTTTTTCGTATTTTTCAATAAGTTGCATGGCCTTGAATTTTGGTGCACCGCTCAATGTGCCTGCAGGGAATGTGTCGGCAACCATTTGCATGGTGGTCGTATCCTTATGCTTTTTACCGGTGACCTTGCTCACCAAGTGAATGACGTGTGAGAAAAACTGTACTTCTCTATATTTTTCAACCGTGACCTCACTTCCATTACGGCTGAGGTCGTTTCTTGCCAAATCGACGAGCATGACGTGCTCCGCATTTTCCTTGTCATCAACGGCCAATTTTTTGGCAAGTTCTGCGTCTTTTTCATCATTTCCAGTCCTTTTGAAGGTGCCGGCAATTGGATGAATTTCCGCCTTGTCTTTTTTGATGACCAACTGAGCTTCTGGTGAGCTACCAAAAATTTTGAAGTCGCCATAGTCAAAATAGAAGAGGTAAGGGGATGGATTGATACTTCGTAAAGCACGATACACATTGAAATCATCACCTTTAAAGTGTTGTGAGAATTTTTTTGAGAGCACTAGTTGAAATACATCACCTCGGGCGCAGTGCTTTTTTGCCAGAGTTACTTGCTCTTTATACTCGTGGTCCGTTAAATTAGAAGACGTTTCGCCATCCGTTGAGAAATTAAAAGCCGCAAAGTTTTTCGATTTGATGAGTTGTAATATTTCGTCAATATTGTTTTCGTTGTCATAACAATGTGCAAAAACATACGCCTCATTTTTAAAATGGTTAATGGCGATAATGTTTTGATAAACGGCATAATAGATGTCAGGTATATCTTGATGCCCTTCTTTTTTTGCAATGTCCACATCTTCAAAATATCGCACCGCATCATAGGCAATGTATCCAAAAATACCATTATTGATAAACTTAAACGTGTCGTCAGAATGGGTTTTAAAACGTTTCGTGAATTTATGAATAACGCTGGCGACATCCGTG
>JBDTKP010000024.1:0-17025 GCA_039935255.1 Gelidibacter sp. | reverse complement strand
TATAAACGAAATGGCTGTAAAAATAATGGTGGTAGGATATTTATCATAAATCTTTTTCCCTAAGGACCATAACACATAAGTCACAATTACTAATGGAAATAAGGTCAACAAGGTATCCACCCACATAAAGATAGTTCCAGCATTGCCTGGGAGTATCCGTTGGGTATAATCCAAAGCAAAAATACTCATTGAGCCTCCAGCCTGTTCGAAGGAAAGGAAGAAGAAGATGCTAAAAAACATCAATACTCCTACTACGATCAATCGGTCTCTGACCACATTTTTAGGTAGTACCTCCTCTTCTTCTTCAACACCTAAATTAACGGATTCCTTATGTTCTTTTGGAGATTCTCCTACGATTCCAAATAACTTATCTGCAAAATAAAACTGTAGTCCACCGAACATCATGAATACGCCGGCCAAACCGAAACCATAATGCCATCCTACTTTTTCTCCAATATAACCACATAACAACATTCCTAAAAATGCGCCAGCATTAATACCCATGTAGAAAATGGTGTATCCCCCATCTTTTTTGGCACTGTTATCTGGATACAACTGACCTACCATAGAGGAAATATTAGGTTTAAACATCCCGTTTCCTAAAATCATAAGACCCAATCCGATAAAGAAGAAATAAGGATGTGACATTTCAAGCGCCATTGAGGCATGGCCCATTGTCATGATGACGGCCCCCCACACAATAGCTTTTCTAAAACCAGTTAACTTATCCGCAATGATCCCACCCAATACAGGAGTAAAATAAACCAACATGGTGTACAATCCAAAAAGCTGCATCGCATCTTCTCGAGTCCATGCCCATCCGCCCTCCGCGACTTGACTGACCAAAAATATAACGAGCAATGCACGCATTCCGTAATAACTGAAACGCTCCCACATCTCAGTAAAAAATAACACGAACAATCCCGCTGGATGTCCCATTACCATTTTGTCATCAATGCCTTGTTTCGCGAGATGCGTGATTAATCCTTGATCATTTTCTTGGTTCATAAATTTTATTTTTTATAAGTTTTCTTTAATGTAATTCGTCATTTTGGTATATAAATGCAGTCTCGTATTTCCACCATAAATACCGTGGTTTTTATCAGGATAAATCATCCATTCAAACTGCTTATTGGCTTGGACTAAAGCTTCTACCATTTGCATCGTATTTTGAACATGTACGTTATCATCTGCTGAGCCATGGATCAATAAGAAATTACCTTTCAATTTGTCCACATGATGAATGGGAGAGTTGTGGTCATAACCCGATGGATTTTCTTGTGGCGTGGTCATATAACGTTCGGTATAAATGCTATCGTAATATCTCCAGCTCGTTACAGGCGCAACCGCAATGGCCATTTTAAAAACATCATTACCTTTAAATAGGGCGTTACTACTCATAAAGCCGCCGTAACTCCAACCCCAAATTCCGATCCGACCTTGATCAATATAATCTAAAGCACCAAGCTGTTTTGCTACTTCAATTTGATCTTCCACTTCGTATTTACCCAATTCATTTTGAGTGACTTTCTTAAAGTCAGCGCCTTTGAACCCCGTGCCTCTTCCATCTACACAGGCTACGATATAACCTTGTTGCGCTAAGTAGTAATACCAATAATCATTGGTACCGTTCCAAGTGTTACTTACTGATTGAGATCCTGGCCCTGAATATTGGGTCATAAATAACGGATAGGCTTTTGAGGTATCAAAATTAGCAGGTTTAATCATCCACATGTTTAAATCGTTACCATTTACTGCAATGGTGCTAAACTCTTTTGCTGGAAGATGGTAAGCTTTCAAGTATTTCGCCAATTCCGTATTGTCTTTAATAACCTTGACCAGCTTTCCGTCCTTTGCCGTATGCAAGGTGTATTCTGGAGGCGTTGTAGCGCTTGAAAAGGAATTGATGAAATAGGTGAAATCAGCGCTAAAATCGGCCGAATTAGTGCCGACCTTTTGGGTTAAGCGTTTTTTATTTTTTCCGTTTATATTTATAGCATAAACATCTCTATTAATAGAACCATTTTCTACGGATTGATAAAAAACGGTATTATTTCTCTCATCAAAACCATAATAATTGGTCACTTCCCAGGGCCCTTTGGTAACTTGATTAATGAGTTTACCATCTTTTGAATAATGGTAGATGTGATTGTAACCGTCTTTTTCTGAGGTCCAAATAAAACTATTGTCTTTTAAGAACGTTAAGTTATCAGTAACATCCACATAGGCTTTGTCCTTTTCAGCAAAGACTAAATTGGAACTCATGTCGTTGGCATTAATCATCCATAAATCAAGTTCGTTTTGATGTCTATTGGTGTATTGCGCACTAAGGATGTTCGCGTCATTAGTCCATTGAATACGCGGGATATAAAAATCAGAATAGGATTTTGAAACCTTTACATCATTTAGTTTTTTTGATTTCAAGTCATATATATGGAGTGACACCATTGAATTGGCTTCACCTGCTTTAGGATACTTGAACACAGATTGGTCCGGATATAATCCGCTACCATAAATATCCATAGAAAACTCAGGTACTTCCGTTTCATCAAACCTTATAAAAGCGATATGTGTTCCATCAGCATTCCATTCAAATGCGCGTACAAAAGCGAACTCTTCTTCATATACCCAATCTGTAATACCGTTGATGATTTTATTCTTCTCCCCATCAAAAGTAATTTGAGTGGTTTGGTTGCTTTCAAAATCCTTTAAAAACAGATTATTCTTGAGGCCATAGGCCACTTTTTTTCCATCTGGAGATAAAGTTGGCTCTTGTATTTTATCATCAGAAATTTTAACTAACGACTTGTTTTTAGTATCATAAACATAAAAAATTCCTAAGGTGGAACGTCGGAAGATGGATTCCACATCAGTAGCCAACACGATTTTACTTTCGTCTTTGCTAAATGTATAATCCGTAAAATATGTGATTCCAGCCAAGTCAGAAGAAGTTACTAAAGTTTCAACTTTTGACAAGGTTTTATAATCATAAACATCAATAGCGGTAGTGCCGTTTTCATAATTGAGCACCGAGTACTGTTTCCCATTATTCATAGAATGCAAAGATTGCATTCCTTGAGTTCCAAAGGTATTATTCCATATGGCATCGAGTGTAATTTCCTTATTTTGCGCTGAGCTTAAAGTGGTTATCAGAAAGCCGACCAGCAAGGAAACTTTTAAATATTTCATAGGGGATTTTGGGTTTTTTTAAAATGCTGTCAAGTTTACTAAAAATAATGCAAAAACACTAACCTTTAATAGTTAAAAGCGTAAAGCCCGCATTTGTGTCGGTATAATTAAACCAAGTATAGTATCTTTGTTTTTCTAAACAATTGCACATGATCAAACCCATTAAAGGCTTTTCCAAACTATCAAAATCAGATAAAATTGAATGGATTACCGCAACCTATTTTAGCGATGCAGAATCCGCACAAAAAGCCATAGCACAATATTGGAACACCGATCAAAAACTACAGCAGCTTCATGATGAGTTTATTGAGAACACGATCACGAATTATTACCTACCATTTGGCGTAGCGCCCAACTTCTTGATCAACGGTAAACTATATGCCATACCTATGGCCATTGAAGAAAGCTCTGTAGTGGCTGCTGCTAGTAAAGCAGCTAAATTCTGGCTGGATCGTGGTGGCTTTAAAACGGAGGTAATTTCGACAACAAAAATTGGGCAAGTGCATTTTATGTACAGCGGTAGTTTTAGTAAACTTCAAGAATTTTTTAAAAATGTAAAATCGACACTTCTTGAAGACGCTAAACATATCACCAAAAGCATGGAAAAACGTGGCGGTGGTATTTTGGATATTGCTTTGAAAAATAAGACTGAAGATTTAAAAGATTATTACCAGCTTCATGCCACCTTTGAGACTTTGGACGCCATGGGTGCCAACTTCATCAACTCGTGCTTGGAGCAATTTGCAAAAACCTTTAAGAGTGAAGCCCTTCTATTTAAACAATTTTCAGAGACAGAAAGCCACATCCAAATCGTCATGAGCATTTTATCTAATTATGTTCCAAATTGTTTAGTAAGAGCTGAAGTTTCGTGTGCGGTTGAAGATCTGAATGGCAATTCAAGTCTATCTTCAGAGGAATTTGCCCATAAATTTGTGCAAGCGGTAAAGATCGCTGAAATAGAACCCTACAGAGCCGTCACACACAACAAAGGTATTATGAATGGTGTGGATGCCGTCGTACTTGCAACAGGTAATGACTTTAGAGCTATTGAAGCCGGAGTACATGCTTATGCATCCAGAAATGGAAGCTACAGCAGTCTCTCCCATGCCGAAATAAAAGATGGGGTATTTAAGTTTTGGATGGAAATTCCTTTGGCTCTTGGAACAGTTGGCGGACTGACCAATTTGCATCCTTTGGTAAAAGTAGCTCTTGAAATGTTAGACCATCCGAATGCTAAGGAATTAATGCAAATTGTAGCCGCAGCTGGTTTGGCACAAAACTTTGCGGCATTACGATCGCTAACCACTACTGGAATTCAAGAAGGCCATATGAAAATGCATTTGATGAACATGCTCAATCAACTCAATGCCACAGTGAAAGAAAAAGAAAAGATGACAGCGCATTTTAAAAACAATACCGTCACGCATAATGCCGTTGAGAAAGCTTTGCTTTCTATAAGAATGTTGGCTAACGACAACTAAAATACTAACTAAATTCCTGTCCACGGCCTGGAAGACAAGCTCCAATGGTCACCAACTGACCGAAAACGACAACCTGAAGACTGAGACTCGAGACTGAGACTCAAGACTGAAGATCATAAAACAAATCTAAAATATTGAACGCTCAAAAATTCTATAGCAACGGCAAATTACTGATTACAGGAGAATATCTTGTTTTAGATGGTGCGCTTGCCTTAGCAATACCCACAAAATATGGTCAGTCTCTAACCGTCGAACCTTTTGAAAATAGTCAGTTAGTATGGGAAAGTTTTGATCATGATGGGAATTTATGGTTTGAAGCTAATTTCTCAATGCAAGAGGGATTTCAATGCTTACATGGTTTAGACCCTCTCATTGCTGATCGATTGGTGGACATTTTAAAGGCTACTAAAAAACAAAATCCATTGTTTTTAAACGATGCATCAAGTTTAAAAATAAAAACACATTTAGATTTCCCTACAAATTGGGGTCTTGGTACGTCATCAACTTTAATAAATAATATTGCGCAATGGGCAAATATTGATCCTTATAAATTGCTAGAAACAACTTTTGGTGGCAGCGGCTATGATATTGCTTGCGCCAAACATAACACACCCATCACCTATCAACTGGAGAAAAATGGCAGGACCATTATTGAACGTCGTTTTTATCCGGAGTTTAAAGACCACCTCTATTTTGTGCATCTTAATAAAAAGCAAAATAGTAGAGATGGCATTGCTACGTACAAAAATAATAAGGGCAACACTAACTTAGCTCTTTCTGAAATCAATGCCATTACCAATGACATGATCAGCTGTACCAGTCTAGAGTCCTTTCAATTTTTAATGCAAAGCCACGAAATTATCATCGCTGACCTTATCAAGCAAGAGCCTGTCAAGGAAATGCTTTTTAAAGATTTTAAGGGGAGCATAAAAAGTTTGGGCGCTTGGGGAGGTGATTTTGTTTTAGTTGCCTCTGAGGAGAATCCACAGCCCTATTTTAAAGATAAGGGATATGACACCGCCATCCCATACCAAGAAATGATATTATAGAAAAAGAGGTCTTAAAAATTTAAGACCTCTTTTTTATTTATACGCTAAGCCCATATCAAAAGTGGGATTAGAGTTGCTAAGTTTAACTAATAAAACGTCGCTCTATTATCTTCAATAACTGCAGCTTCTTTTAAAGCTTCGTAAGCCTTCGATTGTGCAGCATTTAATTGCATCATATTTAATCTACTGGCAATAGCTTGGTAATTATCCAGTTTTGGAGCTGCTGTCTTTTTGGTAACTTCAACCATAAACACACCTTTATTACCATCTATTAATTTAGAAGTTTGACCTTCTTTTAATCCAAAGGCCGTTCCAATGACCTTAGGCTCCAAACCTGCACCTGAAAGCGTCGGATTTTTCATACTGATGCCATTTGCAGTGGATACCGAAACGTTTTGACTTTTCGCCACGGCTTCTACAGTTGAAGCAGCTATTTTCTCACGGATCATTTTCGCTTTTTTCTCTTTTCTAATTTCAGGAATAACAGTTGCTGATGCAGCTTCTGGAGTCATCAACCCTTTTTTGTTAACACCCGTTACCTGAACCACGGCATAACCAACACCAGGAACTGAAAAACGCTTAAAATCACCTACTTTGGTACCGTTTTCAAAAGCCCAACGCACAATAGCTCTCTGACTGCCGAGTCCTGGGACATTTTCATCAAGTTCTTTAATATTGTTTACTGGTTTCACCTCTGCATCGTTTTCTTTGGCTACATCTTGAAAATCCTTATTCTGAAGTGCAATTTCAAACTTAGAAGTTCTGTTAAAAACATCGTCAATCGTGTTCTCAGAAGGTTCGATTTTTTGAGCAAGCGTGGCCACTTTAACCATGCGCTTTTTAGCTTTTTGATCTAATATTTCAATAACGTGGTAACCGAAATCAGTTTTCACTACGCCAATATCACCTTTATTATTTTCAAAAGTGTAATCTCTAAACTCAGCAACCATCGAATTGTATTCGTACCAATCTAAAACGCCCTCTTTTTCGTTACTCACCTTATCGATAGAAAAATCTAATAAGTCTACAAATTTGGAACGGTTGCCTTTAATCACATTCATCAAACTATCCGAAGTAACTTTAGCTTGTGCTTCTGTTTGCGTCGTTGTTTCATCAGCGGCACGAGAACCTACAAATGGAATTAATAAATGTCTTGACTTCACAGAATCTGGCATAAACTTTTCTTCAACCACCTTCGTGATCTTATACATGCCATTATCTTTATAAGGACCATAATACTGTCCTACGTTCAGTTTGAAAATACTATCCTGTGCCACATCTGGCAAACTTGATTTAGCAACAAAGTTATTGGTGTACTTTACATCAGAGTTTGCGTTGATAAAGCCTGCTATATCTTTCGTCGATTTTAATCCAACGATTGTGTCATTTAATTTAGAAACCTCATTGTATTCAACTCTAGTATCCAACAGTGCTCGCACATTCTCCTTTATCGCGTTTTCATCTCCTAATGATGCAGACTCTTTAAATTGTACAAAATTGATATCTCTTGAAGCATCAACTTCAAATTTCCTTTTGTGTTTACTGATATAATCTGAAATCTCAGATTTTGTAACCTTAATCAAGTCATCTGAAATTGACGTGTAAGGAATATTTACAAATTTCACATCAACATTCGCACTTTCTGTTTCGTATTCTATTTCTGCTTCAGCAAGCGTAACACCCACACCAGCTTTAATCATGTTAAAATAGGCTTGCTCTTGCGCACCAACGGCAATAGAACCTTCATTATTTACCCATTCGAAATAATTAATTTGAAAATTTCCAAGAGGTGCTCTCTCTGGTGAGATTGCTTTTAAATTCGCAATAAACTCATTCAATCTATTTTCATCGAAAACTCCAAATTCATTGGTAAACTCAGGAAACTCTGCAAAGTTGTTTCTCAAAAGATTTCTCATTTGATCTTTTTCTACAGAAAGACCCAAAGCTTCAAATTGCTCTTCCAATACAACACGTCGTACCTCTTGATCCCAAACCATATTCATGTTTTGTGTGGTACTGCTACCAGGACCCATTTGACGTTGCATGTTTTCAACACGATTCATAAACTCCTCACGTTTTATTTCATTGCCGTTAATAGTTGCTATGGTATCCTGGGTACTACCAAAAGCACTACTATTTTGGAACAAATCAGAAAGCACAAAAGCAAATAATGCCAATGCGATAATTACGATAAGGAAAATAGAACGTTGCCTAATTTTATTTAAAACTGCCATTTTATTGTATAAGTTAGAAAATATAAGTGCGCGAAAATACCATTTTCTATCAAATAATAAAAGTAGAACTCTATTTTATTAAATTAATCTTGAATTGTTTGCTGTTTGCTTTGGTTTTATGGGTGGGAAAAGGTTTGAGAGAAACGATTTGGGGTGTTAGGAATGTGGGGTGAGTCGGAAGAAATAATCTTGCATTTCAACTCATCGACTACCAGTTAGGTTGAAGAGTGGCTTTTGCTTAGTGAGGAAGACTGAAGACCACTGACTGCCGACTTTCGACTGCTTACTGCTTACTGCTTACTGAAGTGAAGACTGTTAACTAAAACCTAATCCTCATCAAGTACTCTAAGTGATACTAAATTAATCTTTGTGGTGGAGACTTCTAAAATAGTAAAAAGATAATTTTCTATTTGCACTTGGTCATTTACATGTGGAATTTCTTCAGTTTCATCAACAATCAATCCACCTAAAGTTTCATAATTTTCACAATCTGGCAGATCTAATTTGTAAACTTCATTAATATAATCAACTTCCAAACGTGCCGAAAACTTGTAATTATGGTCATCAATTTTTTCTTCAATCAGCTCAACAGTATCATGCTCATCTTCAATCTCTCCAAACAATTCTTCAATAATATCTTCCACAGTTATAATGCCTGAAGTCCCTCCATACTCATCAATAACGACAGAAATACTTTTTCGTTTTTTGGTTAGCACATTCAACACATCCTTGATCAGCATGGTTTCAGGAACAAACTCCACCCCCATGACTACTGATTTAATATCCTTAGGTTTTTTGAACAATTCAAACGAGTGTACATATCCCACAATATCATCTACTGAATCTTTATAAACCAAAATCTTGGATAATCCGGAGGATGTAAATAATCCATTTAAATTCTTAATAGAATCATTGATGTCAACCGCAATAATTTCAGTTCGTGGCAACATGACTTCCCTCGCCTTTACGTCTGAAAAATCGAGCGCATTTTGGAATATCTGTATTTCGCTGTCGACTTCATCATGTTCTTCTACCGATTCCATTTGTTCGCTGATATAATTGCCCAATTCGACCTTGGTCATGACCAATTGCACATCTTCTTCACCAGTTTTGAAAAAGCGCTTCAAAATCATGTTAGAAATCCAAATAACAAAGTCAGAAACCCAGGAAAATAAGCCGTAAAAAAAATAAGCAGGTACTGCCAAAATTTTTAGAAGCGAATTGGCATAGATTTGAAAAAACACCTTCGGTAAAAACTCTGCAGTAATTAAAATCAATAAGGTTGAAATGACAGTTTGTGTTAACAAACTTAAATCATGCAGTAAATAATTCAGAAATCCATAGTCTGTTGGATATAAAGTCTTAAACCAATTGACCAATTTCTCACCCATTAAAAATCCATAAACCACCAGTGCAATATTGTTACCAATAAGCATGGTAGCAATAAATTTTGAAGGTTTGGCTGTGAGTTTTGTAAGAGTTTTGGCTAGAAAATCATTTTGCTTTTTCGCAATTTCTATGTGAATTTTATTGGAAGACACATAAGCAATTTCCATACCCGAGAAAAAAGCAGATAAAATAAGGGACAGAATTATAATGAGCGCACTACTGTCCATGTATTATTGGTTGTTATTCATTTTTTTTCGAAAATGCTTTTTAAAAAAATACATTCCTACGGCCAGAAGCGCAAATACTAAAAGCATAATCGCCTTGCCATTATCTTCATTCCACCATCTTACTGACTCATAAATAAAGAATACAGCGATGAATAAATATATGTATTGAATAACTTTTTGAACCGTTTGCATGGATAATCTTAATTTAGCAACAAAGATAATCAATTATTTATCTGAACGTAAAGTTTAGAAAATTTGATTTAAATAGATCTCGAAGAGTTACTTTCCAAATACAAAACTAAAGCGACGAATCATCATCTAAATACACCGTACTGGTCACCTCACTAATACCATAGCTAGTAAAATCGCGGTTAGAGTCGAAAGCATTTCCTGTAACAATTTTAGTAGGAGAGACATATCTAACAGGCTTGTTGGAAAATACCCAATCGCGCTTTTGATCATAAAATAGTTGTTCAGCAAAAATACTGTCCTTTGTTTCTGTAGTTATTAGAACATTGCCTCTTAAATCAATTAAGTCTGTATTGTTATAAACAATGGCATAGTCAGCAATAATGATGCTTTTTTTATCATGTTCATCAAAAAGGTGAAGAACGACCCCATCTGGAAATTCGTTATACGAAAAATCTCTGTTTGAAAAATCGAACATTTTAGGACTAATCAGATTTGCGATCATGCGCCCAGAATCAGTATATCTCAGATTCATGTCTTGCGCAATACCCATAGGTTGATTTTGAAGAACACCGATTTGTTGTACCTCTTTAAAGTTGTTTTTACATGAAAAAAACATAGTCACAGCAAACGCTATGACTATGTTAAATAAACTATATGATGTTTTTTGTTTCATTTAAATTTTTGGAACGGTCACACTTAAACCTATCCAGCAACCAACTTTAATAACCTCACCGCCATTACCTTTCTGGAAAATCTCTGCTCTGGTAGGTGCTGAACCTTCATAACTTGCAGCTAACTTTTCGCTGTAAGATTTTAAATTAGCGTCTACTCTACCAGCTTTTCTTGCTTCGGCCGCTGCTAACCAGAAGACTGATCTTTTACTAAAGTTATCAGTTCCACAGCTGTTTGCGCTCGCTGCATACATTTGAGCAATTTCCGCATGTGCTCTACCGTTAGACGGGTTCAGCTCTAAAGACTTTTGAAAATAATTCCTAGCTGCTCCAAAATTGCCTTGTTTTCTTAAGCTTTTACCAAAACGCATTGCTAAACTAGCTTTTTTCAATGGGTTTTTTTCAAGATCATAAGATTGATCCAAATATGGCTTAGCTTCCTTTTCCTTTCCTTGAGACATTAATAAATTGTACACAAAGTATTTCGTATCTGCAGATGGTGAAGATGCATCATAAGCTTTTACTAATTGTACATATAATGGATCGTCGGTACATTCTTTGTTGAACATTCTGTTAACAGCACGTTTCAACCATACCGCGTCATCTTTATACTTATCAAAATCTCTTTTGTATAATGGAATCAACACTTCACAGTTAGCCAACTTACCCAATTTGCTATCAATGCTTCCGGAAATCTTCTCATAGTTTTCCAAATAGTTTTCATATTGCTTCTTAGACTGTGCGGTCCTTGGGTCCAAAGTCTCACCAGCTTCCTCTTTTTCTACAAGTGGGTTCAACATTTGAGTGTAGTTGTCAACTTCTTGTCCAATCTTATCGATGACATCATCATACTTATTAAAGACATCTTGAACTTCAACTTCTTTGGCATCAAACATATCAACAATCGTAGAGAAATACACATACAACCCTTTTGGATTGGTGAAACTTTCAGGAGAATTGTTATAAAGATCATCAAAAGCATCATACACCTGTTTATTACCATAACCCAAAGCTTCCCTTTGATCATACTTCAACATGGCTTTATCCTGAAGAATACCACCTGCCGTGTACTTATCAGGAAAATTAGCAAGACCTTCATCCCAAAGCTTTAACAAGTCATTGATAAAATCAACTTTTTCAGTTCCCGATGCCTTATCAATTTTGTCTTTTAAAATTCTTTCGCCGTAATAATAAATGGCGTAGTTAAATTTTGGACATTTATCGCGCAGTTTCATGAATGGTTCATACCCTTCATCAAACCTTTTGTTTTTAGCATAATCGCTCATTAAAGTGAGATTAATCATGCACTCTTCGTCCTGCTGAGCAAAACTCGCATTGAAACTGAAGAAAAAGGCAAGTAATATTAAAGTAGATCGTGTTTTCATCGTATTAATTTTATCCTGTTAGTTATATTTTCTTTTTTGGAACCATCTGTCATTTAAAGATAAACTAATTTGCAAATTCATAAAATTTTCTTGAATTAAATTTGCTCTAGTTGTCCCTCGTCGTCCTAACTCAAAACCAATGTTAGCATTGGAGAAGAAGTCGTTCCCAACTGGCAACCCAACTCCAAAAGATATGCCAAACTCATTAATGGTCTCATTATTTATTTCCAACCCTGTGTTCTCAAAATGTAAACCAGCTCTATAAACAATTCGTTTTAAATAACTTGAGTAAGAATTAAAGTCTGGAATATAAAATCCGCCAATTGCAATTGTAGAGCCATCCACAAACTTACCACTCCCCATGGTAAAGATAGGGTTGTCAAACTCGCTGGTCTTTTGAAAGGTGAATTCCGCACCTGCAAACCATTGTTGAGGCTTCCCAACACCTCCTCCAAAGGAGAACTTTGACGGTAAGGTCAGATCTGTAGTTCTTAGATTTTGGCTTTCCAGATCCACATCAATAGAACTCACTACCGCTTCCTTGTTAGAAGACGGATCAGCAACTACAGAAGAAAAAGCACGTTTATTTTCTGAATTAATCTTACTTTTTGGCATATAAGTCAAACCTGTCGTTAATTGCAGTTTGTTAGTGATCATCGTTTTATAGCTCACTCCAAAGTTAAGATTGACCCCACTTAAGTCAGAGCGGTTATTTTCAAGAGTATGGTACTGCAAAGGCTGTCCATCTTGATATCGGAATTGGAGTGCACTATTTTGAATATTTCCAAAATTATAACTGGCATCAACGCCGACACCCAATTTTGGTGTTATTTGATAACCAAATCCAACGAATGCTTTGTTGAGTCCGCCTTCGCCCCTGTAGCGTTGATCCAATTGCCCATTAGCGTTCGAGGATTCTAATTTATAGCCTACTGAACTATAGGGCAGCAAACCAAATCCAAATCCAAATTTACCCATAGGTACCGCAAGTGCCAAATAATCAAAGGTTGTTGAATTTCCTTTTTGACTTCCATCAGCAGCCTTAAGATTTAAATTACTTGAGCTTCCACCCACTGTAAATTTTATAGGTCTACTTTCGTTATTCCAAATTTTAAGGTTGTTGCCCGCATAACCCGCAGGGTTACGAAGATTAACGTGGATACTATCTGTAAAGATGCTTAAGCCACCCATACTCCTATTCTCCACAGTTCCTTTAAATTTCAAACTTCCAATGCCGTAAAACGAATAAGGAGATGCTGAGCCGACTTGTGCTTGCGCTTGAATTGCGAAAACGGTGATGAAAACTATTACAAGTTTTTTTATCATTAGTGTGTATTATATTCTAAAATAAAGTTCAATCCCTCTAAAAGAAAATTCGAGTTGGCAAATATGCTATTTTTTAATTGCTTTGACAAGAAATTGGCATCACCTCCTGTTAAAATAATTGTTAAATCTAAATAATTCTCTCGATATTCATCAATTATCCCATCAATTTCTTTAATTATCCCGTGCATTACACCGGAGTGAATTGCGGCTGAAGTAGAGTCTCCAATAATGCTTTTTGGCATCTGCGTATCTAATAACGGAAGATTTGCGGTGAAATTATGCAAACTCTTATATCGCAATCGTATTCCAGGAGAAATAGCCCCTCCTAGATAATCGTTGTGATCTGTTATAAAATCGTAAGTAATACAACTGCCCGCATCAATGATCAATACATTATTGCTAGGATAGTGTTTAACAGAGGCCGCCACAAGTGCCATTCGATCTACACCCAAGGTATTTGGTGTGGCATAGCGATTATGAAATGGAAATTTCAAATTCGAATCCAAAATGAGCACTTTTACCTGTTTTTCGAGGTTAATAATCACCTCTTTTGGCAATCTACCCACGGAAGCGAGGATAGATTTCTCGATTTCTGGGTACTCTTTGAAAATTTTTTCGTTCGTTTTTTCGAACGCGGAAACCTCAACCACCATTTTCTCCAAGAGTTTATCTTCCTGAAAAACAGCAATCTTAACCAGCGTATTTCCTACATCAACAATTAAATTCATATCTAATCTTAAAGCTGCGAAATTACAAAAGCAATTTTTATATCTTTTATTTTTGGGAATAATAAAAATGATTCTATATTTGCATCCTCGTTAAAAGAGACTGGTGCCTTAGCTCAGTTGGTAGAGCAAAGGACTGAAAATCCTTGTGTCCCTGGTTCGATTCCTGGAGGCACCACCATCAAAAACCCGAACTTTGTTCGGGTTTTTTGGTTTTTAATAGTTAAATTTTCATCACTTTTACAATAAAAACGTTGTCAATCAGGGGCTTAAGAGCTGATAAGACAAGCATCAAGCCCAACACATAATGATCAACTTATGCTCGGTTTTTTAGCCGCTATTACCATGGTTTCAGATCTTCACTATTTTAAACAACAATTAAGACACATTATTCTCTGTAAAATCCAATTCCATTTCAAATTTTCATTAAATTAGAGTATTAACAAACTCCCAAACTATGGATTTCATTAAAAAAATAGGCCTTTCCAACTTCTTGATACTTGCTCTTTGTGCCCTCATAATTGGCATCGCTGAGTATCTATTTTTAAGAGGGGACCATCTTCATGCTATTTTTATTGGATTGTGGGCACCGACGCTTTTAGGTATTGTCATATTTATAAAACAAATTAAAAATGGACGCTAACGCAATTGTATTCTGGTTTTCTGGATTTGTGACGGTACTGGTCATTATTTGGGCTATCGTTGTTATTAGGGCTTATGATCGGGTGGACAGGGATAATAAGTGACTTTTAATTTTTGTTTTTGAACTCTGAAAATTTATAGACGCATTTTTTACAATAATTCAACAAGCAATTGAATAATTTGCTTTTATTGTATGGAGATAATGTCATTTCAGCGGAATATAAGAACATAGCCTGCCTAATCTAAATCAAAATCCCGAGCGCTCACTCAGGATTTTCTGTTCAATCAAATTTAAATAGAAAGCTAAACAACAATACTTCGGGTCGAATAAACTTCTAATATTATAATATCTCTTTCGGTTTTTCTGATTTTAACAAAGACACGATAATTCCTATTGCCAAAGCCAAACCGATAAATCCTAAAGACACCCATTCTGGGAACTTCACATAGTGTACGATTAACATTTTAATACCTACAAAAGATAAAATGGCAATCAAACTGTATTGTAAATACCCAAATCGTTCCAACATATTTGCCAAAAAGAAATACATGGAACGCAAGCCTAAAATTGCGAAAATATTGGAACTAAATACCAAAAACGGATCTGAGGTGATGGACAGAATTGCAGGAACACTATCAATAGCAAAGATCACATCCATCACTTCAATAACAACCAATGCCACAAACAAAGGTGTGGCGACCGTGAGATGGCGTCGTTTTACAAAGAAATGCTCATTGTCCATTTCAGTAGTAATGGGCATAATTTTTCTGAGGGTTCTAAAAACAAAAGAGTCTTTAGGATGAAAGTCATGATCATCTTTTGTAAACAGCATTTTCAATGCTGTAAACACTAGGAAAGCACCAAAAATATAAGTCATCCAGGAGAATTTATGAATCAGCATTACCCCCAAGAATATCATCAAACCCCTAAAGACTACAGCTCCCAAAATCCCCCAAAATAATACACGATGCTGATACATCGGCGGAATTTTGAATGCAGCGAAAATAATCGCGATCACAAAAATATTATCGATACTTAAGGACAATTCGATAAGATAACCTGTGATATATTTAACCATGGCATCGTGCGGCAATAATTGATCTGGATTATCAATATGCACGCCGCCACTATACAGCCAATAAATGACTCCCGAAAACGCAAAAGATAAGGACACCCACACAGCGGTCCATATTCCTGCTTCCTTAGAACTGATGACATGTGGATTTTTGTTAAACACACCTAAATCTAAGGCTAGAAAAATAATAATTCCAATTATAAATAGAATCCAAACGGTCATTGAATGTATGTTTTTTAGTGCTGCAAATATACCTCTAAATCAGCAAAATGATTGAATTGAAAAAAAATAAAATTTTGACCTTAGTTCTTTTCAATTTCAAACATTTGCAGAATCTTTGGATAATAAAACCCAAGAGCAAAGGCGCGGACCACGACATAAAATATAAAGGCTAACCATAAACCCGCATTACCGTGATAATGCACGAGAACCATCCCTAAACAAATAAAGGCCACCAGTGCCATTATAGTCGCATTTCGCATTTCTTTACTTCTGGTGACGCCTATAAACACACCATCCAATTGAAAGGCAACAAACGAAAATAAGATATAAAACACCGCATAATTCTTGTAATTTGAAGCGATAGATTGCACTTGAAGATCTTTGGTCAATAAGCGAATTGCAGTACCACTAAAGCAAAAGACCGTCAGCGCAAGCAACACAGCCGTGGCACCTGCCAAAACCGTCGATTGTTTGACTTGAAGACTAAAAGCCGATTTATTTTTTGCACCAAAAGCTTTTCCGGCGAGCATTTCAACGACATGTGCATAGCCATCCAAAAAGAAAGCCGATAGCGTTACAAATTGCAAAAGCACATGATTAGCGGCCAGTGTATAATCACCGAATTTTGCACCTTGATTGGCAAACCATGCAAAACCAGTGAGTAATGCGAAGGTGCGAATCATAATATCCGAATTCACTTTAAACAAGGCTATTAACTTGGATGTCTCTAAAATCTGAGTTTTCAATTCCCGAGCACGCGCCATAGGCCGATTAATACCAAGCCTGTAAAACAACACATAACCAGCAAAAAACAAGGTCAGCCACTCTGCGAGTACAGTTCCGAGGGCAATTCCCTTCACTCCCATGCCAAATCCGACCACAAAAGTGATATTAAATATGATGTTCAAACCATTTAACAATAGCTGTACCCAAAGCAATCGTTTGGTCCAGCCCATTCCAATTAGAGTTCCCAATAATGAGAAAGTAATTAATGTAGCTGGCGCACCCCAAATTCGGATGTAGAAATAATCTTTGACTAATTGTTTTATCTCATCACTCGCACTGAGTAGATAGACGGAAAACTCACCAATTAACTTCTGTAAGATCACGAGAATCAAACCGATTGCCGCGCCAAGAAAGACAGTTCTAAACACTAAAGCATGCAATTCCTGATCATCTTCTGCTCCAGCAGCTTGAGCAACAAACCCGGTAGTTCC
>JBDTKP010000023.1:0-10481 GCA_039935255.1 Gelidibacter sp. | reverse complement strand
AGCGCGATATCCAAATCACTGTGTTCTTTTTTAAACGGATAATTACTTTTGCCATGCATGGAAAATGTAAATACTGTGCGATCGTTCTGAAAAATTTCAGCGGTTCCATTACCTTGATGCACATCTAAATCGACCATCATTATTTTTTTTGCTAATCTTTTTTCTTGAAGATATCTCGCGGCTATGGCTTGATCATTCAACATACAAAACGCCTCACCATGATCAGAATAGGCGTGATGTGTACCACCCGCAATATTCATCGCAATCCCATAGTTAAGCGCAAATTCACTTGCTTTTATCGTGCCATCGGCAATAATGAGTTCACGTTTGACCAGCATGTCGCTTAAAGGAAATCCAATTTTCCGAGCAGCTCTTGGTTCTATGGTCCCATTTTTTAAATCGTTAAAATACGATGCAGTATGAACATTCAAAATGTAACTTTCTTTAGCCATTGTCGGCTTAAAAAAATTAGCTTCGATACACGTGCCTTCATGGATTAATTGTCCTGGGAGCAATTCATACTTGAGCATCGGAAACCGATGGCCTTCCGGTAAAGGATGTCTGTAAATGGGATGATAGGCTATTTTAAGCATGAGGAAATAACTTGCACACGGATTTTTAGATTTCGCAGTTTGTTATGAACGGCAATGCCTGCAAATTATAAAATCTATTTTAAATATTGGATTAAAAACAGGATAAGTCGAGTCATACTCTTTAAAACTAAGTTCCTTGTTCTAGACCTTAATTGATGCAAATAAATAGCTCTTATTTATTTAAACCTTGTGAATATTCTAGTAATTGCTGGCTTAAGATGTTTACAGCGTTTTGTCTATTTATAGAAATTTCAAAATAAATTAGATTTTTTTAACACGATTATCACTTACCTTTGCGCTATAAAACTACTTTAATGTTTGCATTAAAAGGCGCCATATTAAGCTTTTTTGGATGGTTAATGTTGTTGGGATCGTCTGATCTTAATGCATTGCCAAGTGCATCTTATACGCCTGTTGATAGTATAATTTCATCAGACAATAAACAGCAAATCCCGCTGGTTTTTGATGCGTTTCTTGATGTTAATTCTTCATTCACTTATGAGACGCCTGTAGCGAAGACTTTTACCCAGACAAATAAAATATTCCAAAGTGTTACCGCTCCCTTATTTTATGAGCTTTCATATTACACTATTGGCCAACAAATTGTGGTCAATCTCTCGGTAAAAACCATCATTTTCCCCTTTCATTGTTTTACGTAGACTGACTGTTTTTTTTCAGTTAAAATATTTTAGGTGCCCATCAGCACCTCTTCAGTCTATCTTATAATTTAAAACTAAAAACAATGATTTCATTATCCTTAAATATCGTGATGCTAGTCGTCATACTTATCGTCGTAGTCCCTTTTGCCTTGTTTATTTGGGCAGACAAAGCTGGAAAAGCTAAAAAGAAGAAGAAATTTCAAGATGTTGCAAAACAGCAAAATTTGAACCTATCGGTGGTCGAATATTGGAATAACTCCTGCATTGGCTATGATGATCAAGAAAATACATTGATCTACATCAACAGCACAAATTCGGAAACTAAATTTCAAAAAGTTGAGTTGAATACTGTTAGAAAGTGTGTTATTAATAAAATAACCAAAGAATATAAAGATGGGGACAAACATTTCTCTGAAATGTCGCGTCTCGATTTAGAGTTTACTTTTGTGACTAATGATGCTCCAGTTGCAATCTCCTTATTTTCTACAGATGAAGGCTTTTCTCAAAACCAAGAAATTGTACGTGCAGAAAAATGGTTGGCATTTATAGATAAACATAAATACAATAAAAATAATGTTACCGCTGCATAAGCACTCCTAAGCTTAAAAAAAATCATCCTTTATTTTCTTCAATTCTAGTAAAGATGAGAAGATAAATAAGGATGGTTTTTTTATTGAATATAGTAAAGCTTGTTATTCCTTTAAGATGATAAGCTCTTGCCTTTTGGTTTTATTTCGATTGTAATTTAGACGCTCTTCACTATTTGTGTAATTTAAGCTGAATACGCTTCCGCGGAATATCTACATCCAAAACCTTCACAATAACCTGTTGATGCAAGGCAACGTGCGCATTCACATCAGAAACGAAAGTATCCGAAAGATTAGAAACGTGGATCAATCCGCTCTCTTTAATGCCGATATCCACAAAAGCACCGAAATTGGTGACGTTATTGACAATTCCAGGTAACAATTGGCCTTCTTCTAAATCGTTGATGGTTTTGATGTTTTGATTGAAAGTGAACACTTTCGCTTGCTCACGAATGTCTAATCCGGGTTTTTCCAGTTCGTTAATAATGTCCTGAAGGGTTGGTAAACCCACATCAGCAGTGCAATATTTTTTGAGATCAATTTTTTGGAGTTCAGTTTTGTTTCCAATCAAATCAGAAACCTTCTTACCTAAATCCTTGGCCATTTTTTCCACAAGTGCATAACTTTCAGGGTGTACGGCAGAATCGTCTAACGGATTTTTAGCTGATTTCACCCTTAAAAAACCAGCACCTTGCTCAAAGGCTTTGGCGCCGAGACGGGCTACTTTTTTGATCTCATTTCTTGAAGAGAATGCACCATGCGCCTCGCGATAATTGACAATATTCTCTGCCAATTTCGGGCCAATTCCAGACACATAGCTCAACAAACTTGTACTTGCGGTGTTGAGGTTTACACCTACAGAATTCACGCAACTTTCCACGACCACGTCCAATTCTTTTTTAAGCTTCGTTTGGTCAACATCATGTTGATATTGTCCCACCCCAATCGATTTGGCATCTATTTTTACCAATTCAGCCAAGGGATCTTGAAGTCGTCTTCCAATAGAAACCGAACCACGAACCGTCACATCATAATTAGGAAATTCATCACGGGCTATTTTTGATGCCGAATAAATACTTGCACCAGCTTCACTGACGACAAACACCTGAATATCATCTTTAAATCTTATTTTCCGGATAAAGGCTTCGGTTTCGCGAGAGGCTGTTCCGTTACCAATGGCAATGGCTTCAACTTGATAAGCTTCCGAAAGTGAGCTGATTTTTTTCATCGCACCAAGTGTATCGTTTTGTGGCGGATGCGGGTAAATAGTTTCGTTATACAACAAACCACCTTGAGCATCTAAACAGACCACTTTACAGCCCGATCTAAAACCCGGATCAATGGCTAGCACGCGTTTTTCTCCTAAAGGCGAGCCTAATAGCAATTGTTTTAAATTTTTGGCGAACACTGAAATCGACGATTCATCTGCTTTTGTTTTTGAATTTTGAAGCGCTTCGTTTGAAAGTGAAGGCAACAACAAGCGTTTGTAAGCATCTTGAATGGCTATTTGAATCTGTTCAGAACATTCATTGTTGGAGCGAATAATTTTATCTTCAATTCTAGCCAACGCCTTGTCATCGTCAATAGCAATTTTACTTTTGATAAATCCTTCACTTTCGGCGCGCAAAATGGCCAATAATCGGTGCGAAGGAATTCGGCTCAGTGATTCTTCCCAATCAAAATAATCACGAAATTTTTGGGCGTTTTCATCGTCTGATTTTGATTTTACAACCTTTGTAGAAATCATTGCAAAACGTTCCAACTGCTGCCGAATGTTGTTTCGGAAATCAGTACGTTCATTAATCCATTCCGCTATAATATGGCGTGCGCCTTCCAGAGCATCATCTGCGGAAGCGATACCATCTTTAATATATTTATAAGCAATGGATTCTAAATCCGAAGCATTTTGGCTCATGATAATTTTTGCTAAAGGTTCCAATCCGTTTTGTCGTGCGGTTTCGGCCTTTGTTTTCCTGCTTTTTTTGAAAGGCAGGTATAAATCTTCAAGAGTGGTCAAATCTTGTGTGGCCTCAATTTTTTGCTTTAATTCTGGAGTTAAGGCCTCTTGTTCTTCAATCGCTTTTAAGATCGCTGTCTTACGCTTTTCGAGAGTTTCGAATTGTTCTTTATATTTTACAATATCGCCAATCTGAACTTCATCTAAATTGCCAGTACGTTCTTTTCGGTATCGAGAAATAAACGGAATGGTAGCATCTTCGTTCAATAATTCGACCGTATTCTTAACAGACGATTCTGGAAGTTTTGTTTGGGAAATAATAAAAGAAATGAATGACATGGATACGCTTTAAAGTGAGATGTAAAGATATGAAGATAAAAAAAACTGTTTGAGGTTTCAAACAGTTCTTAATTCTATTTTATAATGATTTGATTTAATTGGCGGCCTTGAATGTTGCTAATTTTTGGTGGTCTTTATCATACATTACTAAGGCGTGATTTTCAAAAGCGTAAGCAGCGGTTGCGTTTATTGTTTTTAAGAATTGACTTTCTATATCCATTTCCGGACAGGCTTTTAAGGTATTAAGCAATTGCGAGAATTTTAATTTTTGAGCATCCTCAACGTCGTACGCACCCTGTAAATTATTGCAGCCTGTGTAGCCGATGATAGTAAAATTGTTCTTAAACTCAATATAGGCATGCTCAGACACCGCTTCCTCATATTGGATTTCTTCACCTTTAAATGATGCTAAATGCCATTTGTTGCCCACTAATTTATCTGTAACTTTATTCAAAACATATAAAGATGTCATAGCTCCTTTAATCTTATTCCCTTTCTCATCCAATTGGGTCAAGGTGTTTTCTCCCACCAAATACGGGTGTCTATTCGCTTCTGAAAAAGTGATTTTTTGACCTTTATTATCCCATTTGACCGTGCCTTGAATTTCTCGCGGTTTTTCCTCTTTTCCTAGATAGGTTTCTTTGATCACATAGGTATTATCTTGATTGACGGTCAGAATGGTTTTGATGCCCTCACAATCTGCACAAGGTAACACACCTTCATAAGTGCCAGCCCAATCGAGAGCATCCCTGCTGTTGTCCCCAATGGCTTCTATTTGATCCTCTATAGTTTGGGCTTCCTTTTTCTTTCCAGAATTACAGCTGGTAGCGCATATGACAAGCGCTATGCATAAGGTGTTTATAAATGCAGTCTTCATATTTTGATTTGTGATTTTTGATTTTTTGAAAAAAATCGAATTAGTTGAAAATAAGAAAGCTTTTAAGTTAATTTTAACCACCTGTCAATTATTGAGCTTTTTCACTAGTGGGCTCAAAAGTTGCTAAAACATAACCATTTTCGTCTTTAAAGGTCAATTCATTTTTGACGATGACATAGGTTGTTGCTTTATGTAAGTTGCCTATAAATACACCTTCAATACCATGATCTTCACAATACCTCATGGTGGCAAGCATTTTTGAGAAGGCGATAGTTTGTTTATCGGTTAAAGTATATGTTCCGCCAAAGGTGTTGCAGCCCCCATTACCACCCACAGCGTTCTCATTTGCTGAGAGCTTAATAAAAGGCTGTTGTAACTCTGGACTGGTGATGTTTACTGGATCACCATTGAGTTTGGTCAATACCCATTTGGTGCCAACAAGGGATGTTTCTGCCTTATTGGACGATTTTTTAGGGACGTCTTGAGACTTGCAACTGAAAAGCATGATGCAAATCAATAGGGATAAGCTTAGTATATTTTTCATGGTGTATGTTATTAATAGTTGTGCCTATCAAAGATAATGAACTGATACCGATTGCAGCTAATACTCTAATAAATATCGATAAATTTATTCTTCAAAACTATTAAATTGATGGAATCTGTAAGACTTTTCAGCTTTTTTATAATAGCCCCAAATGTAGGTGTCGTGATACTTAAATACGGTCTGCGTTCTGGAATATTTTAAGTTTTGTTCCAAGAGGAATGCATTGATTAAATCAAAGCCATTTTTAGGAAGAGCACCAGTAACATGGTTGAAGTCGGTATCGAACAGGCATTGAATGTGTGTAGATTGCGTTCTCCCATAGGCGTCAAAGGTTGAAAAAAGAGCAGCTCCTGCAAAACCGCCAATAAATGCACCAACGACAACAAGCCCTAAGTTGGGTCTTTTGTGAGTAGCTCCGAGCGTCACGATGTATTTGTCTTTAAGAGCATAGGCTGCAACACCAACATTCGAATTGTTTACTTTTCTAACAAATCTGGAGGTCTTTTCTAAATCACGAATGGGGTTAGAAGTGCCAGAATCATGGATGATCGGCGTATTTTTAAACGCAATGGAATCGCCTGGAATAATAGTCAAGGTTTTATTCAATTGTTTGGTGTTGGCGTCATAAATATTAAGCGTGATCCCATCCGTAGTGGAATAAGTGTCAAAAAACCATTCGTCTAGAATAAAAGAATTGGCATTGGATTTTGTATTCTTTTTGTCAAAATTTTGGTTTTCAACCGTGCTAAGTTTATAGGCATTGGTGTTGCAATCCAAATCGAGGATATAGGTTTTTTTTTGATAGCTGTTGTTAGTCAGTCGAATTTGTTTCTCATTCTGATAAATTTTGGTAACCGCTGAAGTTTGCTCTAAAGAATTTGGGACATTTGTGTTGATGGTTTGAAATGCGTTTTGAGATTTTTTACCAAATAGAAGCGCATCGAAGGTGAGTGGTAAACCGTTGTCAGTTTCAAATGTTTCTCGGGACAAATCATAAGTTGCTTCGTTAACAGAACCATCTAATTTTAAGGTTTTTCGATGTAAAAGTGATGCTTTTTTTGAAACAGTGATGAGGTGTAGGGAGGCGTTCATTTCTATATATGAGATGACGCGTTCCTTTTTATTGATGATGGTAATAGCTTCAATAATGGCATACCTATTGGTCGCAAAATCAACTTTTATGCAGCTGTGCTTCGTTTCAGAACTGTCGCTGAAAAACAATGTAAAGTTCGCCCCATCGTAGGTGCTTCCTATAAAGACATCCAAAAAATTAAAAGGAAGCTTAATTTTTAAAGTTGTCAGTAAGGTTTGTTTGTCGTCGTTATAAAATCCGATAATCTCATCGTCGGATTTTATAAACGTTGCAAAATAACCTGATTGCTCGTTCATGATTGGGTAAACAGCTTGAACTTTATCGGTAAGAAGGTCGGAAAGATCTAAATTGATCCATTCCTCTTGGCCAAAAAGCACACAAACTTTAAGCAGGAAAAAGAAAGCCATGAACTTTTTCATAGGCACATTCTAACTAATATGTAATCCGTTAGGTACCTTGGCATCGCCTTTACTCAACGCCGTTGAGGTATCTGGATTTACAAACACCAACTTCCCGTCTTCAGATTCTGTCATCAAAATCATACCCTGACTTTCCACACCTCTCAATGTTCTTGGCGCTAAATTGACTAAAACTGTGACCCGTTTTCCTACCACTTCTTCTGGCGTAAAACTTTCTGCAATCCCTGAAACTATCGTTCTAATATCGATGCCGGTATCTATTTTTAAAACCAATAATTTATTAGCTTTCGGCATTTTTTCTGCTTCTATAATAGTACCTACGCGAAGATCCAGTTTAGAAAAATCTTCGAAAGTGATGGTTTCTTTTTGAGGCTCTACCTTTCGATTAGCGGCTTCATTGGCTTTTTTGCTCGCAATGAGCTTGTCCAATTGCATTTGAATGGTATCATCTTCAATTTTTGAAAATAATAATTCTGCTTTTCCAATATGGTGTCCTGTAGGAATCAGTACTTTTTTGGAGGCAATATCGTTCCACGAATTCGCGGTCTCACCTATCCCAACATTCAGAATTGATTTCAATTTTTGAGAAGTAAACGGCAAAAACGGCTCGCTCAAGGTTGCCAAAGCGGATGCAATTTGAAGCGAAACGAACATAATCGTTTTGGTGCGGGCTTCATCAGTTTTGACCAGTTTCCACGGCTCTTCATCGGCTAGGTATTTGTTGCCCAATCTAGCCAAATTCAGTAATTCTTGGCTGGCTTCCCTAAATCGGTAGCGTTCAATAGAACTTGATATGACCTCTGGATAAGCTTTTATTGCTGCCAAAGTTTCTTGGTCAACACCGCTAAATTCAGATGGTTCAGGCACAACGCCATTATAATATTTATCAGTCAAAACCACGACACGGTTGATGAAATTCCCGAAAATGGCCACCAATTCATTGTTGTTTCTGGCTTGAAAATCTTTCCAAGTAAAATCATTATCCTTGGTTTCAGGGGCATTAGCAGTTAATGCATAACGCAAAACATCCTGTTGGTTTGGGAAATCTTCCAAATATTCCGGTAACCAAACGGCCCAATTTTTTGAAGTCGATAATTTATTGCCTTCTAAGTTCAAAAACTCATTAGCAGGGACGTTATCTGGCAAAATATAGGAGCCTTCTGCTTTCAACATGGCTGGGAAAATAATACAGTGGAATACAATATTGTCTTTCCCAATAAAATGTACTAATTTGGTGTCTTTATCTTTCCAATACAATTCCCAATCTTTTCCGACACGCGCTGCCCATTCTTTGGTGGAGGAAATATAGCCAATAGGCGCATCAAACCAAACGTACAAAACCTTGCCGTCAGCACCTTCAAGAGGTACAGGAATTCCCCAATCTAAATCTCTAGTGACCGCCCTTGGACGTAAACCATCGTCGATCCATGATTTTACTTGGCCGTAAACATTGGATTTCCAATCCTTTTTATGACCTACTAAGATCCATTCTTTTAAAAATGCTTCGTGTTTATCTAATGGTAAAAACCAATGTTTGGTTTCTTTTAAAGTAGGTATGTTTCCCGTGATGGCCGATTTCGGATTGATCAAATCCGTAGCATTCAAGCTGCTGCCACATTTTTCACACTGGTCGCCATAAGCTTCCTCAAAGCCACATTTTGGACACGTTCCCGTAACAAATCGGTCGGCTAGAAACTGTTCTGCTTTTTCGTCATAGAGTTGTTCGGTAATTTCTTCTATAAATTCCCCTTTATCGTATAAGGTTTTGAAAAATTCCTGAGCGGTGTCATGGTGAACTTTGGCTGTAGTGCGTGAATAATTATCAAAACTGATCCCGAAATCTTCAAAAGATGTTTTGATGATCGCGTGATATTTATCAACAATATCTTGAGGGCTAACCCCTTCGTTTTTTGCTTTTATAGTAATGGGAACGCCATGTTCATCGCTTCCGCAGATAAAAGCCACATCTTTTCCAGTTAATCTTAGATAGCGGGCATAAATATCAGCAGGTACATAAACCCCAGCCAAATGGCCAATATGAATGGCTCCGTTGGTGTAAGGTAAGGCTGCGGTAATAGTATATCGTTTTGGATGATTCATTTTATTTTCAATGTGTCGTCTCGAACAACGTCGAGAGCTGTATTTATATTTTATTTTTTTGGGAAGCAATGAACTTCATCTGAATGAAACTGCTCAAATTCAGAATTTCGTTAAATTGAAGGTTTACTTATTTTACCGGTAAGGAGTAATCCAATCCCAACACCGATTAAAATTCCGGTAATAAAATCGTTAGCATCATCTTCTAAAGCGAACTTAATAATGATTCCGATAGCTAATACAACTAATCCTATAATTCTTATTTTATTCATTTGTTTATTCGTGTTTTGAGCGCGTCCGGCAATTAATCACAGGTTCTTTCATCAGCGACAAAAGTAGGCATTTCGACAGCGATTTGAAAAAAAAATGTATTTTTACATTATGTCGAAAATCACACTTACCATCGTATTAAGTTGCCTCGCTTTGGTCTTCGGAATTCAAGACCTATCGGCACAAGAAAAATCATCACCTATGAGACAGTATGCGCTTGTGCGGCCGCCATATCTAAAAGCGGGCGATACGGTAGCCATTGTTGCTCCTTCTGGAGTTTTGAAAAATAGAAATGCTGAAATCCAAAGCGCTCAAGCTCTGTTATCGAGTTGGGGCTTGCACTCTGTTTTAGGAGAAAATCTATTTGCTGAATCAAATCATTTTGCTGGAACAGATGAACAGCGCTGTGCAGATGTTCAAAAAGCTATGGATGATCCGACCATTAGTGCTATTTGGTCTGCACGAGGAGGTTACGGCACCGTAAGAATCTTAGATCAATTGGATTATACCAAATTTAAGAAAAAACCAAAATGGGTGATTGGCTATTCTGATATTACCGCATGGCATAATCAATTACACAATGAAGGTTTCGAGTCAATCCATGCCGTTATGGCCGCTGGTATTACTGCCGATCTTAAGGGTGTCGAAGAAAGCGTTGCAACCTTTAAAGATGCCATTTTCGGAAAATCTTTGACTTATACTTTGGAAGGTTCAACCTATAACAAAGTAGGAAATGCGTCCGGAGAGCTGGTTGGTGGTAATTTGACCATGTTGCACACGATGTTAGGTTCTAAATCAAGCATTGATGTCTCTGGAAAAATTCTGTTCATAGAAGAAATTGGAGAGCATTTGTATCATATTGATAGAATGCTGCAAAGTTTAAAACGTGCCGGCTATTTCGATAATTGTAAAGGGGTGATTGTAGGCGATTTTTCAAAGATGAGAGTGAACACCACGCCTTGGGGAAGTAACGTTGAGCAATTAATTTTAGACGCGTTGTCTGATTATGATTTTCCGATTGCTTTTAAAATGCCTGCCGGACATGA
>JBDTKP010000022.1:0-5769 GCA_039935255.1 Gelidibacter sp. | reverse complement strand
AATTTGCCGTATGAAAATTTATTGAATGGAAATTGTCTAAGAAGTGTTGCTGAACTAAAGCAAATTTTCAATGCGTTAGTTAAACCCTCGGATAACTTGATCTTTTCATGTGGTTCCGGAATAACGGCATGTATCCTTGCACTTGGAGCTAGTCTTGCCGGTTGTGGGAATATTTCTGTTTATGACGGCTCTTGGACCGAATATGGAACTCTGACATCATAATCTTAAATATGTGCAGCGCGCCTTCTATTGATTCTGTTTTTTATCACTGAAAAATTGAAAACAACAATGGAGATAAGGATGAGAAGATAGCAAATGGCTTCAAGTACACTGACCTTTTCATCAAATAGGAAAATAGCAAAAACGAAGTTAATCAGTGGATTTAGATAGATAAACACACCAACTACAGCCGAGTTCAATCCCTTTAATGCATAAATATTAAGATACATTGGAATGATGGTAAATACAACTGCGATCAATGCCAACATACCATAAAAAAATGGTGTTTTCTCATTAGGCGAATCATAAGAAATTATAAAAGGGAGCAGAAAAATAACCGCAACAAACACTTGAATCGTCAACACTAAAAACCGGTCAATATCATGATTTTTTCGTTGCAATACCAAATAAAACGCATAGGTAAACGCAATGATCATACTATAAAATAAATCGGTTAAATTTCCTAGTGAAAGCAATAAACAGGCTATCCCACTCAATATAACTGCTACCCATTGCAATTTGAATAACTTTTCTTTCAGAATCAAATAGGCCAATACCATGGTCAAGATTGGACAAATCAAATAAGCCAATGACGTGGCACTCACACTGACATTATTCATCACATAAATATAAATGTACCAGTTAAGTGCTAAAAATAATCCACTAAGAATATTAATGATAATAATGCGTCTTTTATCAAATCCTCCTAGTGTTTTAAACAGATTGAGGTTTGCTTTTAAAACTTTAGGGCGAAGTAATAACGAAACAAACAACATGATCGCTAAGGAACCTAATGTGCGGTAGCTCAAAATATCAAATGCCGAAAAATCATCAAGCGACTTTAGCACCACGCTAAAAAAGCCCCAAATGGTAAAGGCTGTAATCACTGCAATATAATATCTTGAGTTCATTACAAACGGTTTTTAATAAGCTTGCAAAGGTATCCTAAAAATTAATGTAAGGAATGTTAAACTATTATTATAAATCGGTTTTATGGCAGGATAATTACTGATTGAGCTAACAGCTTTTAACCAGTCTTTGTAATTTGAATTTTCAAATCAGCCATTATTATCTGAGAGATTTGTTAAAAACCAAAGATTTTTTTGTAGAAATAATCTACTGAAATTTCTATTTAATGTTAAATTATAATTCATGCAAAAACTATCCATCGAAGCTATTATTTCCAAAATAGAAGCAGAAGAACCATTTCATGCTGTAGCGCCTGACTATTCATTTACCATAAAAATTGATGACTATGTCCCTTATGCCTGTGCTGCAGTTCATAATGGGCATCAATTCCGTAAAGACTTATGGCAAAAATGCTTGCATACTGAATATGAGCGCTGGTATGAAGAAGACCCAATGACCAAAAATATGGTAAAACGTCATCCAATAGTCATTTCAGGATTGGATTCTAGGTTCGAGTATGATTTGAACAGGGATCCAGAGAACGCCATTTACGAAGACGCCTGGGGCAAACAACTCTGGAAAGAACCTTTGACGGATGCTGAAAAATCAATAAGTCTTGAGAAGCATCAGAATTTTTATAAGATCGTTTATGCATTGATAAAAACCTTGGAACTGAAGTTTGGCTGTTGCGTGGTTTATGATATGCACAGCTATAATTGGAAACGGTGGGACAGAGAAGTGCCTACTTGGAATTTAGGTACATCTAACATCGACAATGATCGTTATAAAAATGCCATAGAAGCTTGGCGGAAGCAGTTGGCAAAAATTAAGTTGCCAAATGATATTCCCACAACGGCCAAAATCAATGACACCTTTCAAGGTAACGGTTATTTTTTGAAATTTATTACCAATAACTTTAATAACACCTTAGTATTAGCTACAGAAGTGGCAAAGATTTATTGTGATGAGGAAGCTCAAATTCTTTATCCAGAAGTTGTCTCGGCCATAAGGAAAGGTCTGAAAAAACAATTATCCGATCACGCTTCAGATTTCTATAACATATATTCCAATTAAATGATTAAAGAACACGAAATAGACGCCGAATTAGTTGAAACAATTTGCAAAAACATCTCTGAAAATGTGCCAGTAAATGCTGAGTTGCCTAGAAAGGGCTTGTTGCATATCGATAAACTACTACCATTTATTTGTGTTTACAGATTTAAGGATCCTGATGTTTATTTTTCAAGACTTATCAAAACACAAGCCTCATACTTGATTGTTGATGAAAGTATTGACATTTCACATCTCTTGGAGGCCATACGATTGATTATTTCCGAAAAATTTGAAACATTTCTAATTTTAGAATTATGGCCAAATAAGGAATCGCTAAAAAAAGAGTTTCAAATTTACAGTCCAAAAAACAAGTCTTTGGAAACTATCAATGCGCTCAAGGAAGGTTTCAATGAAATAAAGAAGACGTTGTCAGTGGTCAATATAAAAGTTATTCCAACGGAGTTTAGACATCCAAAACATTTATCAGCATTACTGGATGTCGCAACCTCTAAAAAATCAGGGACGCTTATTATTGGTGTTTCAATTCCTGCGGTCTACCAAAACACAGAAACCAATGAACTCTATTCTCTGTTTTTTAGAAAGTTCTATACTATTTTCTCTGAAACGATCAAAAGGGCCGTCCATGAATTTATAAGAGTTCAAACGACCGATGCTTTTGAAAGCTACTTAATGCTTGGAAAGACGCATATTGATGCCATTACGATTTCTTCGGATACAAAAATTGCCGAAATTAGTGAACGCATGTCATTTTTATTAAGAGTGACGCCCGTCAATAGTAATGAGGAATGGGATAAGTTTGAAGAATCGGGATTTAAGATCCCACCATCATTTAAATACAGGCTCATTTCGATAGATCCAGAATTGGAGAAACGGAAACTCTATAACATTCCTATAGACCTTGTTGAAGACCCAACAATCGCTTTTATATTAAGAGGAAAGCGTCTTGAGATAGAGAAACAACTCATCATGCTTGAAGAGCGCGGGACGGATAATTTCAAATTTATTGGAGAAAGTCTTTACGGCGTTATTCAAGAAGATGTTTTAGAAACTGCAAAACAGATTTTAAAAACGTTTCCGAAAGCAGAGATAATTACCAGTTCCAAACGTTTTAATTCCGCAGAATTCGCAAAACAGGCACAAAAAGAAATAGATTACTATTCCGAAAAATTCCCAGACTTGGATCTCTGTATTGAAGTGAGGGATGACGTCGCTGGTATCATGGTATCCAAGTCAAAATTGCTCATTAATAATGAGATGGACTTGGACGCCAATAGATGTGATGCCTTAATACAACACGAGATTGGGACACATATTTTAACCTATTGTAATGGTCAGAGCCAACCTTTAAAGCAGATGTATGAAGGTTTTGAAGGGTATGATCAATTACAGGAGGGACTAGCGGTAATCGCAGAATATTTGGTTGGCGGTTTGACTGTGAATCGTCTGCGTCTTTTAGCAGGACGTGTCATTGCGGTACAATCCATGGTTGGTAACGCCAGCTTTATAGAAACTTTCAATCTCTTAAGGGAATCGTATGCTTTCCCGAACCGGGTGGCTTATTATATTAGTATGCGGGTTTATAGAGGCGGCGGACTTACCAAAGATGCCGTTTATCTCGCTGGTCTTATGGATTTGATGGCCTACCTTAAAAATGGCGGGAAACTTGAACCGCTTTACACGGGTAAGTTTAATATCACCCACATTAAATTGATTGAGGAATTACTTTACCGAAACGTATTAAAACAACCCATACTACCGAGTTTTTTATATCGTATTGAGGTAAAGGAACGATTGAACAAGTTAAGGAAGGGCATTAATATTGCTGATCTTGTAAATTAAAATAAGAGAAAATGAAAATAGGATTTATAATAAATGATCATGCCACAGAAAAGTGGAACTATACAACTCCAGCTTTAGGTTATGCTGCCTACAAAAGAGGGCATGAGGTCTATTTTATTGGCGTTGGCGAACTGTCTTACGCCTCAAAAGGACATCTTTCAGTACGCTGTAAAACTATCAAAGACCGAGTTTTTAAAGGCGAAGAAACTTATTTTAAGGCCGTTCAAAAAGAGGAATTTGTCAATGTATCTTCAAAGGATTTGGACGTTTTGTTTCTAAGAAATAATCCGGCTGATGAAATAAATGAGCGTGATTGGGCCTATAATGCGGCATTTATTTTTGGAGAAATTGCCATGAGCAATGGTGTACTTGTATTAAATCATCCAAGCAGTTTGGCGGGTGCCGTTAATAAAATGTACTTCCAGCATTTTCCAGAAATCCTGCGTCCAAAAACGATTATCACTAGAGATCATAACGAAATAAAGGCGTTTTTTAAAGAACAGAAGCAAAAAATGATTTTGAAACCTTTGCAAGGGTCGGGCGGTACGAATGTGTTTATGATGGATAAGAAGAATGAACACAACCTCTCACAAACCATTGATGCTATTTGTAGGGATGGGTTTGTGATTGCGCAAGAGTATTTAACCGAAGCCACAGGTGGAGACACCCGTCTATTCTTAATGAACGGCGAGCCTTTACAAGTTAATGGCCAATATGCCTTAATGCAACGCGTCAATGCTTCAGGAGATATTAGAAGTAATATTCATGCAGGTGGAAAACCTGAAAAAGTTAAAATGACCGATCAAATCATGGAACTTGCCGATATAGTAAGACCTAAATTAGTTCAGGATGGAATGTTTTTAGTCGGGATTGATATTGTGGGGTCAAAGTTAATGGAAATCAACGTGTTTAGTCCTGGTGGATTAAATGTTATGGGTCAAATGTATGATGCTGATTTTGCAACACCCGTTATTGAATCGATTGAACGTAAAGTTTATTATAAGAGCATGTACGGGGATTATCTCTATAATAGCAGATTGGCAACCTTGTAAAAAGTAAATATTAATTTTTAATCGTTTATAAATCAAAAAAAGTCCTCATTCTGAGGACTTTTTTTTGTTTTCTAAGGGTTTTTGTTTTTACAGAAACTTAGACTTTAATTCTGGTGTCGGAATCATGCATTCATCTTTCTTGCCATACCATTGGTATCTATTTCTGGCAATATAATCATAGACCCAATTTCTGATAAAAACAGGAACAATCAAAAACAGGCTCAACAAATTCCTTGGAAATCCGAGTTTCGATGCGATTTTTAACGCCGCTGTAGATTTATTAGAAAGACCGTTTTCTGAAGAATAAAGCAGAAGAGAATCCATTTTTGATCTATCAACATTGAATTTTTTTATAATTTCCTGTCCAACGTCACTTTGCAGGGCTGTATAACGGAACACATCCTTCTTATCATGACGGATGACATATTGCACCGATGCCTCACAAAGATTGCAAACCCCATCGAAAAGAATCAGTTGTTTATTATTTTCTAAATTTATGGGCATGCTGTTTTATCATTAATTACTTGTTAGATTAATATGACGGATGACCGATGATTGATAACACCAACTGAAGACTGCCATCTGCCAACTTAATTCTTAAAACTACTTCACTCGCTCCACCAACTCCAACTGCTCCACACTGACATTAGTTGTAAACATGCCATAATTGATCACG
>JBDTKP010000021.1:0-8934 GCA_039935255.1 Gelidibacter sp. | reverse complement strand
CGAAAGATCAAACTTGCACGTAAGCTGATTGAGAAATCAGGGGCTAACACCAAAATTGAAGTCGATGGAGGCGTGAATTTAGCAAATGCTCCAAATCTTCTCGCGGCGGGTGCACACATTCTGGTATCGGGTAGTTTTATTTTCGGATCAGAAAACCCGACTAAAACCATCAGTGCGCTCAAGGGAATTTCTTGAAGCATTAAAATGTAAATCCATAGATCAAACATTTAATGTCCTCTATTACGTAATATTTTTTTCTGATTTTTTTTTGAACTATTAAGGCATTAAGAATATTAAGATGTAGTGTTTCTAACCAAACCCTTAATCCCCTTAATTCCTTAAAGATTTTTTCTTAATGGTTATATTTTTTTGAACCATTAAGGCATTAAGATAATTGAGAAGTAGTGTTTCTAACCAAACCCTTAATGCCCTTAATTCCTTAATCTATTTTCTTAATGGTTATATTTTTTTGAACCATTAAGACATTAAGATAATTAAGAAGTAGTATTTCTAACCAAACTTTTAATGTCCTTAATTCCTGAATCTTTTTTCTTAATAGTTATATTTTTTTGAACCATTAAGGCATTAAGAATATTAAGATGTAGTATTTCTAACCAAACTCTTAATGTACTTAATTCCTAAATCTTTTTTCTTAATGGTTATATTTTTTTGAACCATTAAGAATATTAAGATGTAGTACTCCTTACCTAACCCTTAATGCCCCTTAATTCCTTAACGTTTCATATTATCTTAATGGTTAAGTTAATCAGGCAGCTCACTAAAGTATTCATTCACAAAAGGCATCATCGTCTTACTAATATTATCAGTAAAAAAGTTTATTAGAAGACCTTGCGGCTTTTTTAGCAATTTCATATACGTCAGTAATTGTGCTTTATGCACTGGCAGAATATTTTCAATAGCTTTTAACTCTACAACCACGATATTATTAACCAGTAAATCAATTCGAAGATCTACATCCATTTCCAAATTATCATAAATAACCGGAACGATCAATTGATGTCTTACATCATATCCATTTTTAATCAACTCATATTTAAGACATCTCTCATAAACACTTTCAAGAAGTCCTGGTCCTAAAGCTTTATGCACTTTAATGGCTAGGCCAGCTATTTCATATGAAAGTTGAGTCACGGAGTTTTTGCTATGCATAACGATCGGATTTAATCTATGAATTTAATCAATTCTATAATTGGTTTCATCTTTTGAACCATAAAGGCATTAAGATAATTAAGATGTAGTATTTCTAACCAAACCCTTAATGTACTTTATTCCTTAATGTCTTTTCTTCATGGTTACATTTTTTTGGACCATTAAGGCATTATGATAATTAAGATGTAGCGTTTCTATCAACTCTTAATGCCCTTAATTCCTTAATAATTTTTCTTAATGGTTATATTTTTATTTACTATGGTTTCATTTTACCATCAAGTGTGAATATTATAACTTATACATCCCGCCTTATAAATCCTTCAACCATCTGAACCCTATCTTTATAAGTACATTTCTACAAGCGCAATTTTTATTTGGAAAATTTCCAGAAACAACGCCGAAATAAACCAAAATCAAATGGATAAGAACGCACTAATAAAAACAGCCCTGGCAATGGTGGCGGATAACAAGGGGTTGATAGCCATGGACGAAAGTAATCCCACGTGCAATAAACGTTTTGCTGCTTTGAGAATACTACAAACTCCTGAAATGCGGTTACGTTACCGAGAAATGATCATAACAACTCCTGGACTTAACGAAGGGATCAACGCTGCTATATTATACGATGAAACTATTCGGCAAAGGCTTTCTGACGGCACGCCATTCGTTAAAGCTGTTGAGAACGCTGGCATTATTCCTGGAATAAAAGTGGATATGGGTGCCAAAGAGCTCGCCGGTTTTCCAAACGAAAAGATAACTGCTGGCTTGGACGGCTTACGAGAAAGATTGGCAGATTATAGCACTATGGGCCTGCGCTTTGCCAAATGGCGGGCAGTGATTACAATTGACGACACTAATCCAACCCAACGCTGTATAATAAATAATGCCATCGTTTTGTCACGTTACGCTGCTCTTTGTCAGGAAGCGGGTTTAGTACCAATTGTGGAACCCGAAGTTATAATGGATGGTAAACATGATTTAAATAAGTGCTTGTCTGTCACTGAGCGTGTTTTACACACTGTTTTTGACCAATTACACAAACAACGCGTTTTAACTGAAGGCATTATCTTAAAACCCAATATGGTTTTACCTGGATTGGACTGTGCGGACCAGTCATCCACAAATGAGATTGCCGAAGCCACCGTAAGATGCTTGTTGCGAACCGTTCCTGCCTCCGTTCCTGGCATAGCATTTCTATCGGGCGGACAAGCTTCGAAACTGGCAACTGCACGCTTAAATGCAATGAATGCTCAATATAACTCAAATATGCCTTGGGCACTAACCTTCTCATTTAGTCGCGCCCTCCAATACCCCGCCCTGGATATTTGGAATGGAAAGGATCAAAACACAGAAAAAGCCCAACGAGCCCTTTACCACCGTGCTATTTGCAATCATTTAGCGTGCGCAGGGGAATATTCTGAAAAAATAGAAAAGTCTGATTCGTTATAGAAGCAATAGATTTTGAATATGTTCAAACGTAAAATTTTAATTAAAAAAAGATAAGATGAAAAATCAAGATAAGAAAAGCGATAAGCGAAATCAATCGGATAGTAAAAAAAGTAATCCTGAGAAAGGAAAAGAAGAAGCAGAAAAAAAAGATTTCCCAGGTTATCCGCATTACCCCGCCTCTGAAGACATTTATAACAGAGAAAAAGAAACAGATTTAAATCCTGACGACCTTACTAAAAAGAAATCCCGAGATGATAATCCCGGAAAACGAAATGAAAAAGATTTTTATGAGGATATGACTGGAGAAGACCTTGATGTACCAGGTTCCAAAGCTGACCAAGCTAAAAGCAATGCTGGCAGTGAAGATGAAGAAAATAATTATTATAGCCTTGGTGGTGATAATCATAAGGATCTTGAAGAAGATAAGGGATAATAAATAGCACACTATTTTGGATCAACCAAAAGATGATAGCACATTTTACAGCAGCTGAAAAAGCAGTTCATTATCCTGAAGATAGGCAGCTTTATTTGGGAATGAAGCCGTATATGAAAATTATACTACTAGTGGTTCTTATTGGTACAATCGGTGCGGCATGGTTTCAATATCTAATATTTGGTTTACCAATCGATCCTTCCGCAACTTTTTCAATTACACAACCGTCCGAAGCTTATGGATTTCCCATATGGATCAACCTGAGCCATTGGGTCAATTTCTTTTTTCTAATGCTACTTATTAGGAGCGGACTTTCTATACTGTTCGACCATCCTCGATTGTACTGGGATAATTCTAGCAAACCGGAAAAACAGTGGATACGGTTTACCCCTTTAAAAATACCCAAAGATAAATTTTGGACGGCCAAAGAAGATGCCCGATATATAAGTCCGATTGCTGGTTTGCCTGGCTATAAACACACCGTAGGTATTGCGAGAGTATGGCATTTTCTGACTGTTCCATTTTTTGTTTTAAACGGTGCTATTTTTATTTTCCTTTTGTTTTATACCAATCAATGGCAACGATTAGTGCCAGTGTCATGGCATATCGTACCAGACGCATGGAATGTTTTTGTCCATTACGCCACCTTTAATTTTCCAGTGGAGCCCAATGGGTTTTATCATTATAATGCCATACAGCAACTTTCCTATTTTGGAACCATATTTATATTAGCTCCGCTTGCCATGCTCACCGGGATGGCTATGTCGCCAGCCATAGAAAATCGCTTTCATTGGTATCCAAAATTGTTTGGTAACAGGCAAAGCGCGCGTTCCATTCACTTTTTAGTGATGATTGCGTTTTGCGCTTTCATAATTATCCATGTAAGCCTTATAGCCATCACAGGTTTGGTAAGAAACATGAACCATATCGTCATGGGAACTGATAGCTCACAAAGCTATTTTGGACTTTATATAGGAATCGTTATTATTTTAACAACGATCGCTTTTGCATTTCTGGCTCATTGGTTGTCATGGAACAAACAACGATCACTCCAATCTCTGCAAGCGTCGGTTAATGGCAAACTTTGGAAATACACGATCAACCGTTTTAAAGTTAAAAAAAATTATCAAAAAAAAGATATTACCTCTTATTTCTGGTTGAACGGAAAAATGCCAGAATCAGCCGAATGGAAAAACATGGTTAAAAATAACTTTGCTGATTACAAACTCAAAATTGGCGGTTTGGTAGAAAATCCTGTTGAATTATCCCTCGAAGAGCTCAAAGAAATGGGGAAAGATCAAAATATTACCATGCACCACTGTATCCAAGGTTGGTCGGGCATTGCGGAATGGGGCGGATTACCTTTAAACAAAATCATAGCTTTAGTAAAACCAGATCCTAATGTAACTACAGCTGCTTTTTTCTCTTTTGGAGAAGGCTTATACGGCGGCACTTATTACGATACTCATACCTTGGACAACTGCTTAAAACCGGATTCAATCTTGGCTTGGGAAATGAATTATCAACCTCTTTCAATTGAGCATGGCGCTCCATTAAGATTGCGGGTTGAAAATCAATTGGGCTACAAAATGGTCAAATGGATAGAGCGCATCGAATTTGTAAAATCTCCTAAAGATTTAGGCAAAGGTTTCGGCGGAAAAAATGAAGATGACGAATATTTCGATTTACTGGCAGATAGCTAGGGATAATCTCTCAGTAGAAAATATAATTATAACACAATTAATGAACCTTAAAACATTTACTATGACAACTAATAACAGCATGACCACACTTTCCGAGGTAACCAATTTACTCAAAGAAAGAGGGTACACAAAAGATTTTAATTTAAGACAAAATCACCTGGAATGCTTGGGCAATCACGTAAAAATATTTCCAGGAGAGTTTATTGTCGACAAACATTACCGTTTTGAAGGTACTTCAGATCCTTCTGATGAAGCGATTGTGTTTGCAATTTCATCTCCAAAACATGATTTAAAAGGGGTTTTGATTAACGGATATGGAGTATCAAGTGATAGCATTTCCGATGAAATGATAATGGCGTTGGATGAAAGGAAGAGTTAACATCAAAAGGGTATACCATAGAGAAGATGTTAGAAAATCTAGTGATAATGTCCCCTAGCCTTTTCACTAGCTCTCAGGCCCGCGATCAATGGCAACTGCTATCCTAAAAACACCTAATGAAGTAGGAATACATGATGATAATATCCGTACGGAAGAGTTTACGGGCTATTAATAAAAATAATAAGGTAAACAAAAGAAAGGCTTTTCCAGAGAAAATCACTTTCTAAATTGGTAAATAAATATCCAGCTTAAAATTCATAGTCATGGAAAAGAAATATAATGACCCAACAAATCGATGACCCCAGGACAAACGATTAATTGACGCAACATTGGTAAGCATAGATATTCCTGAATTTACAAAGCAGTTAAAATCAGAAGTTACCTGGCAAACCAGTAATCGGAATGCTATTACGGTTTTTAAAACAAATGGATTACGGATTGTATTGATTATGCTCCATGAAAAAGCCGTCATGCAAGAACATGTTACTAACGGTATTATAAGTGTTCAAGTCCTTGAAGGAGAACTAAACTTTAGTATGGACAAAGAATCAAAAATATTAAGAATAAGCACAAGGATTGCTTTACATTCTGGTTTGTTCCATAGCGTAAAGGCCACAAAAGAAACCGTGTTTTTATTAACCCTAACAACATCTCTAAAAACCTAAACCCGTCTGTGAACTTCAGAGATTTACAGTGGCATATAGAGAACAAGGAAATTCCAATTAAACTTATAAAAATGAATGAAGAGAAAGAGTTCTTGAAGATCTATGGAATTAATAACAAGATCATTATTCAACGTTTAACTGCCTTGTGGGCTTTGAATGAATGTGTATTGGGAGGTGTAATGCATGCTTTCAAACTACCTTTTACCGGAATTCTTGTTGGCGGCTTATCAATATTACTCATAACACTTATCGCATTTTATGCTACTAACACATGGTCAACACTACTCAAGGCATTAACAATTGTGCTGTTAATCAAAGCTGGCATTAGTCCTTCCACACCAATAACCGCCTATGTTGCTGTCTCATTTCAAGCTTTTTTAGGAATACTCTTTTACAGCCTATTTTCTATCAATAATGTTACTGTAATTATTTTATGTGCGGTCACTTTTTTAGAATCTGCGCTCCAAAAACTAATAATCTTAACTATTATTTTTGGACAATCGCTTTGGAAATCAGTAGATGTTTATATGGATTGGATAAGTAACCAACTCTCATTTTTACCTTTCACTTTAAACAGTAAAACATTGATATATACATTTCTTGGTACCTATTTCTTTAGTGGTATCGTTGTAGGGTTTGTAATCATTAGAACTATAAAATTAATACAACAATTCAATGCTTCAGATATAAATTTTGAAATTGATATAGCCCTACCCGCGACCCATTCTAACAAGCACACTAAAAAACGTTTGTATTTTTTTCTCATTTTATTGGTGCTTGCTCTAATTCCGATACTCTACTATAATAATGATTCTAAAGGTTGGCAAAATGCACTATTTTTAGTTACTCGCAGTGCGCTGATCTTAATTATTTGGTACACTTTACTAGGCCCTTTGTCAATACATTTTCTAAATAGATTACTTTCAAAAAAACGTGAAATTTATCAAACTGATCTACGAGATATAATAAATATATTTCCTTCATTAAAAGCAATCATCTACCATTCCTGGAAAGATTGTAGGTCGTTTAAAGGAATGAACAGATTATCACAATTTCTTGCAAAGAGCATTGCTTATAGTCTTTATTTTGACCATACTCAAAAATAACTGCAGCAAGATTCACTAACATTAAATTATCGAAATTCGCTTTTTATAAAGGTCATTTATGGTCGGAACACTATTGAATTCAGATGGGAATAATGTAATTTATCATTTAGCTTTTGTAAGCCTTCCAAAAAATTAAATCCTACCTTTAAGACTATGTCTTCTGGATTATCTCACCCTTTCCATAAGAATTTAGGGAAGCGTAAGGATATGTTCTAGAAAATCGAAGTTGCAATGAGAAACTTCAGTAGTCAAAAATTCACTTTTAAATCTCAGAAAGCAAATCAAAAAATGTCAAAAAACCCAAAAATAGTTATCATTGGTGCCGGATTTGGTGGTATCGAATTAGTCAAGAATTTACATAATAAACCTGTTGAAGTCCTTCTAATTGATCGTAATAACTATCACAACTTTCAACCTTTGATGTACCAAGTTGCAACAGGTGGACTCGAACCGGCAAGTATTGCTTATCCAGTGCGTAGAATTTTTAGAAAATATAAGAATTTCAAATTTCGGATGGCTGAAGTTTGCGAAATTTATGCAGATAGAAAACAGATTTTAACTTCTATAGGACGCATTGATTATGATTATTTAATCATTGCCTCTGGCAGTACCAATAATTTTCACAATTTTGAATCCGTAAAGGACAAATTACTAACCTTAAAATCTGTGCCTGATGCTTTGACTTTACGAAATAGCATTTTCCGAAATTTGGAAAGAGCAATGTCCGAAAACAGAAAACAATCCCTTGAAGAAATCATAAATATTGCCATAGTGGGCGGTGGTCCCGCTGGTTTGGAGTTAGCGGGAGCTTTAGCAGAGATGAAAAAGTTTGTAATTCCTATGGAATTTCCAGACTTGGAACTTTCTAGAATGAATATTAATTTATACCAGTCTGGTCCAGAGCTTTTAAACTCAATGTCCAAGGACGCCTCCGACAAAAGTTTGGAATACCTTATCGAATTGGGAGTTAATGTATTTCTTAACTCACGAGTCAAGAGTTATGATGGCAGCATGATTGAACTCGAAGATGGCGCTCGTTTTAGAACCAATACGGTCATTTGGACCGCTGGGGTAAAAGGTGCAACAATCGATGGGTTTTCGGAAAACACCATTGTAAGTGGAAATAGAATCGCCGTCAATGAATTTAACCAAGTTGTAGGTTTCCAAAATGTTTTTGCCATTGGCGATGTAGCTTCCCATGTTACTTCTCAAGACCCAAAGGGATTGCCCATGTTGGCTCCAGTTGCGAAACATCAAGGCCGTCTCGTCGCTAAGAATATTTTAAAATCACTTAATAATAAACCGATGGCGCCTTTTGAATATCATCACCGAGGGGTTATGGCTACCATTGGAAGAAACAAGGCGGTGGTTGATCTACCAAATTTCAAATTCCAAGGCATTTTCGCTTGGTTTGTTTGGATGTTTATCCATATTTTCTCATTGGTAGGGTTTCGTAATAAGTTGGTAACCTTTATTGAATGGGCTGCCAATTATCTTAATTATGATCGCGCTTTAGGCTTAATCCTAAACTCCGCAGAAGTCGATGAACAGAAGTTAGAAAGAGAGAGAGAAAAACTTAGAGAACAAGTCGTTGATTATGGAAAATAAAAAAATAATTCAAAAATGTATTGACACCGTTCGGGTTTTATCTGCCGATGCGGTGCAAAAAGCAAATTCCGGACATCCTGGCACACCGATGGCATTATCGCCGTTAGGCCACTTATTGTGGTCGGAAGTTATGCACTACAATCCCCAAAACCCTGAATGGGCTAATCGCGACCGGTTTATTCTTTCTTGTGGACACGCTTGTATGTTACAATATAGTTTTTTGTATTTGACAGGATATAAAATCACGCTCAAAGATCTGAAAGATTTCAGGCAATTGCATAGCATTACTGCGGGGCACCCTGAGTATGGACTCATGCCAGGAATCGAAGTAACCACTGGTCCTTTAGGACAGGGATTTGCCAACGGCGTGGGAATGGCTATTGCCCAAAAATATATGGCCGCACGATATAATCAGCCTGAT
>JBDTKP010000020.1:0-15749 GCA_039935255.1 Gelidibacter sp. | reverse complement strand
AATATTATTTGTGAGGTTGAAAAAACGGCCTTCAAGCTTCAAGAGAGAGCACTCAAATTGTTTGTGGAATTAGGCATGCGTATCCGCTATATGAATCCTGAAGCTCACGATAAGCATATCGCCTATGTGTCGCATTTATCACATATCAGTGCATTTATGTTGGGAAAAACAGTGATTGACAAAGAACGCAACGAACGCGATATTTTTGATATGGCAGGGAGTGGATTCGCTTCAACCGTTCGTTTGGCAAAAAGTTCCCCAGAAATGTGGGCACCCATCTTTAAACAGAATAAAATCAACGTCCTCGAAACTTTGGATGAATACATTGAAAATCTAATAAAATTTAGAGATTTCATGAAGGCGGATGACTTTGACTCTATCTATACAGAAATGAAAAACACGAATTACATAAAGGAAATTTTAAACGGAATACAGTAACAATAAATATCAAATGAATAAAATATCAAATTGCAATACTGTCGGAGTTGTAGACAAAACCTTGGAATTTGGAATTTAAAATTTGGAAATTAATAACTATTATGGAAAACAAGAAAGAATTGAGAACATGGTTAGATGATTTAAAACTAGATCATCCCTTGGTCATTGCAGGTCCATGCAGTGCAGAAACAGAAGAGCAGGTATTAGGCATCGCTCATCAATTGAAAGAGACCGACGTGAGTTATTACAGAGCAGGCATATGGAAACCGCGAACACGTCCTGGAATGTTTGAAGGCGTTGGTGCTTTGGGGTTAAAATGGTTGCAAAAGGTTAAAGAAGAAACTGGCCTAAAAACCGCTACTGAAGTAGCCAATAGAGCACATGTTGAACTGGCGTTGGAGCACGATATTGATTTGCTTTGGATTGGTGCGCGTTCTACTGTGAGCCCATTTATTGTTCAGGAAATTGCGGATGCTTTAAGAGGAACCGATAAGATTGTGTTGGTAAAAAACCCAGTGAATCCCGATTTACCATTATGGTTGGGGGCGATTGAGCGCTTAGCTTCCGCAGATATTAAAAGACTGGGAGCTATTCATAGAGGGTTTTCAACCTATGAAAAAACAAAATACAGAAATAACCCAGAATGGCAATTGGCCATTGAATTGCAAACTAAGTTTCCTGACTTGCCGTTAATCAATGATCCGTCTCACATTACTGGAAAGCGTGATATGATTTTTGACGTGTCGCAAACGGCTTTAGATTTAAATTTTGACGGCCTCATGATTGAGACGCATAGTAATCCTGATGCAGCTTGGAGTGATGCTTCACAGCAAGTTACCCCAGAAGTTTTAATTCAAATTATGAGAGATTTACGAATCAGAAAGATTTCTGATCCTGAGGCAGAATATAATACCAATTTGAGTAATTTGAGAGCACAAATTGATGTTGTGGACAACCAACTTATTGAAATGATTGGGAAGCGTATGAAATTTGCTGACGGTATTGGTGCCCTGAAAAAGCAAAAAAACGTTGCGGTTTTACAAAGTAAACGTTGGAATGAAATTTTAGGTAATATGGTTTTGGAAGGTGAACAAAATGGTTTGAGTGAAGAATTCATTCTTAAAATGTTTAAAGCGATTCACCAAGAATCAATTAACCACCAGGAAAAAATTATTAATTCTTAATTTTTAAATTACGAAATTGTCACATAGAGCGCACTCGAAATGCTTTCTTAATTCAGAAGGTGCTCGACTGCACTCTAACTGACAGCATTAAATTTCTAAATATTTGGAAAATGAACGCTGCACTACATGGACTTTGAAATCCAGTTGAACATCTGATATGATATTTTATATTATATTTTTGTTTTGGAAATTTTAAATTTGACAAATGCACATTCTAGACTTAAAAATCGTTATTTTGTTGCTTAAACTTGATCAATGACAGGAACCGTTTATAAATCTACAGGTAGTTGGTACACCGTGAAAACCGAATTAGGTGCCGTGTATAATTGCCGTATAAAAGGAAAATTTAGAATAAAGGGTATTAAGAGTACCAATCCGATTGCTGTGGGCGACGTGGTGGATTTTAATGTGGAGACATTGGATAACGTGACGACCGGAATAATCCATAACATTCGTGATCGGGAGAATTATATAGTTCGTAAGTCGGTTAATTTATCTAAGCAAACTCATATTATTGCCTCCAACATAGATACGGTATTTTTGCTCATTACCATTAATAATCCACCAACACTGACCAGTTTTATAGATCGATTTTTGGTGACTACCCACGCTTACGGCATTAAAACCGTTTTGGTATTCAATAAAATGGATACTTATGATGAGGAAAATGTGATGGAAGTGAAATATTTGGCGTCCATTTATAGAAAAATAGGGTATGAGTGTGTCGAAGTTTCTGCTCTTACGGGGCTTAATATTGATCACTTAAAAGTTTTGATGAAAGATAAAACGAGCATGTTTGCTGGACATTCAGGTGTTGGTAAATCGACGTTGGTTAATGCCATAGAGCCTGGTTTGGATTTAAAAACAAAAGAAATATCCATGCAACATATGCAAGGACAGCACACCACAACCTTTGCCGAAATGTTCGATTTGAGCTTTGGAGCAAGAATAGTCGATACGCCAGGAATTAAAGGTTTTGGAGTTGTGGATATGGACAAGGAAGAGCTTGGTGATTATTTCCCTGAGTTTTTCGCACTCAAACAACACTGTAAATTCAACAATTGTATGCACATTGAAGAGCCTCAATGTGCGGTTAAGGAAGCATTAGATAACGATGAGATTTCTTTTTCGCGTTACAGAAGTTATCTGCAAATCTTGGAAGGCGATGATGAGCATTACAGAACAGAGGAATGGGTTAAATAAGTGGGCAGTCTTCAGTCTTCAGTCGGGAGTCAGCAGTTTCAAAAAAAACAACAATTTAAAAGTCCCCTTTGGGGATTCAGGAGCTTATGAAAGTAGTCATCCAAAGAGTTTCAAAAGCAAGCGTCACCATCGCTAATGAGAAAGTAGCCTCCATCGGTTCAGGATTGCTCATTTTATTGGGTATTGTTGATGAAGACACCGAAGAAGATATCCAATGGCTTAGTAGAAAGATTGCCAATCTTCGTGTTTTCGAAGATGAAAATAGCGTGATGAACCGCTCACTTCTTGACGTAAATGGAGATGTTATTTTAGTGAGTCAGTTTACACTTCACGCTTCAACCAAAAAGGGTAACCGACCAAGTTACATCAAAGCCGCCAAACCTGATATTGCAATGCCATTATATGAAAATTTCATAAAGCAACTGGAAGAGGATCTGTGTAAGAAAATACAAACAGGCCAATTTGGTGCGGATATGAAAGTTGAACTTATAAATGAGGGTCCTGTGACCATAATTATTGATTCCAAAAATGTGGAATAACTTGATGCTCATTGCATAATAAAATATATCTTAGCCTTTTAACAAGGCCCCATGACTAAAACCTACCGCTTAATTTTTGTTCTAGTTTTCCCTTTTCTGTGTACCGCACAAGAAGAAAAACTACTAAACTCCCATACCATTCCATCTGATTTAAGAGAAAATGCCAACGCCGTCGTCCGATGGGAAGACTCGCATATTGAAGTAAAGGCAACGAACAGAATGGTACATTCCAACAAACGGATTATTACCATTTTAAATTCTTCTGGAAACTCTAAGGTCAACGCTTATTTGGGTTATGATAAAGGTGTTTCCATTAAAAAAATGGAAGCGCGAATTTATAATTCCAACGGGAAAGAAATCAAAAAGGTCAAGAAAAACGATTTTGAAGATGTCAGTGCGGTTGATGGCGGGACGCTTTATTCTGACAGTCGGGTTAAATATTTAAGATATACCCCTATTGACTACCCTTACACGGTTCTTTTTGAGACGGAGGTAGAGTATAATTACACCGCTTATATAAAAAGATGGAAACCCATAGAAGGGTTTTCTACAAGTACAGAATACAGTCGATACGTGTTTCATTATGATGCATCCAATGAATTAAATAAACATGAAGTAAACTTTCAGTCCTATGGCGTCGTAAACCAATCCAAGGACGGAGAAATACATTATGAGGTTAGCCATTTGAAAGCTATCCTCTATGAAGCTTATTGTCCTAACTTAAGGGATATCACACCTTTCGCTATGCTCAATTTAAAAGACTTTTCGTATGAAGGATATGTAGGGAATGTCAACGATTGGGATGGTTTAGGTAAGTGGATGCACGAGCAATTGTTGGTCGGAAGAACTGAAGTTTCTGATAAAACCAAAAATGAAATAAAGACGCTCGTTGCTGGTCTTGACGATCCCATTGAAAAGGCTAAAATAGTGTATCAATATGTTCAGAATAACACGAGATATATAAGTGTTCAAGAAGGTATTGGAGGAATCCAGCCTATTGATGCTTTAAAAGTTGATGCTGTGAAATATGGTGATTGCAAAGGACTTTCCAATTATACCAAGTCACTATTGGATGTTGTTGGTGTTGAATCTTATTACACTAGAGTTTATGCTTCTTCTAACAATCTAGTAGATATCAACGAAGATTTTGTTTCATTTTTGGGGCAATCAAACCATGTTATTTTGAACCTTCCTCATAAGGGGAAAGATATTTGGCTGGAATGTACAAGTCAAACCTCGCCTTTTGGGTATAATGCGAATTTTACTGATGATAGAAATGTTTTTGTGATTAAGCCAAATGGTGGCAAGATTGTGAGAACTAAGATATATACTGCAAAGGAAAATCTTTTGGATACCAATGCAAGCATCGTATTGAACGAAGATGGCGATATCGAAGCGACAATTAATCTTTTTTCTCATGGTGCCCAGTATGGTCATCATGAAGGTATTCAGAATAAGACATTAAACGATCAATCACTGCATTACAAAGATTATTGGAACAATATCCACAATGTTGATATTCTTAACATGACATACATTAATGACAAAGAGACTATAGTTTTTACTGAAAGCGTTGAATTGACTGCAAAAAAATATGCCTCGCAAACCGGTGATCGATTATTGTTAAGTCCAAATTTTTTCAATGTGTTTTCAGATGTGCCCTTGCGTTATCGGGATAGAAAACTGCCATTTGAAATAGAGCGTGGTTTTCATGATAGGGATGAATATGAAATTTCAATACCTAAAAATTTCGAGGTTGAAGCGCTTCAGAACGAAACTATAATCGAAAATAAGTTTGGAAAGTACAGCTATGCTATAACTAAAAACGATGACCATACCTTAACCTTTAAGCGGAATTATATTTTGAACAAAGGTGCCTATACCAAAGAAGACTATCAAGATTTCAGAAGTTTTTTGATGGAAGTGGCAAAACAGGATCAATCGCGAATTATTCTATTAAAGAAATCATAACCCAATGAAAAAAATTACCTGCCTACTTATCCTTATTTCGTTTAATTGGTCCAATGCCCAAGACTTCAGATTTGGTAAAGTATCAAAGGAAGAACTTCTTGAAACAGCATGTCCGCAAGATGTCGAGGCTAATGCCGCCATTTTATTTTTGAGTCAAAAAACGTTTTATAATTATGTTCAAAACGAAGGTTTTGTCCAGGTTACCGAAATTTATAAACGTATAAAAATTTATAATAAAGATGGTTTTGAATGGGCTACTGAAGAAATTAAGTTAAGAGATGAGGGTTCAAAGCGAGAAACTGTCACTGGTTTGAAAGCGGTAACCTATACCTTGGAAAGCGGCAAGATGCAGGAAACGAAACTTAAAAAGGACGGCATGTTTGATGAAAAAAACAACAAGTATTGGAGAACGTCAAAGTTTACCATGCCAAACGTCAAGGAAGGATGTGTAGTAGAATTGTCTTACAGAATCACTTCACCATATATTTCCATTAGAGACATTAAGCTGCAAGAAGACATTCCCATCAAGGAATTGGACGTGTATGTAAGGGTTCCTGAATATTTTAACTTTAAAAAATATATCAATCCTAGAGCGACCTACATACCCAAAATTTACGAATATCAGGAGAGAAGAACAGAGGAGACGCATTACAAGTCAAAAAATAGCAATGCTTCATTAACTGCAGGTGCAATGCAATCGAGTTTTTCGAGTAATACATGGGAGTTCAAAGAAAATAGAACAGAAGTAAAGTTATCCAATGTCCCGGCTCTTAAAAAGGAGAGCTTTGTGAGTAACCTTAATACGTATAGAACCAAATTAATTTGGGAGTATGCATTTTCTAAAGATCTCGGTGGAAAAATTACAAATTATGCATCTACCTGGGACGATGTTACGAAAACTATTTATGACGATAGCAATTTTGGGGCACAGCTAAAACTAACCAATTATTTTGAGGATGACGTGTCGGCAATAATCAAAGGCATTGCTAACGAATCTGAAAAAATCAATCTTATTTTTAATTATGTAAAATCGAAAGTAAAATGGAATGACTACAATGGCTATACCACTGATAATGGTGTGAAAAAGGCCTATAAGGATGGGGTTGGCAATGTGGCAGATATTAACTTGATGCTTACGGCTATGTTGCGTTATGCAAAGATAAACGCAAATCCAATGTTGATTAGCACACGCAGTAATGATATTCCGTTGTTTCCGGCAACTGGAGGTTTTAATTATGTGGTTTCCGCGATTGAGGTGCTTAATGATGTGATCATTCTGGATGCTACGGATAAATTTGCAACACCCAATGTACTACCTATAAGAGCTATAAATTGGCAAGGAAGGATTATTCGAGAAAAAGGTAGTTCAACATGGTTTGAGTTAACTCCTAAAATGGGGGCGCAGGAGAAGTATTCCTTAAATGCTAAGATAAATGAAGATCTTTCTATCGATGGTAAAGTGAGAGGTCATATGACCTCATTTGCTGCAAAAAACTTCAGAAGTAAATATGAAAATCTTAATGAAGAGGAAAAGTTGACGGATATTGAAAAAGACAAAGGGGAAATTGAAGTATCCAATTATGATATTACCGATATGGGCGTTATAGATAATCCAATAATGTATGCTTATGATTACCATCTTAAAAGCGGTATTGAACAAATAGGTGATAAAGTATTTGTGACCCCAATGTTGTTTTTTGCACCTAAAGAAAATCTTTTTAAGCAAGATAAAAGAGAGTATCCTGTTGATTTTATTTATGCATTCAATGAAAGACATATTATTAATGTGATCATTCCTGAGGGATATGTGGTGGAGTCTTTACCAGAAAGTTCGGTTGTGAACTTCCAAGAAAATGCAGGTGAGTTTAAATATATTTCAAAAGTAAATGGTAAAATGCTGCAGTTTGTGATTTCGGTGGATTTGAGACAGTCCTTAATCCTTCCACATGAATATAAGGATTTCAAGCAATTCTATCAATTAATTACAGAAAAGCAAACCGAAAAAGTAGTCCTTAAAAAAATATAAAATGAAATTTCATAACGCTCAAAAAACAGTTGACGGCTGGGTCAAAGCTCACGTCTTCTGATGTTTCACTTCAATAACCTATACGACCCAACTTCCAAGGAAGATGACAAACATTTTAGAAATTTCTGACGAGACGAGGTTAAAACAAGATCAATCCAAAACAATACAATTATAAAAAATGATAACCCAATGAAAAAAATTACTTTCCTACTTATCATTATAGCGGTTAATTGGTCCAATGCCCAAGATTATAGATTCGGCAAAGTATCAATTGATGAGCTTAAGGAAACCGCATATCCAAACGATGCCGAAGCAAATGCCGCTATTTTATACCTGAATCAGAAAACATATTATGATTATTCAGAAAATGCCGGATTTGTTCAGGTTACCGAAGTGTTCAAGCGTATAAAAATTTATAACAAGGACGGTTTCGATTGGGCAACCGAGGAAATTCAGTTAAGAGATAATGGGTTAAAAACAGAAATTGTCAGTAATTTGAAAGCGGTTACCTATACCTTAGAAAACGGAAAGACGGTAGCTACTAAATTAAAAAAAGACGGCATGTTTGATGAAAAAAGCAACAAGTATCTGAAAACGTCAAAGTTTACCATGCCCAATATAAAAGACGGATGTGTCATAGAGTTTGAGTACAAAATTATTTCTCCGTACATCGCCATTGATGATATTAATTTGCAGTATAGTATTCCTATCAAGAAATTAGACATCTACGTCCGAATTCCTGAATTTTATAACTTCAATAAAAACACCAATCCAAGAGCGTCCTATGTCCCAAAAATCACTGATTATAAAGTGAATAGAAAAGAGGAGATTCAAACAAGCACTAGAGAGAGTAATTCTGTAATGACATGGGTAACACCTGGAAAGTCAAATTTTTCAAATAGAACATGGGAGTTTTCAGAAAATAAGACTGAAATAAAATTATCTAATATTCCCGCACTAAAAAATGAAAATTATGTGAGTAACCTAAATAACTACAGAGCTAAATTAATTTGGGAGTATGCGTTTTCTAAAGATATAGGTGGAAAAATTACAAATTATGCATCTACTTGGGATGAGGTGACCAAAACCATTTATGACGATAGCAATTTTGGAGCACAGCTAAAACTGACCAGTTATTTTGAGGATGAAGTATCTGCACTTATAAAAGGTGTTGCTCAGGAATCTGAAAAAATCAAGCTTATTTTTGATTTTGTAAAATTAAAAGTAAAATGGAATGATTATAATGGCTATACCACCGATAATGGTGTAAGAAAGGCCTATAAGGAAGGTGTTGGTAATGTGGCTGACATCAATTTAATGCTCACTGCCATGTTGCGTTATGCAAAGATAACTGCAAATCCAATGTTGATTAGCACACGGCGTAATGGTATTCCAATGTTTCCTGCAACTGGAGGCTTTAATTATGTGGTTTCAGCGGTTGAGGTGCTTAATGATGTGATCGTTTTGGATGCTACTGACAAATTTGCAACACCTAATGTGCTGCCCATAAGAGCTATCAACTGGCAAGGAAGAATTATAAGAGATACTGGTAGTTCAACATGGTTTGATTTAACACCTAAAGAAATTGTAAAAGAAAACTATTCGTTAAATATTAAAATAAATGATGATTTCTCTGTTGAAGGTAATGTCAGAAGCCAACTGACTTCATTTGCCGCCAAAAATTTTAGAAGTAAATATCAAAATTTTAATGAGGAAGAAACTTTGATGGACCTTGAGAAAGAGAAAGGAGAGATTGAAGTATCCAATTATAAAGTTACAGATATGGCAGTTGCAGAAAATCCTATTATGTATGTATATGATTACCATCTTAAAAGTAGTATTGAGCAAATAGGTGATAAGGTGTTTATGACGCCGATGTTATTTTTTGCACCCAAAGAAAATCCGTTTAAGCAAGATTCAAGAGAATATCCAATCGATTTTATTTATGCATTCAATGACAGCTACATTATTAATGTGATGCTTCCTGATGGTTATGTTGTAGAGTCACTACCGGAAAGCTCAGTGATACAATTTCAAGGAAATAGTGGTGAGTTTAAGTATATTGCACAGGCAAATGGGAAAATGTTGCAATTTAGGATTGCATTAAATTTGAATCAGTCTTTTATTCTTCCAAGTGAATATGCTGATTTTAAACAATTCTATCAGATCATGACAGAAAAGCAAGCCGAAAAAGTAGTCCTTAAAAAAATATAAAATGGAATTTCAAAATGCCCAAAAGATAGTAGATGATTGGATCAAAGCCCATGGCGTCCGATACTTTAATGAGTTGACCAATATGGCGCAATTGACTGAAGAAGTAGGTGAAGTAGCTAGGATAATTGCCCGTCGATATGGCGAACAGAGCGAAAAAGAAAGTGATAAAGACAAAGACCTTGGCGAGGAATTGGCCGATGTTGTTTTTGTTGTTTTGTGTCTGGCCAATCAAACCGGAATCGATCTTCAAGCTGCTTTTGATAAAAAAATGGATCTGAAAACAAAGCGCGATCATGATCGGCATCATAACAATGAGAAGCTGAAATAATGTTTTGTTGTAAGTTGTTTGTTGTTGAGTTGGCTGTTCTACCTTCGCTAAAGCTTCGGACGGATAGATGTTGAGTTGTGAAATTCATTATTCAATGAGAATTTGCAGTTATCGGCAAAGAGTTTTTTAAATTTCGTTATTCATTGAAGCTATATAAATTACACGAGGAACTTTCTTAATATTCATAATCTTTTCAATTTCGATTTCCCGCCTCCGCTGAAGCTATGGACGGGCAGGCAATTTCAACTTCAATTTTTTAAATTCAGCTATTATATGTGCTTTTGTCCCATACCTTTTCTAATTTCGTAAATCGTAAATCGTAAATCAAAATTCTAATGTTGTTAACTCTCCATAAGTCTATCCTTGTAGAAAATCCACCTAAAATTGTTATCACGGGCTCAAAAAGTGAGTCTAATAGATTGTTGCTTTTGCAAGCGCTTTATCCAGAATTGAAGATTAAGAACGTCTCTAATTCGGACGATTCCGAAGTGATGCAAAAAGCATTGAAATCAACATCACATCTGATTGACATATCGCATGCAGGTACTGCCATGCGTTTTTTAACCGCATTCTTTTCAACACAAGAAGGAAGAGAAATCACGATGACAGGTTCGGCACGCATGAAAGAACGCCCTGTCCAAGTGTTGGTGGAAGCTTTGAATGCCTTAGGAGCTGATATTTCCTATTTAGAGACAGAAGGCTGTCCGCCACTGAAAATCAATGGCAAATCACTCATGAAGGATCAAGTGTCTCTCAAAGCCAATGTGAGTAGTCAGTATATTTCGGCATTATTATTAATTGCTCCAAAATTAAAAAATGGGTTGGAGCTCACTTTAGTAGGCGAGATTACATCGGTTCCTTACATCAATATGACCTTGGATTTACTCAATCAAATTGGCGTTAAAACCACTTTTGAGGATAATAGAATAAAAGTAAACCCCCTTAAAAGTCTGAATGGAGAACAACAAACCTTAACGGTAGAGAGTGATTGGTCGTCCGCTTCCTATTTCTACAGTATTGTGGCGTTAAGTCCGGTGGGAACTGAAATTACTTTATCCTCTTACAAAAAAGACAGTTTGCAAGGCGATTCTGTTTTGGCCGATATTTATACCGATTTTGGTGTGGTCACAACCTTCAATAATAACGCCATTACACTTTTAAAGAAGGCGGACTGCCAGCTTAATATGGTCGACTGCCATCTCAAAAATGCGCCAGATATTGCGCAAACCATCGCAGTAACCTGTTTTGGTTTGGGAATTGGTTGCCATCTTACTGGACTACATACTTTGAAAATCAAAGAGACCGACAGACTCGTAGCATTAAAATCAGAGCTCGAGAAACTAGGGGCACAGGTTGAAATTACTAATGACTCTTTAAAATTGAAATCGTCTGCAAACATCAATGCTAACGTGGTTATTGGTACCTATCATGACCATAGAATGGCCATGGCCTTTGCCCCTTTGGGCTTGAAAACAACGCTTCAAATTGAGGATGCATTGGTTGTATCAAAATCTTATCCTACGTTTTGGGAAGATCTGAAAGCTATCGGATTTAAAATAGCAAAATAATAAACGGTCATTTACTTGACAACGCCTACTTTGAGGTCGTATATTTGCAGCTTACAAAAAAAATCTATATATAGCACTGTAAACTACTTATAAATAAGTTTCAAGCAACTGCTAGGATAGAAATGGATTCTTCAGATCTATCGTCAGATAGAAATGATTATTAAAAACAATTAAATATAAATAGATGAAATTATCCCACTTTGGTTTTAAACTTCCTGATGAATTATTAGCTGAGCACCCAGCCGAAAACAGAGACGAAGCTCGTTTGATGGTTTTGGACAGAAAGAAGCAGACGATTGAGCACAAATTATTCAAGGATATTATTGATTATTTTGATGAAGGTGATGTGATGGTCCTTAATAATACTAAGGTTTTTCCGGCACGTTTGTATGGTAATAAAGAAAAAACCGGTGCGAGAATTGAAGTGTTCTTATTAAGAGAGCTTAATGAAGAACAACGTCTTTGGGATGTGTTGGTTGATCCTGCACGTAAAATACGTATCGGTAACAAACTATATTTTGGAGATGACGAAACTTTAGTGGCCGAGGTTATTGATAATACAACTTCAAGAGGGCGTACTTTACGTTTCCTATACGATGGTTCTTATAAAGAATTCCGTAAAAAATTAACTGAACTTGGAGAAACCCCACTTCCTAAATACATCAAAAGAGAGGTTGAGCCAGAAGATGAAGAGCGCTATCAAACTATTTTCGCAAAAAACGAAGGTGCGGTTGCAGCACCGACAGCAGGGTTGCATTTTTCTAAGCATTTATTAAAACGTTTGGAAATTAAAGGGATTGATTTTGCTGAAGTTACACTTCATGTTGGTTTGGGAACATTTAACCCAGTTGAAGTAGAAGACTTGTCCAAACATAAAATGGACAGTGAGGAAGCATTTGTGAATCAGCAAGCTGCTGACATTGTCAATAATGCAAAAACTCAAAAAAGAAGAGTATGCGCTGTTGGTACTACTGCGATGCGAGCTATTGAAAGTGCGGTGTCATCAAGTGGGACTCTAAATGAGTTTTCAGGTTGGACGAATAAATTTATTTTCCCTCCTTACGAATTTAGTATTGCCAACTGCATGATTACCAATTTTCACACACCAAAATCGACTTTATTAATGATGGCTTCAGCTTTTGCAGGTCATGATTTCTTAAAGAAAGCTTACGAAGAAGCAGTTAAGGAAAAATATCGTTTCTATACTTATGGAGACGCCATGTTGATTATTTAATTAGAAAATTTATATCAGGATAAAGCCTCGTCGTTATGATGGGGCTTTTTTGGTTTCCTATTTCCTGTTTCAAGTTTCTGGTTTCAAGTTTTGAAATTTGTCCATGCTAAAATATTATTGCAAGTTGCAACTTCCAGCCTCCTCTAAAGCTACGGATGGGCAGGCAGGTTTCGATTTTTGGAGTTGAACTTCGATTTTATGTTCATTTTCAAGTTCAATTTCGGTTTCAACTTCATTAGTTTTTTAAACTTTAGCTTTCCCTTATCTAAAATTCGGCAATGCTTTCACTATTTTTGCATCTGCAATGGAAACAATAAAAAAAGACATACGCGCATTAAGCAAAGAACAACTTCGCGAATTTTTTGTCGCTCAAGGTGATAAGGAATTCCGTGGGAATCAAGTTTATGAATGGCTGTGGAGCAAAGGCGCACACAAGTTTGAGGACATGACCAACATCTCCAAAGAAACACGTCAGGTGTTAGAAGATCATTTTGTCATTAATCATATTGAGGTAGACGAGATGCAACGTAGCAGCGACGGAACCATTAAAAATGGTATTCGTCTGCATGACGGTTTAATTGTAGAATCAGTATTGATTCCAACAAAAACGCGTACTACTGCTTGCGTATCTTCTCAAGTTGGCTGTAGTCTGGATTGTAAATTCTGTGCCACTGCCCGATTGAAACGTATGCGTAATCTCAATCCTGATGAAATTTTTGATCAGGTCGTAGCGATTGATAAACAAAGCAGATTATATTTTAATAGACCGTTAAGCAACATTGTATTTATGGGGATGGGGGAGCCGCTCATGAACTATAATAATGTGTTGAAAGCCATTGATAAAATCACGTCTCCAGAAGGTTTAGGCATGTCTCCAAAACGAATTATAGTTTCCACTTCAGGTGTCCCTAAAATGATTAAGAAAATGGCTGATGATGAAGTGAAATTCGGTCTTGCCGTTTCATTGCATTCTGCTATTGATGAAATCCGTACATCCATCATGCCTTTTAATGCTACGTTTCCATTGGCGGATTTAAGAGAAGCGTTAGAGCTCTGGTATGCTAAAACAAAAAACACCATTACTTATGAATATGTCGTGTGGGACGGCATCAATGACACCAAAAAAGATGTGGAGGCATTGATACAATTCTGTAAGTTCGCGCCAAGCAAGGTCAATTTGATCGAGTATAATCCTATTGATGACGGAGAGTTCAGGCAAGCAGATAATGCAGCGTTGGATATGTACATCGCCATGTTAGAGGCTAATAACATTACGGTCACTGTAAGACGCTCCAGAGGTAAGGATATTGACGCCGCTTGTGGGCAATTGGCGAATAAAAGCTAAAACTTTAACGATGTCTGAGCGTTAAATATTGACTTATAGAGAATTAATGTGTTTATGATATAGATTGTTTACAAAAAATATTTTCCATTGTCTTGAATTTTTAAATTAGATTATACAAGCATTTTTAACATGCCTTTCTAACTTTAAAATAGTATATCATTCCCATTTTTAGTACGTTTGCTGTAGAAATCCGCATGACCACCTCCATTTGAAAATTGACGAACAAATAAAGCAGCCCATTGTCTATGAAATGGAACTTTTCGAACAGAAGTTCCTACTCTCGATGTCTTCAAAAGTGCCGCTTTTAAATAGGATTACAACTTATATTGTCAACAGAAAAGGCAAGCAAATGCGACCCATGTTTGTATTTCTCGTCGCAAAAATGGTCAATAATGGTAATGTCAGTGAGCGCACTTATAGAGGTGCTGCCGTAATAGAGTTAATTCACACCGCAACTTTAGTGCACGACGACGTTGTCGATGACAGCAATAGAAGACGTGGCTTCTTTTCCGTCAATGCTTTATGGAAAAATAAAATAGCGGTGCTTATTGGCGATTATTTACTATCTAAAGGCTTATTGCTTTCCATTGATAATAATGATTTTGATCTACTTAAAATTATTTCGGTGGCCGTTAGGGAAATGAGTGAAGGCGAATTACTTCAAATTGAAAAAGCCCGCCAATTGGACATTACAGAAGCCATTTATTACGAAATCATCCGTCAAAAAACAGCAACACTTATTGCTGCTTGTTGTAGTCTTGGTGCGGCCTCCGTAAAACCAAATTCGCCTGACGTGGAAACCATGCGTAAATTTGGAGAACTCATCGGAATGGCCTTTCAAATTAAAGACGATTTGTTCGATTATGGCAATGAAGCTATCGGTAAACCTACGGGGATCGACATCAAGGAACGTAAAATGACCTTGCCACTTATTTATGCCATCAATAATTCTTCTAAAAAAGAAAAGTCATGGTTGATTAACTCGGTCAAAAAGCATAATAAGGACAGAAAACGAGTTAAAGAAGTCATTGCTTTTGTGAAAAGTAAAGGTGGGCTGGATTATGCCGTTTCTAAAATGTTAGATTTTCAAGAAGAAGCTTTACAGCTTTTAAATACTTATCCAGAATCTGAGTTTAAAGCATCCTTACTGCTCATGGTCAATTATGTGATTGATAGGAAGAAGTAGGGAAGTTGGAAGCGCGAAGCATGGATTTTGAAGTTATTAGCTTCGTTATAATTAAATTATTTATTGTTTTTTTAAAATATATAGCAATTATATTAAATTTTAAGTCATTGAAAATCAGATGATTTACCTTGAATTTCCACAGCTCCACAACGAATAACCCACAACAAATAAAAACCCCAGGCAACCTTTTGTACAACTTTTGCGTCTTTATAAATAGAAGACCTAATTAACTAATTTTTGAAAGTCATTCAATTACATAACAACAACATCGAGCTCATAAAAAAAGCGTCTAAAAATAACCGTAAAGCACAACACATGCTTTATGAAACGCATGCGCCAAAAATGTTGAGCATTTGTAGGTATTACATAAAAGATCTTCAAAAAGCGGAAGAGGTCATGTTGAATGGATTTTTTAAAGCGTTTACTAATCTGACCAATTTCAAGAATGAAGGCAGTTTTGAAGGTTGGCTCAGGAGAATTATGGTCAGGGAAGCCATCTCATTTTTAAGACAA
>JBDTKP010000019.1:0-11448 GCA_039935255.1 Gelidibacter sp. | reverse complement strand
AGTCCTTGAACCAAAAACGAGGTTTCAACCAAGTCGCCGCCATTATCTTGACCGCTAAATGGGATTACGCTACCATTGGTTCCATTAAGCCAATGTGGCCAGGCACCATGAAAGCGATTGGCGTTTTCTAAAAAGTTCAATAAGGTCTGCAATCTCTCTACCGCAGCCGCTCTTGATACGTAACCTCTTTCAATGCCTACCAAAATCGCCATCAAACCAAAACCTGTGCCACCTGTAGTGACTACATTCTGATCTTGAGAAGGATTGCTTGCAATATACCGTTCTCTTGCAGCTCCAGAGTTGGACTCTGCTAAATCCCAAAAATATTTGAAAGTTTCACTTTGTACCAGATCCATCATCGCGACGTCTGTCAATGGTTCTATCAAAACAGGATTATCAACAACAGGACCAGGATTAAATGGCTCTGAAGGCGAACTTTTTGAACAAGAAAAAGTAACAAATGCTATAAAGAGTACATTATATAATTTATTCATAAATTCGGATTTCGGATTTTTAAAATCTTTTCAACTTAATTATTAATCTATTCGTGATATGTGAATCCGAGTTTGTCTAACCCATGTTGTACATCCTCATTTTTCATAAACAAATCCCAAAGCATTCCTGATCTGTAATTTTCAATCATAATGGTAATAGGTCCTTGATCAATCGCCAAATATCGTGGCACATACCAATTATTTTCCAAGCTGAAAGCATCATAAGGCCCATACTTACCAATCAAAGAATCTTGCTGAGTGTACAAATAATGAAGCATTTTCATGCTCTCCTTTGGCGTATAGGGTAAAGAGGCCAAAGCTGCTGTGGGTGTAATGACACCTAAATCATTCCCAGGTCTGTGGGCATCATAACCATTGATAGAATAGCTTGAAGACATTCCCCATAAGCTATCTCCGTAACCTTTAAAATTTCTTGGATTATCCACGGCGTAGGCATGATGAATTTTAGCTTGGTTTTGTACCAATTTCCAATAATCTGCGTACCGATCCTTCAATCCTTTTGGGTTCAAACCTAAATAGGAATAATGAGCCCAAAACATTGGGCCGATATCGGCATCTTCATTTTCATAATAATTCAACACCAATGGGAGATCATATAAAGAATCTTTAGAAATAATTTTGCCATTTAAAGCCCAGCCTTCATCATACACTTCTTTTGAAATGGGATGCGTTGGCGACGCCGCAGCAAGCACATACATGACCAGACACTCATTGTAACCTCCAATTGGGAAATTCATGTCCCACTGATCCGTAGGGGACCAATGCCAGTACAATACATTTTCACCTTTAGTGTACCAATCCCATTCTACTTCTTTCCAAAGTTGGTCTATTTTATGGGCAAGTTGTTTTTCTTGCTCATTACCATCTTTAAAATATTCTTTTACGGTTAACATGCCCTGAATCAAAAGTGCAGTTTCCAACAGATCACCTCCATTATCCTGTTTGCTAAAAGGCACTACTTTACCCGTTTCGCCATTGAGCCAATGTGGCCAAACCCCATGAAAACGATCCGCCTTTTCAAGAAAGTCGACCATCGTTATAAATCTGTCTAAAGCCTCTTCCCTTGTAATATAACCTCTTTTAATGCCCACCAGAAGTGCCATAAAACCGAATCCTGAACCGCCTGTAGTGACCGTGTTTTTAGGACTGGTAGGATAGACATTGTCCATATGGAGACGCTCTCTTGCCAATCCCGAATTAGGTTCAGCACCTTCCCAAAAATAATTAAAGGTTTGTTTTTGAAGAGTATCCAATAAATCATCATCTTTATTTGTTACAATTGACTTGCGTTCCGAATATCCGTTTCTCTGTTTTTTTTGGGTTACGTTGCAAGCAGAAAAAAGTGCTAAAATTGATATCGTAAGGATTATTTGGGGATAAAATTTATTCATAAAAATTAAAAAATATTAGCAAAAATATTATGCAGCAATTTGATTCGATAGGTATTTGATTATCGATAAAAACCGCTCTATTTGAGACCCCGCTGAAATGCAGGCTTAGTTCGACCATCGCATGTCTGAAATCCGCCGTTGGCGTAGTATTGAATTGCGGTGCTCACTAAAATTTTAGCTGCATACTGTTTCGAGAATGCAGCTAAAATAAAAATTTAGACTAACTCAATAAAAACTCTTGGTTATCGTCATTCAGACGAGCTCCGTAAAACTAAAACATAAGTGATTGGATTTCAGACTTAGACAATGCTTTATCAAAAACTCTCAGTTCATCCATAATACTTAAATCAGATTTATGGCCCCACTCTGTAAAACGCGGAGCGCCAGACATAATAGAAAGAAGATCACAATCGGTCCAATCCACTCCTGAAAAAGCACCTTGTGAAACAATTTCCCCATTGATATAAATGACACATTCTGTAGAAGAAATGGTAAATGCCAAATGTACCCAGCCATTATCAACAGTCGGGTCTATGGTCGCTGCAGCGCCACCATCAAACCAATTATCATCAGTACCATTACCTACAATCAATTTAAAGGTTTGATTGGTTTCACCACCTTCTCGGAAGAATCGGAAACCATTTTTACGATTATTTTGAGTATTTGGAAAATCAGGATTGTCAGTATCTGGCGCACCAACCACAAGAATACCGGCACGATCTGGCGTTGCATTTATTTTATACCAAAAGGCAGCACTAAATTGAGTACTTAATAATCCTGCTGTAGGGAAGGTTACATAAGAGTTTTCGGCACCTTTATAGGCATTTGAACCTGCATAACCCGCTCCTGCAAAACCTGGCGTACCAACAATAGTCGCATCCTGGTCACTCACGGAGTCCGAATAGCTACCATTAAAGTTCAGGTGTAATTTTTGACTGCCTTGAGCAATCATGCTCGTAATCTCACTTTGTGATAAGGTAGTGTCAAACAAGCGCAACTCATCCATCAAGCTAGAATCTGATTTATGATCCCAATAACTAAAGTTAGGACCACCTGCACCAATAACCAATTCAGTGGCTCCGGTCCAATCAATAGGCGCACTTAAATTGCTCGTATTGACTTCCATCCCATTAAGGTAAATTTTCGTTTGTGTTTCTGAAATCGTAAATGCAACATGCACCCAATCACCCGCAGCAACGCTAATCTCGCCACCATCATTCCAAACATCCGTAGTGCCAATACCAACATTCAATTTGATACGTTGATTATCAGGATTCCCTTCTCTCAGCAACCTAAGGCCTTGGTTGCGATCATCGACACCGCCACCAATCGTTAAAATGCCTGAACGATCTGGAGTAGCATTGACCTTATACCAAAAAGCCCCACTGAAATTATTTCCTAGTGTTAATTCACTAGCTGGAAACGTCAAATAATTATCTGTACCTGCTTTATATGAATTTGAGCCTGCATATCCACTACCACCAAAATCAGGACTTCCAACTTCACCAGCAGCAACTAAGCTGATACGTTCTGTAAAATCCCCATCAAACGGCATATAAAACTGCTCTCCTGCAAATAAAGGTGTGTAAGGCGGCGACTTCGTAAAGTTTGCTGTTGACGTGGTCACATTTCCCGCTAAATCTATGGCAGTTATTGATAGGACATGATCTCCAGTAGTAATGTTGTCCTGCATGAACTCTAGATTAGCGATTCTATAATCTAAAAATTTATCATAAGACGCTATTTCAACACCATCCAACATGACTGTGATCGATACTATTTCAATATCATCTTCCACCTTAAACTGTACCATTGTGGAGGTAATCTGTTCTGGAACCTGTATTTCTAAACCGTTAGCTGGCTTCAGGATAGTCACTATTGGCGCTCCTGCATCTGGGCCAGAATCAACTTGAGAAATTGGATCGATACCTTCATAGCACGATACCATGAACACTAAGGCAAACAATCCAATAATGAGTTTATTAATTTTTTTCATTTTTATGTGATTTATAAAGTGAATTATTTTTATTGATTCCCCAATGGTAATAAGTCCACTTGTTCTTGTGGATAAGGAAGCAAGGCTTTATCTTCTGTAAAGGTTCTACCATCATAGCTCAATTCTCCGTAATTTTTTAAACGAATCAAATCAAAATAACGAATGCCCCATTCCATCGCTAATTCAGCAAATTTCTCATCCATAACATCAGCATGTGTAACGCCAGACAAGTCTCCCAAACCAGCTCTATGTCTCACTAAGTTGACCGCTTGGTCAGCAGTCATGGCATTTCCATTGGCGCCTTTTGTTAAGGCTTCAGCATACATCAATAAAATCTCTGCGTAGCGAATTACAATAAAGTTTTTACCTGAACCGTAATCATTACGTCCTTCTGTCAACTGATTGGATGGTAAATAGTGTTTGCCACTAGAAAATTTTGCTCTGTTAAAATCATTGATCACATCACCATCTGGTGTCGTATTTGAAATCCATGCAGGAAGTGTAGCATAGGCTGGATCCGTTTTAAGTTCAGCAATCCCTCTATCCGTAAATAGAACACTGGTTTGCAATCGTACCTTTTCATTTCTATCAAGCATAAACTTGATATACTTGAAACTTGGCTCGTAAAATCCCCATCCTCCACTTGCACCTGCACGTGCAGGTGTCCAGTTTTCAGGACCAAACGGACCATATTCATGGTTATTGACAGACCCTGTTGCAGAACCATAATCAGAGAACTGAAATTCAAATAGATTCTCATTGCTCAATTCACCGGGTTTTTTAAACAATTCATAAAAATCATTGAATAACATAAATTTATTGGAATTGATAATGGCTCCCGCTGCATTTGCAACTTCTTGATAATTTTCAAGTTCCATGTTTGCCATCGCTTTTACTGCCAATGCCGTATATTTAGTCACGCCACCTGCAACATCAGTACGTTGGTTTGGTCGCATGTCTGGTAGATCAGGCATCGCTTCATCCATCAAATCAGATACGTACTGCATCACTTCTGCTTTGGTTGCGACCCCATTTGCTAAATCATCAGTAACATCCGATTTTGTAATGATAAAGACGCTGCCCCATACACGAGACATTTGAAGATGCGTCCAACCGCTCAAAACTTTCGTTTCTGCCATAAATTGATCGGCTTTAGGATAGGCGCTTTGTGGTGCGAATTCCTTGTAAGTTTGAATGGTTTCACGGGCATTATTAATGTCGAGGATATCACTGTACATATTGGTCCAAAGTGCATTGTACATCCAAAAGTTTTTATCATAATTGAATAGGTCAGTATCAGAAAAAGGTTGTTGGTCACCCAAGCCCCCAGCGTTGACATCATCGCCTCTTACACCTAACAATAATGGATCTTCCCAACCTCTGGAATAAATTTGTCCATAGGCACCAATTAGAGGTAAAATCATATCGCTGGTTTTGGTATAATCAAGATCTCCGGTGCCTAACTGACCGTCTTGTTCCTTGAGCTTGTCTTCACAAGACGTAAAGCACAAACCTGCAACTAGTATGTATACTAGTGGATTTAATAAATATTTTATATTTTTCATGTGTTTGTTTTTATGGTTTTTCAATGGTCCTCCGTTGACTCCGCTCAGTACAGACTTGCAGTGCTATTACTCATTTCCATGGGTGTTAATATCTTTAGCATACTTTTCTCATGTTGCGCATTGTTTAAAATTTGATGTTGATTCCCATCGTATAAACTGCTGGAACGGGGTACGTTTCTCTGTCAACCCCATCTTGAACTTCCGGATCAAAACCATTGTACTTAAAGTACGTGAATGGACGCTCTGCCGTAAAAGTTAAACGCGTTTCCGGCATTTTATCACCTAATAAAGAGCCTGGTTTAACGGTGTAGGACAATTGAATGTTTTGAATCCTAAAATAAGAACCGTCTTCAATAAAAAAGGTGCTCAATTTTTGGTTCCAGCCTTTTCTTAAACCAGCGGAGGATGGATAAGAGTTAGAGGTGCCTTCGCCGTGCCAACGATTGATGGCTAGATCAGCATCCATATTGGTATCACTTGTAAAAATAACCTCGCCTCTTTTACGATTTAGGATTTTGTTGCCACTTTGTCCTGAAACATTCACAGAAAAGTCAAAATCTTTATAGCTCACTCCAAAATTACCACCATACATAAAGGACGGCAAGTATGATCCTAATACCACACGGTCATCAGCATTTAAAACGCCATCACCATTGACATCACGATATTTCAAATCGCCAGGAACTAAGTTGTTGGCTACTGCAATGGGGTCATTTAGAATTTCGGCATTATTTTGATAAACACCAGTAACTTCGTAGCCGAAGAAAGCCCTGATTGGATCACCAACACGTGTTCGTTGACGGAACTCAGCAGAACCACCATCAATATAATCTTGACCATCTCCCAACTCAATCACTTCATTTTTTAAGGTAGAAAAATTAGCACCAATATTAAATTTCCAATCGTCATTAAGCCTTTGGTTATAATCCAAGCTGACTTCAACCCCCTGGTTTCTGATCACACCTGCATTTTTTCTGACGATTGCATTGGATATCGCTTGAATTACGGGAATAACAGCATTATCTGTTGTTCTGATAAAATAATCCGCTTCTAAAGTCAAACGATTATTCAGCATTCTCGCTGAAATACCAAAATCCTTTTCTTCTGTGACTTCCCATTCTAAATTTGCGAAATTACTGGTAGACACAATACCGCTTACGGCTTGATCTCCAATATTGGTTTGAACAATACTCACGGTTCGTGTACCTGAACTTCTACCTAAGCTACCGTTACCTAGTTTACCATAACTTAATCGTAGTTTTAAGAAATCAAAAACACCATTATCCTGCATGAAATTCTCTTCAGATAGTACCCAGCCTAATCCGAATGCTGGTGTATATAACCAGTTGTTAGCCGTGAATTTTGAATCTCCTTCTGCTCTAATGGTAGCATTAAGCAAATAGCGATCTTTATAATTGTACTCTGCTCTTCCAAAATAGGACACTCCATAAATACGACTGCCATTATCTTCTACGTTGCCATTGAATGAATCTTTATCTGCAAAATCTAAATACCAAGAACTTTCATTTCCAATGCCTTTAATGTCTTGTCCCGTTACATTTAAAATGTGCTGAGCTTCATCTCTATAAGAAGTACCCGCTAATACTGTAAGACCGTGATCACCAAAATTATCTTTGTAGGTTACCGTGTTATCCCAAATTTGATTGGAATACGTCTGTTGCCCTTTTCTTATGGAAGAGGTTTCCCGTTGTGAATTTTCAGAAATGAAGTATGGCAATCTGACGTTTCGTTCATCAATAGAAGAAAAGTCATGATAGTAAGCTGTCTTAATAGTTAACTTTTCTGGAATCAGAGCATACTCTGCATAAATATTGGTCAACAACTTCCTTATTTTGAGTTGATTTTCATTATATCTCATGGTTGGAAAAGGATTCTGTGCACCTCTATAACCAATTTTTGAAGCATCGGAGTACGCCACTGGAGTAGCATTCGTATTTAAAGGATCATAAACTGGTAAAATTGGTACCGCAAAATAAGCTTGAAACCATGCCGTATTTTCAGCATTGTATTTTGTGGCATTACTAAATACCATATTGCTTCCCATTTTCAAACGGTCTGACAATTTTACATCCACACTCGTCCGAATATTAAAACGCTCATAATCATTTTTCATGTCCAAAATACCATCTTGAGAAAAATAGTTGGTACCCAATGCGTACGTGACATTCTCTCCACCCCCATTAACACCAATGTTGTGACTGGAAATAATAGCCGGACGTAATATTTCTTTATACCAATCGGTATTGACATCTGGTAAATTAGGATTGACACGACTTCGACCAAACCGCTGTATAGAAGATAAAACATTATTAATATCCGTTTGGGAACCTGACTCGTAGGCCATGGTTGTAAATTGCTCAGCATTCGCCATTTTTACCACATTTTGCGCGAATTGGTAACCCGTATAGCCATTGTAAACAAATTCTGGTCTTTTTTCCAGCTTCCCTGATTTTGTTTGAATTATAATGACACCACCCGCGGCTTTTTGTCCGAAGATCGCTGAGGAAGACGCATCTTTCAATACAGACACCGACTCGATATCACTGGTATTCAAAAAATCAATATTATCATAAAACATCCCGTTTACGACATAAAGTGGATTATTGCTTCCATCAAATGTACCTACACCACGCAATCTTACTTTTGGAGAATCCCCAGGAGATCCAACACCAATAACCTGTACGCCAGCCACTTTACCTTGCAGGGATTGCATGACATTACTGGTAGGTGTTTTCTCTATATCTTCCGCCTTTATCGTGGTAATTGCTCCTGTTAAATCTGCTTTCTTCTGAGACCCATAACCTACAACGACAACTTCACCTAACGCTTCGATATCTGCCTCGAAGACAATGTTAAGTGTCGTTTGATTACCTATTGTAATGTACTGTGTCTTGAAGCCTACATAAGTGAACTCAAAAACATCTCCTGCTTTTGCCGTTAGGGAATAGTTGCCATCAAAATCAGTGCTCGTTCCTTTGTTAGTTCCTTTAATTAAAACATTGACGCCAGGTACGGGAAAATTGTCTTCTGCACTCGTTACTGTTCCTGTAATAATTGCGTCCTGCGCCTGGGAGACGGAGTAACTGAAAAGAAAAAATAAGAATAAAACTAGTCTTGCTTTCATATGGTTTGAATTTATTGCGTTTAGTAATCGAAATATATAATGAAATAAGAGCCTGGGGTATTTTTCATTTACACTTTAGTTACGTCATCGTTAAAAAAGTCTTAAAACTCCATAATGACGTAGCCTTAAGGTAGCTAAAAAAGCACGAAAACGTTTAAGTAAAGTAGAAATGACGTAGTTTTGACGTATAAAAAATTCAAAAAAAGCGGAATTTTAAGGGTGATTATTTGAAATTAACCAAATATTCTGTTAAAGATTGATCATTATCAAGGTTTAGTTTAACTCTTAGTCGATATCTTTGAGTCTCTACACCTCTGATCGAGATATTTAATAATGGCGCAATCTCTTTCGTAGATAAGTTCATTTTGATGTAGGCACAAATTCTTAAATCCTTCGCATTAAGCTTTGGATGTGCGATCTTCAATTGATTGAAAAACTCTTCATGAACTTGGTTGAAATTGTATTCAAATACTTTCCATTCGTCTTTATGGCTGATGGACGTGTCGATTTTTTTAATGATATTTTTATAGGAGAAATGATTGTCGAATGCATTTTTGTGTATTGAAATTTCTTTCTTAAGATCTAAAAGTGTTTCATTCTTTTTCACTAAAGCCATCGCAGTGTTGGCAAGTTGCTTACTCTTTAAAGTGATTTCATTTTTTAAGGACTCATTTTTCAGCGCAACAATGCGTCGGTCATTCTCGATTGTTTTTTCTTTGAGAACTTCTTTTTGCTCTTGGTCAAACTTCAATTGCAACAATCTTTGTTGTTTTTGAATTTTTCTTCTATGGAGCACATAAAATAAGAGCAGCATTAATACCAGTAATGCACCATACACTAAATAACCTGGTGTTGATAGATACCAAGGCGGTAAAACCTTAACACTTAAACTTCGAGAAGATGATGTTTTGCCTAAATGATTGGAGGTTCTGAACAGGAACTCATAATCTCCATAACTTATATTCGAAAACTCTAACTTGTCATTTTCCATTTTGTACCAATGCATCGTTGTATCAGCTGAAGCCATGGCATATTCAAAAAAGTGATCTCTTGATTTTGGGGAGGTCAGTGAAATACTAAACGTTTTAAAATCATTTGGTAATTCCACGGATTTAATACCGTTTAGAGCAATACGCTGCTTATTTATTTGAATGCTTTCGAAATGAGACGGGTACAACACTTTGGACTCTGAACTTAAGCTTTTATTAAACAACATAAACCCATTGTTCAAACTCAAGGCGAATAGCGAGTCCTTAAGTTTTGAAATATTTTCATAGCCCACGATGAGCCGCTTTTTAAAATACTTGTCACTAAGTGAGGATTTAAAACCGTCATCGGGAAAAGCCTTAAAATTGATGCTATTTTTGTCTTGAACGGCTAAAGTAGCAATGTCGTCTTCCGAAATAATATAGGAACTTTTTCCGAAACTTTTATTCAATAAAGGATAGGGAACAATAGAATCCAATAAGGGTTCATATTTTTGCCAACCATCATTGGTTTTAATGGAGATGTCGTTCTTAAGCGCATATACACGAACATTATATGTTGACCAAAGCCCTTTATTTTCATAATCCTTGATCTCCAGAATAGTGTCATAAGCACTATTGAATTTCACTTTATACAAACCTTTATAAGCATGGGCTATCCATGCCGTATAAGGATCTTCAAAAACTAAAAACCGACTTGGTATCGTTGTTTGCCCTAACTGTTTTACATGCCACCCTGTAGCTTCCTTTTTAAACCTGACCAGACCTGCATAAGTTCCCTGAATGTAGGTTTTTGGTGCGCCCATTACCTTTTTTATGACCCAACCCCCTGTATGTGATGAAATCAGCTCAATCTGTTTCTCCTTTACCAAGTAGGTACCGTTATTATGCCCACAAAATAGATCGCCTTCAATTTCTTTCAAATCCCAAACTTGTCCTTGAGAGCCATCAATAAATTGCAATATATTGTCTGCATCTATATAATACAAGCCAGTATTACTTCCAATGTAAACGGTGCCCTGATATTGAATGACATCATAAACAGCGCCCAAATTTCCCGAAACATCATTGTAAAATAGGTACGGATTTTTCAAGTCGGCAGAAGCCAATCCATTATCAAGGCCCAACCAAAGTTGGTCATCACCATCCACATATTGAGACAGCACCGTATTATTAATCAATCCATTTTCTTTATGGATATTGAAAAGGACTTTTCCATCAGCATTTGTGATATATACCCCATTTTTTATGGTTCCGAAAATCATATTTCCGTTGGTCATTTCTGAAAACGCATTGAGCTGCTGTTCCTTTAAGAGATTAGATATTTCAGCTCTCCAGGGAGTTAAAACGTTATTTTCATACGTAAAAATTCCTTTTAAGGACGTCGTGATAAAAAGTTGCGTTTTCTTTTTAGAAATAGAGATGATTTTGGTTTCAATTAAATCTTTATGGTTAATGAGCGGAATTATTTTTCCTTGATCTAGGGTAAAAACACCATTTGTTAATGTCGCAATGTACAAGGTGCCTTCAATAACGTCGCAAGCAAGTATGGTCGAAGGGGGCGTTATCTTATCGATTTCACCATCTTTATAGATATAAATATTTAAGAAGGATCTAAAGATGACGCTGTCCCCCATCTTAATAATCTGCCAAAACTCTTCGTTTAAAAACTCTTTTGAATTCAGATTTTCACTTAAGGACGTATATTTTAAAATTCCAAACTTAGTGCGTTCCCAAAAGCCAAATTCTTCATAAGAACCAATATAAACGATGTCCTCGACCGCTAAAACAGAACGAATGGTTGTCTTATTAGGAAGCGGGTTTAAGGTCCACTTGAGCCCATCAAATTC
>JBDTKP010000018.1:0-4205 GCA_039935255.1 Gelidibacter sp. | reverse complement strand
AAAATAGGGGAATGGTATTTATGTTTATGGGTTGTATTTGACCATCTGAAATTTGCATCAAATCGGTTGTGATGTGCTTGTTGTAACTCTGTAATATTTGGGTGATATACACATTTTCAACACCAGCTGCTGCACCATCGATGGCATTAATCGTGACGCCTAAGCTGTTATGTTTTTCTTTTTGTAAATGGCGTTCAAAATGGCGTGGAATTTCTAAAACAACGTCAATTTCTCCTTTTAACATCGCTGCACTTGCGTTTTTTTCCGAAGAAAAATCCGTTAATACATCAAAGTAGGTGGACGCATTGAACTTTTCAACTAATGCTCTGGATGTTGAGGTGCGGTCATTATCAATATAACCGAATTTAATGTTCTTAACTTCAAAAGTGGCAGCATTAGAGAGAATAATAAGTTGGAGTAGGGGCAAAACAAAAATAATAGGAAGCATTCCTTTATTTCTAAAGATTTGCTTGAACTCTTTCTGTATGATGTAAAGGATTGTTTTCATGTCGCTTCCCGCGAAAGCGGGAATCTCTTTTTTAAATTATTAATGTATGTTTTTTGCCATGAACTTGTTTGTTCTGTTCAGGCGGGTACACGGATATTTTTTACGCTCTCAGCTTTCCATCGACTGCTGTCATCAATCATCTGCCAGAATTATTATGGAACGCTGATAACACTGATTCAGCTGATTCTCACTGATTTATTTTGGCTTTTATTTCCGTCATTTTAATCGATAAAAATTCCTCATTCCTCATTCCTAATCCCTCATCCCTCATCCCTCATCCCCAATTTTCACTCCAACCTAATCTTATACTTCTTCACACTCAATCCAATAAAAAACACGGTCATTGCTAATAAAATCAAGGTTTCTTTCCATATAAATTGTAGGCCGACACCTTTAAGCATAATCGCTTTAAGGATGACAATAAACCATTTGGCAGGAATGATGTTGCTAATGACTTGCAGAGGCATTGGCATGCTCGAAATAGGGAAAATAAAACCAGATAATAATATCACAGGAAGCATCAATCCCATTAATGAAAGCATCATTGCGGTTTGTTGAGTGGCCGCAACGGTTGATATTAATATTCCTAAGGCTAACGAGGTGATGATGAATAGCACACTCTCCAACCCTAATAATAACAAACTTCCTTGAACTGGCATATTAAAGATGAAGATGCTCATTGCAACAATGACTATGGCATTTATGATCGATAGAAAAATATAGGGAAACACTTTTCCAATTATTACCTGAAATGGCTTTAAGGGTGATACTAAAAGGATTTCCATGGTGCCCAATTCTTTTTCTCGTGTGATGGAAATAGAGGTCATCATTGCAGAAACCAGCATCAAAATAATAGTCATGACACCCGGCACAAACATATAAACACTCTTTAATTCTGGATTATAGACCATGCGTGTTTGAGGCATTATTTGATAAGCTATTGTAATATCCTTGTTCAGTTCTTTTTGATACTGTTGGAGGATGGCATTTACAAAGTTGGTAATGGTATTCGCAGTGTTCGGATCTGTGGCATCTGTAATTATTTGAATGGTTGCTTTGTGGTCTTTAATCAGATTTTTACTGAAACTCTTTTCAAAGTTTAAAACAGCTTTGACTTGTCCTTTTTGGAATGCAGTAGCAATCTCCGATTCACTCGTAAGGATTTGTTTGATGCTGAAGTAATTTGAAGCAGCGATTTTATTGATGATTTCTTCAGTAGTCGCATCTTTTGAATGGTCTAAAATAGCAATGTCAACGTTATTAATTTCATTGGTAATTGCAAATCCAAACAGTAAAATTTGGGCAATCGGCATTCCGAAGAGAATAAACAATGAGCGTCTATCTCTAAATATATGGTAGAATTCCTTTTGTATAAAACCTTTGAACCTTTTCATATTACTCCCTGCAAAGGCAGGAATCTCTTTTAGTACTACTATTATTATTATTATTATTTCTGCCCAATCATCCTGATTTCTGAAGGTTTTTAATTGTTACACAGAGTTGCACAGAGAAGTCACAAAGATTCACAGAATTTAAATCTGTAAATTGTTACTGAAACTGCAAACGCTCTAACCTCTCGCCAATTTCAAAAACACATCATTCATACTCTTTGCCTTAAACTGTTCTTTAAGTTTTTTCGGGGTATCCAAGGCTTCAATTTTGCCATTTACCATAATAGAAACACGATCACAATATTCAGCTTCATCCATATAATGCGTGGTCACAAAAACGGTGGTGCCTTCATCGGCGGCTTTATAAATCATTTCCCAAAATTGACGTCTGGTTATTGGATCGACGCCTCCTGTAGGCTCATCTAAAAACACGATTTTTGGATCGTGGATTAAAGACACTGAAAACGATAGTTTTTGTTTCCAACCTAATGGTAAATCGCCCACTAAAGAATTAGCAACTTTTTCAAGACTTAATTCCTCAAGCAACGCATTTGATTTTTCTTTAATCTGTTTTCTGGATAACCCATAAATCCCACCAAAAAATGTAATGTTTTCTTTGACCGTTAAATCATCATACAAGGCAAATTTCTGACTCATATAGCCAATGTTTTTCTTGATGTCTTCGGCCTGAGTAAAAACATCGAAACCAGCCACTATAGCCTTTCCAGAAGTTGGTGTAGAAATACCGATCAGCATTTTGATGGCGGTCGTTTTTCCTGCACCATTGGCGCCAAGAAATCCAAAGATTTCACCTTTTTCTATGTCAAAAGTAATGGCATCTACGGCCGTGAAATCCCCAAACATTTTGGTTAAACCTTCTACTTGTATGACTTTGTTGCCGTTCATATTTATTTCCCACGAAAGTGGCAATCTTATTGATTTACTTGAATTTATTTTATATTACAAGGTTTTTAAAACGTCGCAGTATATTTCTGTCCTGTCTCATCGCCCCGGTCGAGAGGTCGCTTTAGTTAGGTTTGAACTCAGATGAAGCTCATTTTGATGTTCTTAATACAATATTTATTTTGTCAGTTCCATAAATGTGTCTTCAATAGACGGTTCCGTTTTTTCAATTTGAATTTCTAAGAGATTTTTAGATTCTAAATATGTTTGTAATTCCTTCGGATTAAAATCGGTTCTTTTATCTGTATAATGCACAAATTCTCCAAACGGATAAACGCTATGATTAAATTCATAACTTTTTAAATTATTGATCAATTGGTACATTTTATTTGCACGAACGTTATAAATTGATTTGGGATAATCCCTAACGATAGCTTCAGGGGTGTCGATCTCCAGAATTTTACCATCTTGAATCAATGCCACTCTATCGCATAACTCCGCTTCATCCATATAAGGTGTAGAGACTAAAATAGTAATGTCCTTTTGTTGCAAACGTTTTAGCATTTCCCAAAATTCCTTTCTTGAAACGGGATCAACGCCTGTTGTGGGTTCATCTAGAAATAAAACTTTTGGTTTGTGAATGAGTGCACAACTCAAAGCGAGTTTTTGTTTCATGCCACCGGACAATTTGCCCGCGCGACGATCTTTAAAAGGTTCAATCTGTACATAGATATCTTTTATTAAATCGTAGTTTTCTTCAATTGTTGTTCCGAAAATAGTAGCGAAAAAATTTAGATTTTCGGCAACCGTCAAATCCTGATACAGTGAAAACTTACCAGGCATGTAACCCACATTATTCCGAATCGCTTTATAATCTGCCAGGACATCAAAGCCAGCAACAGTTGCGGTGCCTTGATCAGCAATCAATAAAGTGGTCAGAATTCTGAAAAGTGTTGTTTTACCGGCACCATCAGGTCCTATAAGACCGAAGAGCTCTCCTGGTTTCACTTCAAAGGAAATGTTTTGTAAAGCTTTTACGTTTTTATAGGACTTTGATATGTTGGCTACCGTGATACTCATTTATTCGTCTCAAATTAAGTTAAAAACATGTACTTCAGAGCGTCTTGCTTTAGCTTCTAAAAATTTTAACACCGCAAATTCACAAATTATTTCAAACATAAAAATTTTAAAATTTGCGAATCTGCGGTAAAAATTAGTAATCCAACCTTGCAGACTTTAAGTCTGCCTATCCAAATCTATGGATTTTAAATCCATAGTGATTTAGTTAAAATAATCAGAATATAGATTTACGTTTTCTTCAATACTGTGCTTTAATTTTGAAGCTTCATCAAGAGACTTGGTTTCTGAAAGCGCTTCAATTTTAGCCATTAATGGTAAAAGCC
>JBDTKP010000017.1:0-8641 GCA_039935255.1 Gelidibacter sp. | reverse complement strand
CTATCGCCATTTTAAAGGCCAGCAAAGCGTTTGCCGCTATGACAGGTCGTGACTTCGTAACCCCTGAAGACATTAAACGCGCAGCCATCCCTGTATTGCACCATCGTGTGATAGTTACCCCAGAACGCGAAATGGAGGGCATCACCAGTACAGATGTGATCAAACAGATTATTGAGACGGTTGAGATTCCGAGATGATTTCAGTCAGCAGCCCGCCCGTACCGAAAGGGAACGTTCGGGCAGGTCTTCAGTTGGCAGACTTCATGCTTCGTGCTTCCAACTTCAAACCTATTAAGGACATTCGTGCATTCGTGGCAATAAACACATTATAAACTTGAAAATCTTTAAACCTTTTTACATACAGCCTCGGTTTTTTTATAGTGGTGTCTTCATTATAACACTGTTTGTATTCAGTTATTTTGTTCCGTTTTTATTTGGAGTTGCGCAACTCTCCATTTTGATTGTTCTGTTGTTGTTTTTTCTTGATGTAGTAATTGTTTTTCTAGGTAAAAATAAGATTATAGGACAACGGATTTTACCAGATAAATTCTCAAATGGTGATAACAATCAAGTTGAGCTCGCTATTGAAAATAATTATGGTTTTCTGGTTTACTTGACCATTATTGATGAAGTACCTATTCAATTTCAAGTGCGGGATTTTAATCTGAAGTTAAAAATCAAACCAAAAAAAGAGGGTCGGATTTCTTATAATCTCAAACCCACAGAACGGGGCGAATACCATTTTGGAAACCTGAATATCTATGCATCCACAAGAATAGGATTGGTAGCCAAATGTTTTCGTTTTGATAACAATGCAATGGTGCCGACCTATCCAAGTTTTAAGCAATTGCGAAAATTTGAACTCTTGAATGTCAATAATAGCTTGCAGGATTATGGCGTTAAGAAAATCCGGAGAATTGGTCACACCATGGAGTTTGAACAAATTAAGGATTATGTTTTAGGTGACGATTTACGAACTATTAACTGGAAAGCAACGGCCAAAAAGAATAGCTTGATGGTTAACCAATTTCAGGATGAAAAATCACAATCTATTTATTCTATCATTGATAAAGGCCGGGTGATGAAAATGCCTTTTGAAGGCTTGAGTCTTTTGGATTATGCGATTAATGCGACCTTAGTAATTAGCAGTATCGCTTTAAAAAAACACGATAAAGCGGGCATGTTATCTTTTTCTAAGCAAGTAGAAAACATGGTTGTAGCGCAACGGCGAAGCTCACAAATGCGACTCATTTTAGAATCACTTTACCATGTAAAGACCGATTATTACGAAAGCGATTTTAGCCGTTTGTACGCGCACATTAAACGTCATATCACCCAGCGAAGTCTTATTCTACTCTATACAAACTTTGAGACCTTGGACAGCTTAAACCGACAATTAGCTTATTTGAAAGCCATATCGAAAAACCATCTTATTGTCGTTGTTTTCTTTAAAAACACCGAGTTGAATAGTATTGTGGACCAAAAAGCGGGCACCATACAACAGGTCTATGATAAAGTTATTGCTGAGAAATTCGCTTTCGAAAAACGACTTATCGTTCAAGAGTTAAAAAAATATGGCATCTACTCTATTTTGACGACACCTGAGAATTTGACGATTGATACGATTAATAAATATTTGGAGATTAAATCACGAGGATTGCTTTAATTTAGTTGGCAGTCGGCAGTACTCAGTCTGCCCATAACGAAAAGGAACGTTCGGGCAGATCGACAGACTTTCTACTTCCTGCTTCAAAATTCATTCGTGCATTCTGGCCTAATTTTCCATTCTATCGTATCTTCGTACTTCATGCTTCGAGCTTTATGCTTCAAGCTTAAATTTATTACGATATGAAAATCTATACAAAAACAGGTGACAAAGGTACTACCGCTTTATTTGGCGGCACAAGAGTTCCGAAACACCATATTCGCATTGACAGTTACGGAACTGTTGATGAGCTCAATTCTCATATTGGTTTAATTAGAGACCAAAATATGGATCAACATCACAAAGAAATTTTAATGATCATCCAAGATCGCTTATTTACCGTTGGCGCCATATTGGCTACAGATCCTAAAAAAGCAATTCTGAAAAGTGGTAAAGAACGTTTGAATATTCCGAAAATATCGTCAGAGGACATCCAACGTTTGGAAAACGAAATGGACATGATGAATGAATCTCTGCCACCAATGACACACTTCGTTCTCCCAGGAGGCCATCAAACCGTGTCATTCTGTCACATAGCGCGTTGTGTGTGCCGTAGAGCGGAGCGTTTGGCTTCTGCGCTTAATGATGCAGAGCCTTTTCTTCCTGAGGCATTGATGTATTTAAACCGATTATCAGATTATCTATTTGTGTTGGCACGAAAGTTGTCTCATGACCTACACGCCGAGGAAATTCAATGGATCCCTCAAAAAGATTAGTTAAGAAATTTGGCAGTGATAATTTTTTTGGTTATATATTAAGAATCAATAAATTATGTAAGAATTATACGTTCTTTTTATTAATTATGAAATAATTCATTTTTTACTTGATTTAATGAACAAAAAATTTATTTTTGCAAAAATTAAAAACGAATAACAAATGTATTGGACACTAGAACTAGCATCTTATTTAAGTGATGCACCTTGGCCAGCCACCAAAGATGAATTGATTGATTATGCAATTCGTACTGGTGCACCTTTAGAAGTGGTTGAAAATTTACAAGCTATTGAAGACGAAGGAGATTCTTACGATTCAATTGAAGAGATTTGGTCAGATTACCCAACCGATGAAGACTATCTCTGGAACGAGGACGAATATTAAAAAAATCGAAAAATAGTTAAAAAGTCTCCTCAAGAGACTTTTTTTGTGCGCTATTTTTTAATTACCATAGCACAAACCGTATCTTTGTGAGCCTTAAAACAGCAAGAAAAGGATACAAATAATATATATTATCATAAATGCACACTGCGCTTGTCGAAGTGTAGCTTAAACAAGAACACCTTATGAGTTTTTTAGATTCAGTATTAAAGGTATTTGTTGGCGATAAATCCAAACAGGATGTCAAAGCCATCACTCCTATTGTAGAACAAGTAAAAAGCTTTGAAAAAGCTTTGGAAGCCTTATCACATGACGAATTAAGAGCGAAAACAGATTTTTTCAAATCGAAGATTGCTGAAGCACGACAGCCTTTTAATGAGACTATTGAAAAACTTCAAAAAGACGCAGAAGCTACAGAAGACATTGACCAGCGTGAAGATATCTATCTAGAAATCGATCGCATCAAAGATGACATTTACAAAGCTACGGAAGAGGTGCTTAACCAGATTTTACCGGAAGCTTTTGGGGTTATTAAAGAAACCGCCAAACGTTTTGTACACAACACCTCTATCACCGTAACGGCAAGCACTTTTGATCGTGAGATTTCGGGAAGCAAAGACTACGTGACTTTAGATGATGACAAAGCTGTTTGGGCAAATTCTTGGGATGCCGCTGGAAAACCAATTACTTGGGACATGATTCACTATGACGTGCAGCTTATTGGTGGTGTCGCACTTCATCAAGGTAAAATTGCCGAGATGCAGACGGGTGAAGGTAAAACCCTTGTGGCTTCACTTCCAATGTACCTCAATGCCCTAGCTGGAAAAGGCGTGCATTTGGTTACGGTCAATGATTACTTAGCTAAACGTGATAGCGCGTGGATGGCACCTTTGTTTGAATTTCACGGCATGAGCGTGGATTGTATTGATTACCATCAGCCCAATTCTGCAGCGCGTAAAAAAGCATATAACGCCGATATTACTTACGGAACCAACAACGAGTTTGGTTTTGACTATTTGCGTGATAATATGGCCCATTCGCCAGACGATCTCGTACAGCGTCCGCACCATTATGCGATTGTGGATGAGGTGGATTCCGTTTTAGTGGATGACGCTCGTACACCATTAATTATCTCTGGACCAATTCCACAAGGCGAACGTCATGAATTCAATGAATTAAAACCAAAAGTAGATGCGATTGCAGCAGTACAACGTCAATATTTGACCGGTGTTTTGGTGGAAGCCAAAAAACTAATTGCTGAAGGCAATATGAAAGATGGTGGTTTTAAATTATTACAAGTATACCGAGGGATACCGAAAAACAAAGCCTTGATCAAGTTTTTAAGTGAAGAAGGTATCAAGCAACTCTTGCAAAAAACAGAAAATCAGTACATGGCGGATAATAACCGTGAGATGCCAAAAATCGACGCCGATCTTTACTATGTGATTGATGAAAAAAATAATCAGGTTGAACTATCTGATAAAGGTGTCGATTTTCTTTCTGGTGAAGATGACCCTAATTTCTTCGTCATGCCGGAAATCGGAATGGAGATTTCAAAAATTGAATCTCAAAACCTTTCCAAAGAAAAAGAAGCAGAAGCTAAAGAGGAATTATTCAGGGATTTTGGCATCAAATCTGAACGTATCCATACCTTGAACCAATTATTAAAAGCTTATGCCCTATTTGAAAAAGACATTCAATATGTAGTCATTGACAATAAAGTCATGATTGTGGATGAGCAAACAGGTCGTATCATGGATGGACGTCGTTATAGTGACGGTCTACACCAAGCTATTGAGGCTAAGGAAAACGTGAAAATTGAAGCGGCAACCCAAACTTTTGCAACGGTAACGCTTCAAAATTACTTCAGAATGTATCGCAAATTAGCGGGGATGACCGGTACTGCGGTTACGGAAGCTGGTGAATTTTGGGAAATCTATAAGCTGGATGTGATTGAAATTCCAACCAACAGACCAATTGTTCGTGATGACCGCGATGATTTAGTTTTTAAAACCAAACGTGAGAAATACAATGGGGTTATTGACGAGGTCACGAAATTATCACAAGCAGGTCGCCCGGTATTAATTGGGACAACTTCTGTTGAAATTAGTGAGCTATTAGGCAAGATGTTGACCTTACGCAAAGTTCCTCATAATGTATTGAACGCAAAACTCCATAAAAAAGAAGCAGATATTGTTGCTGAAGCTGGAAAACCAGGTCAGGTAACTATTGCTACCAACATGGCGGGTCGTGGTACGGATATTAAGTTGATTGAAGATATTAAGAAAGCCGGTGGTTTGGCCATTGTAGGTACAGAACGTCATGATTCTCGTCGTGTGGACAGACAGTTGCGTGGTCGTGCTGGACGTCAGGGAGATCCGGGAAGTTCTCAGTTTTATGTGTCTTTGGAAGATAACTTAATGCGACTTTTTGGGAGTGAACGTATTGCCAAAATGATGGATAGAATGGGTCTAGAAGAAGGCGAAGTGATTCAGCATTCCATGATTTCAAAATCCATAGAGCGTGCTCAGAAAAAAGTTGAGGAAAATAACTTTGGCGTGCGTAAACGTTTGTTGGAATATGATGATGTCATGAACGCCCAACGTGAAGTTATTTACAAACGTCGTCATAATGCTTTACATGGTGAACGTTTACGCGTGGATTTGGCAAACATGATCTATGATACTTCAGAAATCATTTCACAAACCAATAAAGCATCAAACGACTTTAAGAATTTTGAATTTGAACTGATCCGTTACTTCTCCATGAGTTCGCCAATTACAGAGGCTGAATTCGGGAAGATGTCTGATCAAGAAATTGCTGGTAAAATTTACAAAGCAGCTTTCAGCCATTATAAAGAAAAAATGCAGCGTAATGCTGACATGGCTTTTCCTGTCATCAAAAACGTTTACGAAACACAGCGTGATAAATTCAAGCGTATTGTAGTGCCTTTCACCGATGGCGTCAAGAGTTTGCAGGTCGTTACCGATCTTGAAAAGGCTTACGAAACGCATGGCAAGCAACTGATTAATGATTTTGAAAAGAACATTACATTGGCAATTGTGGATGATGCGTGGAAAACGCATTTACGCAAAATGGACGAATTGAAACAATCGGTTCAATTGGCAGTGCATGAGCAAAAAGATCCATTATTGATCTATAAATTTGAAGCCTTCGAATTGTTTAAGGTGATGATTGACCAAGTTAATAAAGATGTTATTTCATTCTTATTTAAAGGTGAATTGCCATCAGAAACGACAGATGCCATTCAAGAAGCACGTCAAGTACGTTCTAAAGAAAAACTAGAAACGAACAAGGAAGAAATTCCAAATTTGGACGAACGTTCTTCGCAAAGTAGAGCTGCAGGAAACACACAACGTCAATAAGTAGTGGAAACTATTGTACGCGACAAACCAAAAATTGGTCGGAATGCACAAGTAACCATCAAGCACGTGCTGAGTGGTGAAAACAAATCTTTAAAATACAAACAAGCAGAGCCACTATTAGCTAAAGGGGACTGGGTGTTGACTGAAGAATAAACATACATTCCTGTGAAGGTAGGAATCTCAATAAAAAAAATCCTGATATCGTAAGATGTCAGGATTTTTTATTTCATCGCACGTGCATTATGGCCGTCAAATGCCATATCGTAGATCTGTCAGCTATAATCAAAGTTAGAATTAAAGGTGATATCTAAAATGTCGAATTTTAGAATTTCATAGGCTTTGTTTTCTAATTTTTGAACTCGTGATTTATTCCGCAGTAAACTTATATTCTCCACCTCCTTGGTATAGAATCATTGTTTTCTCAGATGGCATGAACTCGATTTTAATGCCTGCTCGATCATAGATAAAGACATTTTCAGATGTTGACTCTAAAGAAAAAGCAACTTGACCAGTCGCTTGTGCAACTAAAGTATTACCCTCCTTTGTAACGACAATATTTATTGGTATTTGTTCGCTTGAATAGGTGCCTAAAAATTTATCCAAATCGTCAGATGTTAGTTTTGGTCGCTCAAAATTATGTAATTCAAAAGTGTCGTTATAAAATAATGCCAATACGGCTAATAGAATAGTATTCTTATTATAGTTTACACCATTTGATGTTAAGGTGATTGCCAATTTATCTTGTGGAAAGTAACTCGTCACAGACTCAAATCCGTCTATTCCCCCTGTATGACCAAAACTTTCTTTATCGTTATAGGGAAATTGAAACAAGCCCATTCCATAACCGTTTTTTATAGTTTTCATGTTCTCTAAACTTTTTTCGGTAACTAGGTTGCCCAAAAATAATTGCTCAACAAAAGTATTTAAGTCCGTTGGGTTTGAAATTAATGCTCCAGCACCTTGTGGAACTGACATATCAGTTTCAGATTCCTTGATCCATTTTCCAACATATTTATAAGAATAGCTTTCATTTTTTGATATCTCCGTTTTCTTACCATAATACGTGTTTTGGAGTTTTAGAGGTTTGATAATGTGCTTGTCTAAAATTTTACTGAATGGTTGATTATAGATTTGTTCCAAAATGAATGTTAAAAGCACATAATTGGAATTGCTGTAATCACTTTTTTCATTGGGTTTAAATTCACTGATTCCGTTTGAAATTCGTTCCAGCATTCTTTCTTTTGACTGGAAAATCACGTTCCAATTGTAATAATCAGCTTCTCTTGTGAAATCGTGTATACCACTACTGTGATTTAGTAAATTCTCAATCGTTATGATATCGGCATTTTTAATATTCGGGAAAAACTTGTCTATAGTTTGGTCAAGTTTTAACTTCCTTTCTTCTATCGCCTTAAAAATCAAGGATGCTGTAAAGATTTTGGAGATTGAGCCAACTCTATATTTTGAGGTGTTATTTGCTTTAACACCGTTTTCAATATCGGTATATCCAATTGCATTTAGATAAATTGTTTTCTGGTTTTGAGAAACAGCGATGCTGCCCATAAATTTATCGTTCTTTTCCAATATTGAAAATAAGCTATCAAGTTTCGAAGTGTCGATTAACTGCGCAAAACTTAGAGTTGTGCAAAGCAGGAATATTACAATATGTATTGTTTTTTTCATGATTTTACTTTTTATTTATGGTTCGTTTTAATTTTAATAAAAATGTGATAATAAAATAAAAAGCTAAAATGGATATTAGCATTGCTGGAATGAACCAGTTACCCAAAACTTCTACTATTCCTGAATCAGTCAAGTATGATTGATTCGTTTTACCCAAAACCAAAAACGAGTCGTCTTTAAAAAACAAACCCACTGCGCTCGGATTAGTTATTTTGGCATAAATAAGATAGAAAAAACCAAATAGCAAGACATACAGAATGAAGAAAATCATATAAGAAATTCCGTTCGTTATATTTAAAGCCAATGCTTTTAGGACATGAAACGGATTAAAGGTTGTTGTTGCCTGTTCCATTTTTTTATCCGCCACCAAAGGCTTTAGGTCGTCTTCAGGAATGCCTAATTTATCTAAAACATCTAGTAAACTGTCTATTTCCGTTTTATTTTTATTTCTTTGGAGACCTTCATAAATATGGCTGTTAAATTCTAGCAGAACATCATTTTGATCGTTTAATGGTAAGGATTTTATAACTTTCTTTATTCTATTCATGTAACTGTCATAAACACGTTTAGAAGCTGTTTCCGTAAATTCGATTTCTTTAATTTTCATTTTGAAATTTTTTTGATTGATGTTGACAAGTCCTCCCAATAAGATTGCATCTGACTTAAGGTTTCTTTTCCCGTTTCGGTTAAAACATAGTACTTACGAGGAATTCCTGATTCTTGTTCAACCCATCTTGAAGAAACAAGGTTTTCTTTGTTTAATCTATTCATTA
>JBDTKP010000016.1:0-19298 GCA_039935255.1 Gelidibacter sp. | reverse complement strand
TCAAAAGGAGCTCTTTAATGTCGTGAAAGCACAAGAATTATTTAGTAGAGATTAGAATTTATCGCTTGTGTAAATTTAATTGACTCTTGATTTTGAAATAAAAAAGACTTGACAAAGCAATTTAAAGTTTAATTTTAACATAAAAATCGACGAAACGCATTTAAAGGAGTTCAATGATGATTATTTTTCTATATTTGTAGGACCTACTTATACAAATCTATCATGAAAAAATGGCATGCCTTGTTGCCGAACTCTGCAATAATCCTGATGTTGGTTTTAATTGTTTTGCTTAACCTCATTTCTTCGTATTTTGAAGTTGCGGTTTTAACCAAAGCGATGACTTTAGTTATAATTCCAATACTCATTCTTATTTACTTTTATAGACAAAGAATAATGGCGAATATATTCTTCACCATATTTGTTCTTTATTTCTTAGGGATACTATTTAATGTGCTTGATCAGTTTAGTCTTTCTTCTAAGTTATCTGAATCTTGTTTTTTAGGAGCTTACGCACTATTAGTGTTTTTGATGATTGGGAAGTTAAAGCACGTAAAATTTGAAGGTCTTGTATCTTGGTATTTAATTGTTATTTTATTGGTAAATACGTATTTCCTTTATATGATGTTTACTGTGGTGCAAGATGGTTTTAAGGACAGTGTCATTTTAACCTTGCTCGTAAGTAGAGGAGTTGCTTTGCTAATTATCGGGTTTTTAGCATTCGCTATTTATCTCAGTAAGGAGACTTCACAATCCATATTGTTTTTGACTATTGTATGCTGCTTTATTTTTTCTGATGTTTTAAGTTTTATCACTTCAATGTATATTCATTTCTGGTTATTTGAAGGGATTCAAAATATACTTCAAGGTGGCGGGTTACTTCTGTTTTGTTTTTATGTTTATAATCATCAGGAGATTGCAAATACCAGTGATAAAAAGACCACTAAATCATTTTCTCTATCCAAAAATGTTCCCGTTGAATCTTAAATCAATATCGAAGCTCCCTCAGCAGATTTGTTCTTATTACTATCAAAATAGAAATCTATTTTGCCAAGATTAATGCCAAAGCAACCGACCTGATTGACCAACACATTTTGGCCGATACTGTTTTTAACAATGGTGGGTTTAGGGAGAAATGTATGGGTATGTCCACCAATAATCAAATCGATATCCTTTGAATGCTTTGCCAAAGAAAGATCACTTGGCTTTTCGTCGTTATTTTTATAATTGTATCCTAAATGAGATAAACAGATCACTAAGTCACATTTTTCATTTTCCTTTAAAATACGTGACATGTCTTGGGCTATTTCAAGAGGATTAAGGTAGACAGTTTCTTTATACATGTTTTTATCCACTAATCCAGCAAGCTCAATCCCCAATCCAAAAACGCCGATTTTAATACCGTCCTTAACAAAGGTTTTATAAGGCTTTACATGGGTATCCAATATGGTATTTGAAAAATCATAGTTGGCACTTATAAAATCAAATTTCGCGTGAGGCAACTGGGCGTATAAACCTTCAACACCATTATCGAAATCATGGTTGCCCACAGTTGCGGCGTCATATTTAAGCATACTCATGAGCTTAAATTCCAATTCGCCGCCATAGTAATTGAAATATGGAGTGCCCTGAAAGATATCGCCGGCATCCAATAATAAAGTGTTTGGGTTTTCAGCTCTGATGCCTTCGATTAATGTTGCTCTCCGAGCAACACCACCTTGATTAGGATTTCTGCCATCCTCAGGCCCGAAAGGGTCGATATGACTGTGTACGTCATTGGTATGTAATATAGTTATTCTTTTTGGAGGGCTTGAAAATGATTGTAGACCAAAACCTCCCAACCCTACTAATGCAGTCGCAGCTGTTGTTTTTTGAATAAATTCTCTTCTTTTCATAATGTAAATAAAATTTGATCTTTCAGGAAATGTAGTTAATCTTTTAGTTGAATAAATCGGTCGTCTGCTACAGGATTTATGGTGTCAGTTTTCATGAAATAATCAATTAACGCATTTCTTATTTTATAATTCAATACAATGACCTCTTCACTACCTTTAAAAAAGTCCATTCCATCACCACCACTTATGAGATAGTCGTTGGTAGCAATATAGTAGGTTTTATTAAAATCGATTGGAATGTTGTTTACAGAGCTTTCAACCACATTGGCGTCTTTGTCCAAGACTATTTTCAATTTAGAAATAGGATGTGCGCGTTTGGCCTTGGATAAATAGTCCAAAAGCTCTTTTACGTTGGCTCCTGGCAATTTTGCTATGACAATTGAATTTTCAAAAGGCATTAATTCAAAAGCTGTTCTTTTGGTAATTGGTCCTTTTGACATTATAGATCTTATGCCGCCATGGTTCATTAGAACAAAGTCAATATGCTCACCTGTTCTTTTAAAAAATACTGGGTCTGCTTCTTCATATATAACATCCGCCATAAAATTGCCAATGGCCGTATTTAAATAACCATCTGCTTTTGAATACGTATCAACCGAATAGCCTAAAATACTATCCAAATCTTTATTGATATTTTCGCGATAAGGCTTTATAAAATCATCAATGCTTGCATTAGTTTGCAAACTATCATTGATGTTTACATTTTTGCCTTCAATTTTGAAAACATCCATTGGGGCTTTACAAGAGAGGCAAAATAGCAGGCCAAAAACCAGTAGAAGATTTTTAAAATTCATTGAATAACTTATAAAATGTTAATAGATAAATGTATTGTGTTTACTACCTTTGTCAAAACAAAAGTAAATGATTTTAAAGGCATTTAGAGAGAAATCTAATCAAAAATTTATCAATAAGCTGTTAAGGTCTAAAAATGTTGCTGTAAGTAATAAAAAAATAGAATCTGTAGGTGTTATCATTGATGCGACTGAGTTTTCAGACGTAGAGGTGTTTAAAACCTTTTTTAATGAATTAGGCGTTCAATTGCCAAAGATTCAAATTATTGTTTTTGTAGAAGACGAAAAAAAGACAGAAAGATTGTGGGGCAACTATTTTAGTAAAAATGATTTCGGATGGAGAGGAAGCGTAAAACACACGGAACTCCAAAGATTTTTAAAAACTGAATTTGATGCGCTGGTTGGTTTTTATAAAGGTGATACCTTAGAGCTGAAAATGGTGACTGCGGCATCAAAAGCCAATTTTAAAATAGGTTTGTCAGACGTAGATGACCGCTTGTTTGATTTTATTTTGGATGTTGGCACCAAAGATTTGGATGTATTTAAGTCAGAGTTAAAAAAGTACTTAACCATATTAAAAAAAATATAATGACTGAATTTCTTGGAACAGGCGTGGCATTGATCACACCGTTCAATTCTGATTTGAGTATTGATCATGACGCGCTCGCAACTATTGTTAATTACAATATTGACAATGGTACAGAGTATCTGGTGATTTGTGGAACCACTGCAGAAACTGCTACCATTACTAAACAGGAAAAGAAGGATGTCATTGCCACCATAAAGAAAGCGAATAATGGTCGATTGCCCTTGGTTTTGGGTATTGGGAGTAATAATACTGCTGAGGTTATTGAAGAAATAAAATCTACCGATTTGACTGATATTGACGCTGTTTTGTCAGTGGCTCCTTATTATACAAAGCCAACGCAGGAAGGCATTTATCAGCACTTTAAAGCTATTTCAAAAGCCTCTCCAAAACCGATCATTCTTTATAATGTACCGGGACGTACGTCGGCAAACATGCTGCCAACAACAACTTTACGTCTTGCTAAGGATTTTGAGAATATTATTGGTGTAAAGGAAGCCGGGAATAATGTTGGACAATACTTACAGTTATTAAAAAATAAACCTGATGATTTTTTAATAATTTCGGGAGATGACGATTTGGCTTTAGCGGTGGTATTGGCAGGTGGTGCTGGAGTGATTTCTGTATTAGGGCAAGCGTTTCCTAAAGATTTCTCAAATATGATCCGTCTCGGGATGGATGGAAATGCGAAGGAAGCCTATGAACTCCATTTTAAATTAATGGACGTTACCGCTCAAATTTTTGAAGAAAACAATCCAGCGGGAATTAAAGCTGTATTTGAGGCTCTTGATTTGGCGCAAGACACCGTAAGATTGCCATTGGTCGTGGCATCAAATACTCTAAAAGAGAAAATTAAAATGAGTGTGGGGCTTCTTAAATAAAGTAAGAAATGTTAAATTTTACTTAAACGTCTCTCTACCCTAAATCCAACACTTATTTTAGCTTAAAATAATTTGTTTTATAATACGTTATAAATGTGTATTTTTGCATTCTGTTTAAAAATGACGAAGTGCCATTAAAACATAACTTTAATCTATGACCATATTTAATCATGCATTGCAGTTTAACCATACAAAGGAGAATATTTCTTGGATGAAAAACATTTTTTATATTTTATTAATCACTTTAATGGTATCCTCTTGTAGCGAATATCAGAAGGCCTTAAAGTCAGAAGATATTGCTACTAAATTTAAATTGGGGACAGAGCTTTATGATGCTGGTAAATTCAGTAAGGCCAATAAGCTGTTTGCCCAGATTGTACCACAGTACAGAGGGAAGCCGCAAGCTGAAAAATTAATGTACATGTACTCTAATTCCTTTTATCAAATGAAGGATTACTACTTGGCAGGATATCATTTTGAGCGTTTTGAAGGCCAGTACCCTAAAAGTGAGAAAGCAGAGGAGTCCTTGTTTCTAGGAGTTAAAAGTTTTTACATGCTATCCCCTGTTTACAGTAAAGAACAAAAGGAAACGATAACAGCGATTGAAAAGCTACAGTTGTTTATTAATAAATATCCAGATTCAGAGTATTTGCCGGAAGCCAATATTTTAATTCATGAATTGGATTATAAATTGGAGAGAAAAGCTTTTGAGATTGCCAAACTTTATAATAAAATAGCGAATTTCGATTCTGAGGATTATGAAGCGTCCATTAAAGCTTTTAATAATTTTCTATTGGATTATCCAGGAACTACGTTTAGAGAAGAAGCGATGTATTTTAGATTTGACTCTGCGTACAGATTGGGGATCAACAGTGTTGAACGTAAACGTGAAGAGCGTTTAAATAACGCGATCAAGTATTACAATGCTTTTAATAAAGCATATCCGGAATCTCAGCACAGTGCTGACGCGGAAAAGATGATTACTGAATTGCAAACGGCAGTTCAAACCTATATAACAAAAAGTTAATTATATATAAATGGTAGATTTAAAAAAGAGCAATGCTCCAGTGAGTTCAATTACTTACGATCGTAATGAAATTGAAGAGGCAACAGGAAATATCTATGAGGCCATTTCTGTCATAGCCAGAAGAGCTGAACAGATCAACACAGACATCCGTAGAGAGCTTGTTGATAAGCTTGAAGAATTTGCAACTTATAATGACAGTCTTGAAGAGATTTTCGAAAACAAGGAGCAAATTGAAGTATCTAAGTTTTACGAAAGATTACCAAAACCGCATGCACTTGCTGTACAGGAATGGTTAGATGATAAAATCTATTTCAGAAATACTGAAGACGATATCCAAGAAGCATAATTAAGATGTCAATTTTAAGCGGCAAAAATATACTTGTAGGCGTTACTGCCGGTATTGCTGCTTATAAAACAGCAAACCTTGTTCGGTTATTTATAAAAGCGGGTGCTCACGTAAAGGTCGTTATGACACCCGCTTCTAAAGACTTCATTACACCTTTAACGCTTTCTACTTTATCTAAAAACCCAGTTTATTCTTCCTTTGTCAATGAGGATGAGGAGGACGCAGTTTGGAACAATCATGTGGAGCTCGGATTATGGGCAGATATTTTTGTGATCGCTCCCGCAACTGCCAATACCATGGCGAAAATGACCAATGGTATCTGTGATAATTTACTAATGGCTACTTATTTATCGGCTAAATGTCCTGTTTACTTTGCGCCTGCAATGGATTTGGACATGTACAATCATGAAAGCACACTTCAATCGTTTACAACATTAAAACGCTTCGGCAATATCATGATTCCTGCAACAAGCGGTGAGTTGGCCAGTGGTTTGGTTGGTGAAGGTAGAATGGCAGAGCCTGAAGATATCCTTGCTTATATCGAAAAACACGTTTTAGATCAATTGCCATTAGAAGGAAAGAAAGTCCTCATTACCGCAGGTCCAACTTATGAAGCGATTGATCCCGTCCGTTTTATTGGAAATCATTCCAGTGGCAAAATGGGATTCGAAATTGCTAGAGTTGCTGCCAATCTTGGCGCTGAGGTAATTTTAGTATCGGGACCTTCGCACGAAACGGTCGCTCACAGTCTTATTAAAGTCGTCAAAGTTGTCAGTGCTTCACAAATGTATGATGCAGTCCATAATTATTTTGATTTGGTTGATATCGCCATTCTTTCGGCAGCAGTCGCCGATTATAAACCCAAAACTGTTTCAAACACTAAAATAAAAAAGAACGAGGACGCGTTTTCTATTGAATTGGAGAAAACAAAAGATATTCTGGCGTCTATTGGAAAAATCAAGAAAAATCAATTTTTAGTAGGTTTTGCATTAGAAACTAACGACGAATTGGAAAACGCCAAAGGGAAATTAAAAGCGAAGAATTTAAATTTAATTGTATTAAATTCGTTAAACGATGAAGGTGCTGGTTTTGGAGGTTCAACTAATAAAGTTACTTTTATTACCGAAAAACAAGACATCATCGAACACGATTTAAAATCAAAGCACGAAGTGGCGGTCGATTTAATGAACCAAATTATAAAACAAATTCATGCTTAAACTTATTTCTATATTTTTTTTAGCTTGTACTGCCGTTGGTTTTTCCCAAGAATTAAATTGTAATGTGGTCGTTAATGCACAACAAACGGGGAATGAAAACGTGCAAGTTTTTAAAACTTTAGAGCGTCAGTTGACTGAATTTATTAATAACACGCAATGGACAAACAAAAGTTATAAACCTCAGGAACGTATTGATTGCAGTATGGTTATTAACATCAGTGATTATAATAGCGATGTTTTTCAGGCCACCATTCAAGTGCAATCGTCCAGACCTGTTTTCAATTCCACATACAGCACACCTGTATATAATTTTAATGATAGGAATTTCACCTTTAAATATCTTGAGTTTCAAAATTTAGTTTATAATCCGACTCAATTTGAATCCAATTTGGTTTCTGTTTTAGCCTATCATGTGTTTATGATTTTAGGATTGGATGCTGATACTTTTGAGTTGAATGGTGGCGATCCTTATTTTAAACAAGCACAAACCATTACCAATTATTCCCAACAAGGTAATTTTAAGGGATGGAAATTGGAAGATGGACAACAATCTCGTTTTGTACTTATAGATAACCTATTATCACCAACCTTCAAAGAGTTTAGGACAGTCATGTACAACTACCATCGCAACGGTTTGGATGCTATGGCAGCTGATGACAAAAAAGGAAAGGAAGTTATTGCTAAAGTTTTTGCAAACTTAAAAACAATGAATGACCAGCGACCAAATTCATTTTTAATGCGTGTGTTCTTTGACGCTAAAGCTAATGAGATCCTTGATGTTTTTGCTGGTGGACCAAAAGTAAATATTACAGAAATAAAAGACATTCTCAATAGAATAGCACCCACACATGCTTCCAAATGGCGCGAAATTAATTTTTAAAAGAAGCTTGAATGGGAGGCAGAAATTTTAAAACTTGCTTTTGGCCTCTGCCCGTCCGTAAATTTTTGACGGCGGGAATCTTGAACGCCTCAGCTTGAAATCAGAAACTCTAAATTAGAAACTTATCTAAATGCTTACCACACTTTCTATAAAAAATTATGCCTTAATTGATAGCCTTCAAGTTCATTTTGATAATGGCTTAACGATTATTACAGGAGAGACCGGTGCAGGGAAATCCATTCTATTGGGAGGTTTATCTCTAATTCTTGGTAAAAGAGCAGACCTGAGCAGTGTTAAGAATCCTTCAGAGAAATGCGTTATTGAAGCTACATTTGATATTGCGAATTATGATTTGAAATCATTGTTTATAGCAGAAGAATTGGATTATGAACCGCAAACCATTATCCGCAGGGAAATCCTTCCATCAGGAAAGTCAAGAGCTTTTGTTAATGATACCCCGGTCAATTTAAATAATTTACAGGTACTGGGAGAGCGACTTTTGGATATTCATTCGCAACACCAAACGCTGCAATTAACGGATGATGACTTCCAGTTTCAAGTTATTGATGCGTTAGCTGAAAACAGTAATTTACTTCACGATTATTCCCTTCAATTAAACAAATTCAAATCTATAAAGTCCGAGTTAAAAAAACTTCAAAATCAAAAAGTTGAGGCCATAAAGGAATTGGATTACAATTTGTTCTTATTGAAAGAATTGGAGGATGCTAAATTGGTTGATGGCGAATTAGAATTACTTGAAGAAGAATATGAAACCCTTAATAATATTGAGGAAATAAGCGAGCGGTTGAAAACGTCCCATGACTTATTGAGCAATCAGGAGGTTGGCGTCATGCCTAGTTTGACGGAAATTAAAAGCCAACTCTCAAAATTAGCAAATTTTTCTTCAAGTTATAAACTGGTTTTTGATAGAGTGACCAGCAGTTTAATTGAATTGGATGATGTATTTGCTGAAATTGAAAACCTTCAGGATGCTTTAGAAGCAGATCCTAACCGTCTCAATACGGTCCATTTAAAATTGCAGATTATAAATAATTTGCTGCAAAAGCATAGTGCATCTGATATTGCTGAACTGATTCATATTAGAGAGGATTTGAGTGAAAAGGTATCCGTGACAGAAAATTTAGATAGTGCCATTGCCCAGAAAGAATCTGAATTGAAAATTATAGAAAACGATCTCAACGCATTTGCATCAACGATCAGTCAGAAGAGAACAAAAGCAATACCGGGTCTGACCAAAGAACTAGAAATACTACTGGCAACTTTGGGAATGCCAAATGCAAGATTTAATGTGGAATTGACCACGTCAGATACTTTCTTAACTAATGGTAAAGACGATTTGAAGTTTTTGTTTTCAGCCAATAAAGGAGGGCAATTCAATGAGCTTAAAAAAGCGGCCTCTGGCGGAGAGTTGTCACGAATTATGCTGGCGATAAAATCCATACTTACCAATTACACCCAACTGCCGACCATCATGTTTGATGAAATAGATACCGGTGTCTCTGGTGAAATTTCTAATAAAATGGCATCCATCATGCAACAAATGAGCAAAACCATGCAGGTATTTACAATCACTCATTTACCACAAATTGCCGCGAAGGGTAATACGCATTTTAAAGTTTTCAAAGAAGATGTGGATGACGTCACACAAACTCAATTAAAGCGCTTGACCCCAGAGGAGCGGATTGTGGAAATTGCGCAAATGTTAGGCGGTGCCGACATGTCTAACTCTGCCATTGAGCATGCCAAACAGCTACTGAATTGATTGGTTTTTCCCGAGACTATACTTTGTACGCTTTCAGCGAAAACAAATGTCATCATTTCTAAAAAGGAAATGAGCTTGTGATAAGGAATCACATTATTGAAGATTTAGAAATTAAAAACGAAGCAATACGTTTAAAGTTTTATTAACTTTGAATTTTAAATAGCTTAGCATTAAATAAAAAACAATCATAAACATGTCATACAACTTATTAAAAGGAAAACGAGGAATTATTTTTGGAGCTTTAGATGAGAACTCAATCGCTTGGAAAACTGCAGAGCGCGTTCACGAAGAGGGCGGTACTTTTGTGTTGTCCAATGCACCAATAGCTATGCGTATGGGGCAAATTGATCAGTTGGCTAAAAAGACAGGCTCTCAAATTATTCCAGCAGATGCCACTTCTATTGAAGATTTGGAAAACTTAGTTGCTAAGTCTGTAGAAATTTTAGGAGGAAAAATTGATTTTGTCCTGCATTCCATCGGAATGTCTATCAACGTAAGAAAGGGTAAGCACTATACAGACCAAAATTATGACTGGACTCAAAAGGGAACAGATGTTTCTGCAATGTCCTTCCATAAAGTGATGCAAACCTTATACAAAGCAGATGCGATGAATGAATGGGGGAGTATCGTTGCTTTAACCTATATGGCAGCACAACGTGTTTTTCCTGATTATAATGACATGGCAGATAATAAGGCTTATTTAGAAAGCATTGCGCGTAGCTTTGGATATTTCTTCGGAAAAGAGAAAAAAGTAAGAGTAAATACTATTTCACAGTCGCCAACGCCTACAACAGCTGGCCAAGGGGTTAAAGGTTTTGGTGGTTTTATTGCTTATGCTGATAAAATGTCACCTTTAGGAAATGCAACAGCATTAGATTGTGCCAACTACACGGTCACTTTATTTAGTGACTTGACCAAACGTGTTACTATGCAAAATCTTTATAACGATGGTGGGTTTAGTAATATGGGCGTAAGTAATGAAATTATGGATGCCTTTATGGAAGAATAAACAGTTCAATAAAAATTTTATTTAGATTCTCAAAAGCTGCCAATAGGTGGCTTTTGTGTTTTGATTCGTTACATTTGTAGGTTATGAAGACATTGCAATTTTCATTTATAATTCCAGTTTATAATCGGCCTGATGAGATTCAGGAGCTTTTGGAAAGCTTCACGAAACTTAATGGAAATATTGACTATAGGATATGTATTGTTGAAGATGGTTCCACAATTTCATCAGAAAAGGTTATTGAGCGCTTTGCGGATCAATTGAATATCTCCTATTATCCCAAGGAAAACTCTGGTCCTGGCGATTCTAGAAACTATGGAATGGCACGGGCTCAAGGAAATTATTTTATAATATTGGATTCAGATGTACTGCTGCCTCAAGATTATTTGCAAGTGGTTAGTAAGAGTTTATCCGATAATTACACCGACTGTTACGGAGGCCCAGATGCAGCGCATGCCTCATTTTCAAAACTTCAGAAGGCAATTAACTTTGCGATGACTTCCTTTATTACAACAGGAGGCATAAGAGGAGGGAAGGACTCTGATAATTTTCAACCCAGGAGTTTTAATATGGGGATATCGAAAAAGGCATTTGAAGCTTCAGGTGGTTTTGGAACCATTCATCCTGGTGAAGATCCTGATCTTTCATTGCGGCTCCTCAATTTAGGTTTTAATAGTAAACTTATAAAGGATGCTTTTGTGTATCATAAAAGACGTATTTCCTGGTCAAAGTTTTATCAACAAGTCCATAAATTTGGTATGGTCAGACCTATTCTAAATACGTGGCATCCCAAGTCAGAACGATTTATTTTTTGGTTGCCTACGCTTTTTTCAATCGGACTTTTGATTAGTATCCTATTATTTCTCTTGCAAATAAAATGGTTATTGTACATTTATATTGTTTATACGATGATTGCTTTTTTAATGGCGTTGTTCACCTCAAAAAGTTTGATCATTGCTGTTTTGGCTGTGATAGCAATATTTGTTCAATTTTTCGGTTATGGATATGGGTTTTTAAAAGCGACATTAGTCATAAAACTACTAAAAGAAAATCCCGAGAAGAGATTCCCAAAATTGTTTTTTAAACATGTTTGATAAATTAAAAGCGAAACTTTATAAATCAATAAAAAGCAGAAAGCTCAATGTTTTCGGGCTGTTCTTTCTGCTATCCTTTTGTTTTTTGGCATTGACCAAACTCTCAAAGAATTATTCCGAGACTATTTCTTTTGAACTTGTTTATAAAAATGTTCCAGAACAGCATCATATTGATCTTGACAGCACCAAAAAAGTCAATGTGACCGTTAATGCTTATGGTTTTAATTTGTTGCGTTATTCCTTTTACAAACCCACATTAGAAATTGATTTCAATACGGATGTGTTGCTCAAAAATAAAGTCTATGTGTGGAATGCCCAGCACAATTCACCTAAAATAAGTTTGAAGTTCAGGAATTCGGTGGATGTTATTTCCATCCAACCCGATACACTGCGTTTTCCTTATCAATCCTTGGCGGTTAAAAAGGTACCTGTCAGAACCGATGTTTCTATAGAGTTCGCACCGGGATATGATATGTCGTCCAAAATAAAAGTACTTCCAGACTCCATTAAAATTATTGGTTCAGAGAAAAGGGTTTCTGAAATAGATTATGTCACCACTGAACAAATAGAACTGAAAAATGTCAATTCAAATATTGAGATATCTTTAGACATTGAAATTGATGAGGCTCTCAAGCATTTAAAAATGTCTAAAAAACAGGTGATTATCAAAGGACATGTAGAAAAGTTTACTGAAGGAACTTTTAATGTGCCTGTATCAATTATCAATCTTCCATCAGGTACGAACATCAATTATTTTCCAAAAACGATACCAGTGGCTTATAATGTTAGTCTTAATAATTACAAATCGGTCAAATCTTCAGATTTTAGGATAGAATGTAATTATAAAGATATTGAAAAAACTGGGAAAACATTTTTGATTCCAAAACTGATAAAAATGCCGGAGATTGTTAAAAGCGCACGATTAAAACAAAAAAAAGTTGAATTTATTTTGATGCAATAATATGAAAACAGTTGGTTTGACCGGTGGCATAGGAAGTGGTAAAACTACCGTGGCCAAAATGTTTGAAGAACTTGGTGTCCCTTTATATATTGCTGATGACAGGGCTAAGTTTTTGATGAATACATCTAAAGTAATCAGAAAAAAACTCATTGCATTGTTTGGAGAAGAAGCGTATTTAGAGGGACAACTTAATAGCCCTTTTTTAGCTTCTAAAATTTTTGAGAATGTGGATCTTTTAAAACAGATGAATGCCATTGTACATCCAGAAGTTGGTGCCGATTTTAAAAATTGGCAAAAAAAGCAAAAAACCTCCTATGTTTTAAAAGAAGCCGCTGTAATTTTCGAGAACGACATGGCGTATCAATATGATTTTATCATCACCGTCGTGGCCGATCTAGAGCAACGGATAGCGCGCGTTATGAAGCGGGATAATACAAGCAAAGATAAAATTTTGGCCATTGTGGGCAATCAGCTGACAGATAAGGACAAAGCAGACCAATCAGATTTTGTGATAACCAATCATGATTTGGAAGAAACGAAAGATCAAGTGCTAAAAATCCATCAACAACTCTCAAAATTGATTGCCAAAAATTAAACCTTTATATTGTGTTAAGGTAAGGTTAAAGCAAGTTCTTCCTAAATGTTAAAATGTTAAATTTGATTGATGGGCAGAAAGCTATTCATTTTATTGGTACTTCTGATGAGTTTATCACTCATTGGGATAATTTTCGTACAAATATACTTTATTCGTAACAGTCTAGAAAACGAAGCGAAACAGTTCACGTTGAACGTCCAGCGCTCCTTAATTAACGTTTCTAACCTTGTTGAGGACCGGGAGTTTAAATTGTACAGCAATAAGTATCAGGAAATGCTTAGTAGCGGAAAGAATCCTGATACGACCAATATCAAAGGGATTCTGCTGTACAGTTATGATGATGTTTCCAATGAAACTACGGTCTATCAAAACGGTATTTTGGAAGAAAGTTTTAAGGTGCCATCGCTGTTCTTTGATATTGGAGGTTTAGATAGTTTGAATATTAGCCGTATCAGTAACCAAAAAGAAATTACTGTTTTTAAGAAAAGTACCTTTGAAAATCAGGTACATATTACCCCAGAGAAAACGGTAATGCAATATAATACTTTGGATGAATTTCAAAGAAGGCTTTTTGAAATTACCTATCGTGATTTATTTAGGAATTATCCTATTTATAAAAGAGTCTCTTCAGGGGATATCTCGTCATTTCTGTCAAGACAGTTTAGTCAAAATGGGATTGACATAGATTTTGAGTTTGCTATTTATGATAAGGATTTGGCTACAAAGGTACAGTCTAATAATTTTGAATTAGAGCCCGCAACGACTTATGGCGTTCCGATGTTTTTGGATAATAACAACGAAAGTAACTTTAAAATGTATGTTAATTTCCCCGAACGCAAAAAGTTTTTATGGTCGTCCATTCTAACCATGACCGTCTTATCTATAGTGTTCACCTTAATTATCATTTTAGCTTATACAAATGCTATTTACCAAATTATAAAGCAACGTCAAATATCACAGATTAAAACGGATTTCATTAATAATATGACCCATGAGTTCAAAACCCCTATTGCCACAATCAGTTTGGCATTGGATGCGATGAGAAATCCTAAGATGATTGACGATAAGGAAAAGACAGCGCGTTATTTGAAGATGATCAAGGACGAAAATAAACGGATGCACGCGCAAGTTGAAAACGTCTTGAGAATATCTAAACTTGAAAGAAATGAGCTTAACATTAGTAAGGATCGATTAAAGCTTCACGACTTAATTGAAGATGCCATATCGCATGTTGAATTGATTGTTGAAGACAGGCAAGGTTACGTCAAATGCCATTTAAATGCTGAAAAATCGTCCGTATTGGCCAATGAGACTCACTTTACTAATGTATTAGTGAACATTCTGGACAACGCCATTAAGTATTCTGATGATGCACCAAAAATAGAGGTCACTACAGAAAATGTAGGAAACAATATTATTTTAAAAATTGCCGATCATGGCAACGGTATGACAAAACAGGTTCAAAAGAAGGTTTTTGAAAAGTTTTATAGAGAGCATACTGGAAATGTACACAACGTGAAAGGTCATGGTTTAGGTTTGGCCTATGTCAAACAGATGATTGAAGACCACCAAGGTCATGTATCCGTTGAAAGTGAAAAAGGAAAAGGTAGCACTTTTATAATTAAACTACCATTAATATCATAGATTATGGAAGAACAGAACAAAAAGATTTTATTAGTAGAAGATGATCCAAATTTTGGAACTGTCCTAAAGGATTACCTAAGCATGAACGATTATGACGTTGTACATGCCAAAAACGGGATGGAAGGTTTTGAGAAGTTTAAAAAAGACGATTATGACCTTTGTATTTTAGATGTCATGATGCCTTATAAAGATGGTTTTACTTTAGCAAAAGAAATTAGAGAAAAAAACAGTGATGTGCCTATTATTTTCTTGACGGCAAAAGCGATGAAAGAAGATGTCCTTAAAGGGTATAAAGTTGGTGCGGATGATTATTTAAATAAACCTTTTGATAGTGAAGTGCTCTTGATGAAGATTAAGGCCATTATTCAGCGCAAAGCAACTGATACTGTTTCTGATAGTAAACAATTTGAATTTAAAATCGGTAATTTTGATTTGAACTCTAAATTGCGATTCTTAAAATTTAAGGATGAAGAGACTGTTAAGCTTTCTCCTAAAGAGAATGAATTATTACGTCTATTGGCATTGCATGAAAATGATTTGATGCCACGTGAATTGGCGTTGACCAAAATATGGAGAGATGATAACTATTTTACGTCCCGAAGCATGGACGTTTATATTGCCAAATTGAGAAAATACTTGAAACCCGATCCGGAAGTTGAAATTTTGAATATCCATGGTGAAGGCTTTAGATTGGTAGTTAATCAGAAAGATTAATAAAAAATCAGTAATATTAAAGCAAAAAAAAAGCCTATCACGAATGATAGGCTTTTTCTTTTAAAAAATTGAAGCGATTATATAACTCTTACGTTTACAGCATTCAAACCTTTTTTTCCTTCTGTCAAATCAAATTCTACAGCATCACCTTCACGAACTTCGTCGATTAATCCGGAAATGTGTACAAAATGTTCTTTGTTGTTGTCATCTTCAGTAATAAAACCAAAACCTTTAGCGTCATTGAAGAATTTTACGGTACCTTTATTCATAATAAATATTAATGTTAATTAAGTGACAAAGGTAGAATTAATTTATTGAAAACGAGGCTTTATTTGATTTTTTTAAATTAAATTAATTTTTGATTAATAGGGGTGATGATTTTATCTAAAGGCGTCTCATAATCAAACCAAAAAATATCTTCATTTTTCCTGAACCAGGTCAATTGCCTTTTGGCATATCTTCTTGAGTTTTTTTTGATTTCAGATACGGCAAACTCCAAAGTCCACTCCCCATTTAAATACTTAAATAATTCGCTATAACCAACTGTATTGAGGGCGTTCAAGTGTTGCAAATGCTGAAGCGCTTTGGCCTCGTCCAATAAACCTTCAGCAATCATATGATCTACTCTATTATTGATGCGTTCATAAATTGTTGCTCTTTCTGCGGTCAAGCCAATCGTTATGGTTTTAAATTGGCGCTTGGTCTTGTCTTTATTTAAAAAAGATGAATAGGGCTTGCCACTACCAATACAAATCTCTAACGCTCGAATGAGTCGCTGCGGATTATCTATCGCTATGGTATCAAATGATGTCGGATCTAAAGTTTTTAGGCTGATTTGGAGAGGGTGCAAACCTTTAGTGACCAGGGTTTCATTCAGTTTTTCTCTGATTGAGGGATCTACTTTAGGGAATTCATCCAATCCTTTATTAATAGCATCAACATATAAACCAGAACCCCCAACCATAACGATCACGTCATGATTCTTAAAAAGCGTTGTCAAAGTCTCAAGAACGTCTTTTTCAAAATCACCCACGTTGTAGTCTTCCAAAACCGATTTGTGATGGATAAAATGGTGTGCTGCCGCAGTGAGTTCTACCTTTGATGGCGCAGCGGTGCCAATTTGCATTTCCTTATAAAACTGTCGTGAATCGGCAGAAATAATTTCTGTTTGAAAATGTTGGGCAATGGCTATGCTCAAGGCCGTTTTGCCTATGGCGGTTGGTCCAACAATACTAATAAGATATTTTTGATTCAAGATAACAGGTTTTATAGACGGAAATTCTTAAGAATCTTCATGTAAGAGATGGCCGCAGTTGTAACAATATTTAGCGTTGTCTTTATGTTTTTCAGCAGAACAATAGGGGCAGGCTTCGGTGTTTAAATCTACTTCTGGAATTCTTGGTGGAGATCCGAAATTTCCTTTGTTTTGAGAAACAAATTCTGCAGAAACAATTCCTGTTGGAACTGCAATGATGCCATAACCTAAAATCATAATAATTGAAGCGATAAATTGGCCTAAAGCTGTTACAGGAGCAATGTCGCCAAAACCTACCGTGGTTAGGGTTACAATACACCAATATACACTAACTGGTATGCTTGTAAAGCCGCTTGCTTCACCTTCAATAATGTACATGAGTGTTCCGAAAATGATACTCACGATCAATACGGCAAATAAAAACACAAAAATTTTAGCTTTACTTGCTTTTAGAGATGATGCCAAAATATTTGAAGCGCCTAAATAACGCGTTAATTTCAATATTCTGAAAACTCTTAAGAGTCGGAAAGCCCGAAGCGCAATAAATGCTTGTGTGCCGAAAAAAATTAAAGAGAGGTATTTTGGAATGGTCGACAAGAAATCGATAACACCATAAAAACTGAAAATATATCTTAACGGTCTTTTCACCGAAATAATCCTGGCAATATATTCTATTGTGAATACTATGGTGATCACCCATTCTGCAATATTTAAAAAGCTATGAAAACGCGCATTAAAACTGCTAATGCTTTCTAGCATCACAAAAATAATACTCGCAAGAATCGCAATAAGAAGGATGACATCAAATAATTTGCCTTGAGGAGTTTCTGCCTCGTAAATGATTTCATGAAGTCTAGCCTTCCAGTTTTTGCTTGGTTTTTTTGGTTTCATATTTAGCATTACCTCAAAAATAGTGAAACATTAGTTGATTTTTATTTAATAGTATTAATGAGTTTATTTGGAGTTCCGAACTGAAACTCTTGCCAGCTTAAACTTTTAATGTTCTGTATGGCCAGAATAATACAAACTTACTATGAAATGGAATTTAAAGCAAAATTAATTTCACTAGGACAACTCAGAATTAAAGGGAGATAGTTGAAACGACTGTCGATTAAAAATTTTGTTCATGATGAGGCGATGCTTCAATCAGCAAGTTTAATTATTTTAATTTGTTTGTTTTTTCGAAGATAACTTTCAATGATATGTTGGGTCTCTCTGTTATTCTCCATAGGGGTAATAATAGATTCCAAAATTTCTTTATTGTTAACTTGAAAATTGAGATCGTAGTAACCCAAGCCCTTAAAAACACCGTTTTCTATGAGTATGACACTACGTTCATTAAGTGCTCTTCCCTTATCGATAATTATGATGTTTTGATTGTCGTAATTGTTTGCGGCTATCATTTCTTTAACTTTCAAATTATAGCTTTCTGGACTCTCTTCTTGTTTACAAGCGCCTGCACACTCATTTATATGATATTTAAAACAACCTGTTTTTGCAGTATCCAATCCTATTAGTTTTGGACATAGTTGATGGTTTTCGACAGCTTTAAATAAAAATTGTTTTCCACTTTGGTAACTTGAAAAGGTAGTGATGGATTTCTTTCTACCATCTGCTGTATCGACTTTTAGGTTGATGTAACCATGATCATCGGTAAAGCTATAGAGTGCGTGAGTAAACAGATTCTTTCTTGAAGTTCTGTTCAAAGAAGGTTTATTTTGTTTTATTTCAGCAGTCTCCTTTAGCAAAGCCACCAATTCATTACCGGTAGATTCGTAGGTGACTGCGGCCACTTGATTTTGAATTTTTTTTGATTTAGGATTGGAAAAATGCTGACTAACCCTATTTCTGATGCTCTTACTCTTGCCTATATAGATGATTTTTCCGTATGTGTCATGAAAATAGTACAAACCAGTCGTGGTTGGCAAATCTGCAATAATACTTTTAAGATTGGTTGCCATTTGATATTTTGGCTCTGCCTTGACAGCGTCTTGAATGATTTGCTTTTTGAGGTCTTTTGCCAATAACATTTTGAAAAGCTTTACTGTGGCAATAGCATCCCCTGAAGCTCTATGTCTGTCAGTTACAGGAATACCAAGCGCTCTGGTAAGTTTGCCTAAACTATAAGATTCCTGTTCCGGCATTATTTCTTTAGCTAACTCCACGGTACAAAGCGTTTTACGCTTGAATTCAAAACCCAATCGGCTAAACTCAGTGCGTAAAATACGGTAATCAAATTCAGAATTATGCGCTACAATAATACAATCTTCAGTGATCTCAACAATGCGTTTTGCAACCTCGTAAAATTTAGGAGCAGAACGCAGCATGTTACTGTTTATTCCGGTTAAGTTGACTACAAAGGGCTGAATTTCCCGTTCAGGGTTAACGAGGCTGATAAATTGATCAACAACCTCATGTCCATCAAATTTGTAAATGGCTATTTCAGTGATACCTTCCTCATTAAATTTGCCACCCGTTGTTTCTATGTCTAATATTGCGTAAATATTTCTTAAATTAAAAGTTGAAAATAAATATAAAAAACAAATTTAGTTTAATAGAAATAGTTTTCATTGGTTATTATTCATTAATAATTCCGATCGCCAAAAATACTGCTTCCAACTCTAAC
>JBDTKP010000015.1:0-5164 GCA_039935255.1 Gelidibacter sp. | reverse complement strand
TTTAAATAGTGTAAATTTGCACTTCAAAAATTTAACAGCATGCAACTTTCAGAACAAGAACTCATCCGAAGAGAAAAATTAGTCAAATTACGTGAATTGGGTATCAATCCTTATCCAGCCGATTTATTTCCTGTGGACCATACTTCGAAACAGGTAAAAGAGCAATTTGAAGAAGGCAAGAAGGTCGTGATTGCAGGCAGATTAATGTCGATGAGAGTTCAAGGCAAGGCAAGTTTCGCTCAAATTCAGGATTCTGAAGGAAAAGTTCAAGTGTATTTCAATAGAGACGAAATCTGTACGGGTGACGACAAAACCCTTTACAATGAGGTGTTTAAAAAATTACTGGACTTTGGTGATTTCATCGGGATTGAAGGCGAATTGTTTACGACGCAAGTTGGTGAAAAAACAGTTAAGGTTAAAACCTTCAAACTACTGAGTAAATCCTTAAAGCCATTGCCATTACCAAAAGAAAAAGATGGTGTGGTTTATGACGCTTTTACCGATCCTGAGCAACGCTATAGGCAACGCTATGCCGATTTGGTAGTCAACCCTAAGGTTAAGGATGTATTTATAAAGAGAACAAAATTATTTAATGCCATGCGTCAGTTTTTTAACGATGCCGGCTACTTTGAGGTAGAGACTCCTGTGCTACAACCAATTCCTGGAGGTGCCGCGGCGCGTCCGTTTATGACCCACCACAACAGCTTGGACATTCCGTTGTACATGAGAATTGCCAACGAGCTTTACCTAAAGCGTCTGATCGTTGGAGGTTTTGATGGCGTCTATGAATTTTCAAAAAACTTCAGGAATGAAGGGATGGATCGCACGCATAATCCAGAGTTTACGGCAATGGAAATCTATGTGTCCTACAAAGATTATAACTGGATGATGGATTTTTGTGAAGAGCTCTTGGAACATTGCGCTATTGCCGTTAACGGCATCACAGAAGCGACTTTTGGCGAGCATAAAATAAATTTCAAAGCACCTTACGCTCGGGTAACCATGACGGATTCCATTAAGCACTTTACAGGTTTTGATATTACCGGCAAAACGGAAGATGAGATCAGAACAGCGGCTAAAGAAATGGGCATTACCGTTGATGACACCATGGGTAAAGGGAAATTAATCGATGAGATTTTTGGAGAAAAGTGTGAAGGCAATTATATCCAACCAACTTTCATTACGGATTACCCGAAGGAAATGAGCCCGCTTTGTAAAGAGCATCGCGAGAATCCAGAATTGACAGAACGTTTTGAACTGATGGTTTGTGGTAAAGAAATCGCCAATGCTTATTCTGAATTGAACGATCCTATTGACCAACGCGAACGTTTTGAGCACCAAATGGAATTGGCTCAAAAAGGTGATGACGAAGCTACTGGGATGATCGATTATGATTTCTTGCGTGCTTTAGAATATGGCATGCCTCCAACCTCTGGAATGGGCATCGGAATGGACCGACTTATTATGTTTCTGACCAATAATCAGTCCATTCAAGAAGTGTTATTTTTTCCTCAAATGAGACCAGAAAAGAAAGCTGTAGCTATGAATGAGGATGAAAAAGCTGTATTCACACTATTAAAAAAGAATGCACCAATAGATTTAAATAGCTTAAAAGAGCAGTCAGGCTTGAGTAACAAAAAGTGGGATAGCACGATAAAAGGCCTGACAAAAAACAAAATAGCCAAAGTCACTAAAACTGACGACGGTTTATTTGTTGACCTTGTATAAAATTGCGAAAAATATATTATTAGTAATTAGGGCATGTGCATTGATTGTATACGTGCCCTTATTATGTATTCATTTTATTTTTAAGGACCATTTCCGATTTTTCCAATTTCCTTTTTATGCCTTTCCGCTACCCATTTTAATTGTCGGAGCAGCCATCATCACCATTTTATTTTATAGACCAAAGGCCTATTTTATCTTTTTCATTTGCATGACGTTAGGTCTAACTGGTATCTGGTTTAACAATGCTTATATTTTCCCCAGTAATGTGGAAATCCCAGAAAATGCCACTTCTGTTATATTTTGGAATGCTGCGGATAGAGCGACAATCCATCTTGATATACTTTCAGAAAACATCAGAAATATAAAGCCTGACATCATTGCTCTTGCTGAGACAGAAAACGCTTCCGCACAAGACATTCAACAACTATCGAAAGACTTTCCAGCCTACGAATTTCAAATACTTCAAGGCAATATGTTGATTGGTATAAAAGGAAGCATCGAAAATGTCACTTATACAATTGAACACCGCAGCTATGACATCAATTTTGTAGAGGCACAACTGAGCTCAGGTCCTATTTTAATTGCTCTTACAGATACTTTTCAAGACCCTGGAATGAATAAAAGAAAAACTTTAGAAACCGTATTACAATTAGTTTCTCAGAAAAATTCAGATCTTATGGTGGGTGATTTCAACACGCCTTATGAAAGTGTTCATTTCAGGAAGTATGAAACTGATTATACGAGTTTTCATAATTACGGTCAAGGATTCAGTGCGACCTGGCCATTCGGGATCCCTCTGCTTGAAATTGACCAAATTTTCACAAGCAAAAAGTTCACGCCTCTCCTACTTCAAAAATTTTATTACAACGTTTCAGACCACGCGATGCTTGTGGGCTATTTTAAATAATGATTTTAGGAATTCTATAAATTACCAAAAGCTACTTTTAGAATGGCTTTTTTTATTGCATCCACCTAAACTCTCAATAGTTAAAGAAATACTAAAACATTTTACAATCCGCTATGAATGTTGGGTATTGCTTATTTTCACTTTTCTAAATTTTTAAACTCCTAACATTTTGAAAAAAGTTTCCCTAAGCGTGATGTTTTTGGCATCCTTTTTTTTAGTTGCTTCTTGTTCAACTACAAAAAAAGCGTCCAAAACACCCGCAACCGCCAGTGCTTCAGATGCAGCAAAAAAACCTGGAAAAAATGACATCCAGCCGTACAATAAAGTCATTACAAAAGATGCTAAAAGTGATCCAGGCTTGTTTACGGTTCATAAAATAGACGAGACCTACTTTTATGAAATACCAGATTCACTTTTTGAACGTGAAATGCTCATGGTGACGCGTATCGCTAAAACAGCCAGTGGCTTAGGTTTTGGTGGTGGAAAGCAAGGCGAGCAAGTATTGCGTTGGCAAAAAAAGGATAAACGCGTATTGCTTCGTATGGTATCACACAGCGTCGTAGCCAATGACACACTCCCTGTACATGAAGCTGTTGTGAATTCAAATTTCGAACCCGTTTTATTTAGCTTTCCTATTAAAGCTATTGGGAAAGATTCATTAACCACGGTTATTGAAGTAACTGATTTGTTCATGAAAGACGTAAAGCCTTTTGGTTTACCAGAACGAAGCAGAAAGCAATATAAAGTAACCCGCTTAGATGGTGATTTGTCTTATATCGAAAGTCTTAAAAGTTACCCATTAAATATTGAATCCCGTCACGTAAAAACATACAGTGCAAGTGAACCACCTTCCAATGCGACAAGTGGCGCTATTTCAATCGAAATGAGTAACTCTATGGTTTTATTGCCAAAAGAGCCAATGAAACGCCGCATATTTGACCAGCGCGTCGGATGGTTTACAAGCGGACAAATCGATTACGGCTTAGATGCTCATGAGAGCAAAAAAGTAACCTACTTGGACCGATGGCGCCTTGAAGTGAAGGACGAGGATCTCGAAAAATTTAAGCGAGGCGAATTGGTTGAACCTAAAAAACAAATTGTTTATTATGTAGATCGTGCTACTCCTGAGCAATGGCGTACATACATCAAACAAGGTATTGAAGATTGGCAAGTCGCATTTGAAGCGGCTGGATTTAAAAATGCCATTATCGCTAAAGATCCTCCAACCATTGAGGAAGATCCAGGCTGGAGCCCAGAGGATATTCGCTATTCTGTAGTGCGTTATTTGGCTTCGCCAATCCCTAATGCTAATGGCCCTCACGTAAGTGACCCAAGAAGTGGTGAAATTTTAGAAAGCGACATCAACTGGTATCATAACGTGATGACTTTATTGCGTAATTGGTTTTTCGTACAAACCGCAGCAATCAATCCTGACGCACAAAGTGTGAAATTTAAAGATGACATCATGGGAAGATTGATTCGTTTTGTGTCTTCGCACGAAGTTGGACATACCTTAGGTTTACCTCATAACATGGGCAGTAGCGTCGCCTATAAAGTGGACGATTTGCGCAACCCAGAGTTCACAAAAAAATATGGAACTGCTCCATCTATTATGGATTACGCACGTTTCAATTACATTGCACAACCTGGCGATGAAGGTGTTGCTTTAATGCCGAATATCGGTATTTATGACAAATATGCTATCGCGTGGGGCTACCGTCCAATTTTGGATGCTGCGACACCAGAAGACGAAAAGAAAACTTTAGACAGCTGGATTCTAAAACATGCAGGAGATCCAATGTATCGTTTTGGAAGACAGCAAAGCGGAGGTGTCATTGATCCAAGTTCTCAAACTGAAGATTTAGGCGATGATGCAATGAAGGCAAGTTCTTACGGAATTGCCAACTTAAAACGGATCGTTCCAAAATTGATCACATGGACCGCTGAGGACGGTAAGGACTATAGCGACTTAGGAACCATGTATGGCGAAGTATTAGGACAATTTAACCGTTACATGGGCCATGTAACTGCTAATATTGGTGGCGTTTATGAAATTTATAAAACCTATGACCAAGAAGGTGCCGTTTATTCGCCTGTTGCGAAAGCTAAGCAAAAAGAAGCCCTTCAGTTCCTTCAGAAGGAATTGTTTGCTACTCCAGAATGGCTATTGGACAATGATATTTTCAATAAAATTGAATATGATGGCAGTTTAGAACGCATTCGCGGCATGCAAACTAAAACCCTTGAGAATATCCTTGATTTTGGAAGAATGCAACGCATGTCTGAAAATGAAACGACCCATGGGAAAGATGCCTACGGTTTATTGGACATGATGCAAGATTTACGCAAAGGTGTTTTTAGCGAGTTAAATAGCGGCAAATCCATTGATGCCTACAGAAGGAATCTTCAGCGTGGTTATATTGATAGAATGGCCTTTTTAATGACCAAAGAACAAACACCTATCCCTGCAAATTTTAGACGATTTGTGTCAAGAACGAATGTGGACGTGAGTCAGTCTGATATTAGAGC
>JBDTKP010000014.1:0-17371 GCA_039935255.1 Gelidibacter sp. | reverse complement strand
CAATTTGATTTTGTCGCCCGTGACCTTTTGCTTCAGGTCGGACATACACAAATGGCAGTCCTAAATATTCAGCTACCAAAATGCCAATCCCAATGGCGCCAGTAGCTACGCCAGCGATGACGTCAGGTTTGCCATACTGCTGCTCTATATGCTTTGCCATGATTTCACGCACATAATTTCGAATCGGTGGATAGGATAAAATAATGCGGTTGTCACAGTAAATTGGCGATTTCCATCCAGAAGCCCATGTAAATGGTTCATTTGGTTGTAATTTGATCGCGTGAATCTGCAATAGCAGCTCAGCGGTTTTCTTAGCGGTTTCTTTGTTGAGAATCATGGAGCAAAATTAAACAATTTTATAGATTTTGAAATCAAAAACTTCCTGAAAAATATTTTTCAAAATTACCAATGTGAATCAAAATATTATATTTTTACCAATTCAACATTTTTATGAAAGAAATGATGTACAGAATTTTTGTTAATGACAAGCCTATTTTTTTGACCACAAAAGTCAAAAAGGAAAAGGATTTTAAAAACTACCTCTTGAGTACGGTCAATATCGGTAAGGTAATTAAAGAACTTAACACGACAGATATAGAAGGTATAAGACTCATTGGGAAAAATGAAGATAAACTTTTGAAATCTTTTCTTAAAAAACTGCCCAATGTCATTGCTGGAGGTGGAAAAGTATTTAATGCTAATGGGGAGATCCTTTTTATTTATCGAAACGAAAAATGGGACTTGCCTAAAGGGAAAATTGAAGGTGATGAGAGCATTGAAGAAACTGCCTTACGTGAAGTAGAAGAAGAAACGCAGGTCAATGGTTTAAAAATCGTGAAACCCTTAGAAACGACCTATCATATTTTTAAGCGAAACGGTCGTCTCCAACTAAAGATTACGTATTGGTTTGAAATGACTTCTAATTACGATGGGCCATTGGAGCCACAAGAGGAAGAGGGCATTACCAAAGTAGAATGGCTCAATCCAAAGCAAATTAAAGAGGCCATGGATAATTCTTATGCGAATATTAAGATTTTAGTTTAGAGTTTTTAGGCGTTAGGATATGTTCCGTTTTATATGCTTGATATCCATATATTTAAATTAGTCTGATGTTTTGTGTTGTTATCGCTCTCAATTCTTTGTGTTTACCTTGAGAGAATTACATTAAATATTTTTCATGATCAATGGCCATTAAATGCATTGCGATCTGTTTTTTTGGAAAAGTCATGTGCTATTTGATTCTATAAATCGGATACTGCATATGTGCCAACTCATAACTAGAACTCTGTTTGTGTAGCCAGTCCAATTGCGCATACCAATTGTTAGCAAATTCTGGTTCCGCCATTTGTTTGGCCTGGAAAGTGGTTTTTAATTCTTCATTTTCCTTTAATAATTCAGCTGCCATATCTTCCCAAGCATATGGGGAGAAGCCTTCTTTCTGTTGTAGAATTGTATCGAAGAAATTCCAGTTAAAAAATGAATCAGGGGCTTGTGGTTCCAGAGTTTCCAACAAATACCTAAAGGCATTTTGATTGGTGGACACATAATAATCGCCTTTTCTAAATATGACGTGTTGTGTTGAAGAAATTACTTTGGTATTATAATGTTGGTAATGTCCTTCATAAGCTTGGTTTCGGGTTTGATAGGTGTCAATTTTATAGCTTTCAACCGTCAATGTTGTATCCTTTTCAAAGACAATCATTTCAACGTGGTTGAGTTTTAATAAGTCAATAATGTTCCACCACCCTTGAGGGATGATATAAGCTTTGGGTATGGCAATTTCAATTGAAGGTTTGAAATAATTTTGATATTTAACTTCTTTAGTAAAGGGTTTGCTTCGGTCGTATTTCAATCGTTTGCCTCCAGTGATAGTACTTGGGATCATTTGTCCTTCATAACCTTTAAATGTTAGCGAGGTGGATTTCATAGTGTCAACCTTCCAATCCAGCGGATATGTTTTGGAGGCTTGAAATTGTTTAATGGCATTAGAGCGCAAAGTTTTTATTTTTTCATAATCGGTTTCCATGATGTCCAGCATGGTTTTCATCAATTCATAGGTGCCTTCAACACGAGGCTTATAAGGCTTCAGCATATGGGTTTCAACCATCATGCCTAAGCTGTTGAACAACGCAGTGTACCCGGTTGAATAACGAGGTCCATCCAAAAACTGACTAAAACCAGCCTCAGGGACTTCGTTAAAAACGTTGACATAGGGTGTGATATCCCATTTTTTATTGGCTAGATTCTGCTCTAGGCTTGGCATCATGTCAGTATGGAGATAATTGCCCAAATCGCCACCAAGTTTATTGTGTTGCGTGAATAGATGCGTTAAAGTGTATTGATAATCGGCACCATTGCTCACATGATTGTCAATGAAAACGGCGGGTTGCACTAAATGATAAATCTGAGTGAACGTGCGCGCGTTTTTGGTATCCGCCTTTATGAAATCCCTATTCAAATCGTAATTCCTGGCATTACCTCTAAAGCCGTATGCTTCAGGACCATCTTGGTTGGTACGAGTGGTAGAATTTCTATTTAAACTGCCGCCAACATTATAGATAGGAATGGTTACCAAAACCGTATGTTTTGGCATTTTAATTTTTCCTTGTGCAAGATCTCTGAACAAAAGCATTGTGGCATCAATGCCGTCGGGTTCTCCAGGATGAATTCCGTTATTGATCAGTAAAACCTGTTTCGTTTTCCGGATGATTTCAAAGTCGAAAATTTTATCGGGATTAAAAGTGGCAATATGCAAAGGTTTGCCAGCATCTGTCATGCCAATACTGTCCAGTTGAATTTGAGGGTAATTCGCAGCTAAATCCTGATAGTACGCGATTACCTCTTGGTAAGTACCAGTCTGGAGGCCGTTGCTTTTTTCAAAAACAGTCAAAAAATCTTTGGATAGTTTTTTGTTTTGGGCAACAATAGAAAAACTTAAAAAAAATAAAAGGAAAGAGGTTTTCATCAGGAATAATTATCGGTTCGGATCAATGTATAATTAAAGAAGGCATTGTCTTCCAAATTTAATCAAATTAAACTAATTTCGCGGGCATAAATTTGACTTCAATATGCACCAGACCACAAATACAATTTTGATGATTCGTCCTGTAAGTTTTCGGATGAATGAACAAACAGCCGTCAATAATTATTTTCAGGAAGATTTAGACCTGAAGAACTCTGAAATCAACAAAAAAGCACAAGCAGAGTTTGATGCTTTTGTTGAAAAGCTCAGAGCTGTGGGCGTTAACGTTATTGTGGAAGATGATGATATAGTAAATGACACACCAGATTCCATTTTCCCAAATAATTGGGTGAGTTTCCATGAAAATGGCGATTTAGCGCTCTATCCTATGTTTGCCGAGAATCGACGTAAGGAACGTCGTGAAGACCTGTTCTTGCGTTTGGAGGCAGAAGGATTTGAAATCAACGACATTATGGATTACACCAGTGCGGAAGAAGATCATTTCTTTTTGGAAGGCACAGGAAGCATTATATTAGATCGTGTGAATAGAAAAGCATACTGCGCCTTATCTGCAAGGGCAGATGAAGAATTATTTATAGAATTCTGTGAAGATTTTGATTATTTCCCGGTCGTTTTTAACGCTTATCAAACTGTAGATGATGAGCGTTTACCTATTTACCACACCAATGTCATGATGTGTATTGCGGAAACTTTTGCAGTCATTTGCTTGGATAGTATTGACGATAAAAAGGAACGTAAAAATGTTGTAGAACATCTTAAAAAAGATGGCAAGGAGATCATTTCGATTACTGAATTGCAAATGCATCATTTTGCAGGTAATATGCTGCAAGTAAGAGGTACAGATGAGAAACGTTATTTAGTGATGAGCAAAGCAGCACATGAGAGTTTAACAACCTTACAAATTGCGAAATTATCGATGCATTGTGATGTGCTGTATAGTGATTTGGAAACTATAGAAACCTGTGGTGGCGGAAGTGCTCGTTGTATGATGGCGGAAGTGTTTTTGCCAAAAGCGGAGTGATCCTTTGACAAGCTAGTTCAGCAACCGGGCTTCGACAAGCTCAACTCCATAAATTCGAGAAGTGGAGCAGTTTAATTGAACTCAAAATCTGATACGCGAAATTTTTCTAATCTTGCTTTTTCGTTTTTTGTCTTCGGTAGTTCTACATAGAATTTAGTGCCTAAATTTTCAGTACTTTCCACCCATATTCTGCCATGGTTAAGCTCTACGAGTTCCTTACAGATTGTCAGTCCTAAGCCAGTTCCTTTTTCGTTTTCAGTACCAATAGTGGTGAAATTATTATTTTGAAAAAGTTTCTTGAGGTTCTCCTTTGAAATGCCAACCCCTGTGTCTGCCACACAAAGCAAGGATTTGCCATGGTGCTCTTTATTTGAGATGGTAATAACATCACCCACGCGACTGAATTTTACGGCATTGGTAATTAGATTTTGAATAATAATCTCGACCATGCTCTTATCGGCATAGACGAAATCACGTTGCAACTCATCAATAACGACAATACGCTTTTGTTCTATTTTTTGCTCTACTAAATGGATTTTGTCGTGAAAAATTTCTTGGACGTTGAAAAGTTCAGGATTAGGTTCCAGATTTTGCATTTGGGACTTGGACCAGTTCAGTAAGTTGAATAATAATAAGGAGGCATTATTGGCATTTTCGCTCAATTCTGGTATTAGTTCATCAAATTCTTCTCTGCTGATGCTATCATCTTTAAGTAGATCTAAAAACCCTTTAATGGAGGATATGGAGTCTTTTAAGTCATGTGAAACAATTGAGAACAGACGGTCCTTAACGCTGTTGATTTCTTCAAGATGAAGTTTTTGGGCCATAATAGCTTCATTTTGAAGTTGGATCTGTGCATTCTTTCCTTCCAGCTCTTGAGTATATTTAATAGAACTTTTTCTTTTGAGATAGATCAGAAGTAAAAAGGTTAAAACGGTTAAAAAGGCGGCGATCAATCCATATGAAAGAAGTTTTAAATTTTTAACTTGGTCAATAGAATTTATCTTTGTTTCGTTCTTTAAGTCAAACTCAAGATCAGTATTGGGATCGTTATCAATAAACGCTTCAATGGCGTATGTGTTTGTTGGTAGTTTAGGTTGGTTTTCACTGGCGATATGATCTTTTAGTGTAAAGTATTCCCTTTGCCATTTGTAAGCATTCTGAAATCTGCTTATGGTGGAGTCCAAAGTCATTAAAAGTTTATAGTTTTTTAGGAGCTCTTCAGTGTTTCCAGCTTCTTTGGCCATTGCTTGAGCCTCATATATGTGACTCTCTGCAAGTTTCATATTATTTTTTTTAAGGTTTAGATGACCAATGATATTTAAGGCTCTCAAAATACCTTCTTTATTATTTATTTTTCTATTATAATTCAAGCCTTCCTCTAAATATTCAGCAGCCTTGTCATAATCATTAAAATTTAAGTATTCTTCCCCAATACGCGGTAGTACTTCGCCTCTTAAGGATTGATCAGTTACAGGATTGAGCATTGCTAAGACAGCCTCATAATATTCAATAGCCTTTCGATGTTCTCTGCGTTCCGAATACAAACGCGCAATGTTTTTTGTAGACAATTTGATGCCTGAGCTATCTTGTAATTGTTCTCTTGCATTCAAAGCCTTCATGTTGAATTCAAAAGCTTTATTAATCTGTTGTGTTTTGTAATAGGCTTCAAATAAATTATTATACGCCGTACTTAGATCTTCATATAAATTTTGAGCTTCGAATATTTTGATGGCAGATAACGTGTTCACTAATCCCGATTGGTAATTGCCTCTTGAGATTTCTATGAGGCCAATGCTGTTGCTCACTTTGGCAACTCCTATGACATCATGAAGATCTAAATACAGTTTCTTGGATTTGTTAAAATGATCAATAGCATTGTAATAGTCATTCTTATTTGCATATATATGGGCCTTGTAATAGTTGGCTTCTGCGATGCCTTTTTTGTAATTTAGTGTTTTTGAGAGTTGCTCTGTCTCAGAAATATACAACAGCGCTTTTTCATAGTCCTGAGTTTTATAAAGGGCTTTGATAAGTTGTATGGAGGAAGCTACTTTAGATGTATCTTGTTTTTGATAAGCTAATTGTATAGCAAGACTGTCTATCATGTTGGTTTGAGAATGACCATAAAAGATAGTAAGAAAAGCCGCTAAGGCAATTAACCGTTTCATTTTCTGCAATTGGTTATAAAAGTTTCTTGTTGAGGTGATTAGAGCTTGCCTTGAGGGAGAGGTTAGGCGCGTTCACTATATACAATAACATTACTGTTAAGAATTATTCAATACAATACATCAACGTTTTTGGGAAGTTGATTAATAGCTTCTTCAAAAATGGTTCAAAGGGTTCTAAAAATCTAATTTTAAGGTTTTAATGCCAAAAAATTGGTTAAAGTGACATTTATTTTTATTTGAGAAAATCGGGTATCCGACCAAAGGTAAATATCATAGAAAAACAACTCGTTTGTCGTTGAAATGCAAATTGTCCATAAATGAAAAAGTCAAAGATAGTTTCATGAATATTACGCATCATATTCATGAAAAGCTTTCAAATTAAAATGGATAATGAATTGTTATCCATGGAATTAATCATTGTTGAATTCAATAAAACAAAGAAAGCGATTTGTGTTATTACGGGCAGTGTCTTGACGAAATGAGAGTAGTTTTAAATTGTTTTTGCCAGTAACCTGTAATGGAGTTAGTATTCACCTTAAAAGTGATGCTTAACTTATATTGATCTTGAGTGAGCAGTCTTGTTATTAGATTCTTTGCATACGAACTTCTTCGCAAAATATCATCTGAGATTAGGTATAGTAAAAAAGTCTAGATTATACAGTTCTAATTCGTCAAAAAAGTAAATCGCATTTTCAACATGAGATTGGTGGTAGAGGATTGAGACAATATTGGTCGTGTATGTTTACCAAACTCATTGGATTGCGTGTTTTGCCGATTCAGCGTGATTTGACGAAGCATGCGCATCTTCATAAGTGTGTTTTTCATGTGGTGTTTTCGTGGTCTTATTAACTCAACTTAAAAAGAGACATAGGGGTTAGGATTTATCCTGCTTTGAGTCTTCTAGATTTTGCAGATGATTACAGTTTTGACTTCTGAAATTTTAATAAAAATCCTATCTTTGCAAACTTAAATTGAACAGTAGATGAATCTTCAGGAGACCTTATCAGATCAGGTAATAAAAGCAGTAAATATCATTTTTGGCGCAACGTTGGAGTCGGTAGAATTGCAGTCAACGCGTAAAGAGTTTGTGGGCGATATCACTGTCGTTATTTTCCCGATGCTCCGTGTAGTGAAAGGCAATCCGGTTCAGATCGGTGAGCAAATTGGCCAATATCTTCAGGATAATATGGCTGAGGTGAAGTCCTTCAATGTTGTGAAAGGATTTTTAAACGTTGAAATTAATGAAGCATATTATCTGAGTTTTTTCGAAACTATAAAGCATCAGGATACTTTTGGGTTTGTAGTTTGTAAGCCAGAAGATAAAGCGGTGATGGTGGAATACTCTTCGCCAAATACTAACAAGCCTTTGCATTTGGGGCACATCAGGAATAATTTATTAGGTTATAGTGTTGCTGAAATTCTGAAAGCGTCGGGTAAAAAAGTATATAAAACCCAAATTATCAATGATAGAGGAATTCATATTTGTAAGAGCATGTTGGCTTGGGAGCGTTATGGCAATGAAGAAACACCCGAGTCGACTGGTTTGAAAGGTGACAAGCTTGTCGGAAACTATTACGTCAAATTTGATCAAGAATATAAAAAGGAAATCCAGGAGTTAATTGCTCAAGGGAAAACGGAAGAAGAAGCCAAAAAACAAGCACCTATCATATTGGAAGCGCAAGAGATGCTTTTACAATGGGAAGCAGGTGATGCAGAAGTCGTATCGCTTTGGGAAAGAATGAACGGCTGGGTTTACGAAGGTTTTGAAAAGACTTATAAAAATTTAGGCGTTGATTTTGACAACCTCTATTATGAAAGCCAAACATACCTTTTAGGGAAGGAATTTGTTGCAGAAGGTCTAAAGTCAGACGTGTTTTTCAAAAAAGAAGATGGTTCCGTCTGGTGCGACTTGACGGCAGATGGTTTGGATGAGAAAATCGTTCTGCGTTCAGATGGTACCGCCGTTTATATGACGCAAGATATTGGTACGGCCATTCAGCGTGTCAAGGATTTTCCCGATGTCGGTGGTATGGTTTATACGGTTGGAAACGAACAGGAATATCATTTTCAAGTGTTGTTTTTAATTATCAAAAAACTTGGTTTTGAATGGGCTAAAAATCTGTTTCATCTCAGTTATGGAATGGTCGATTTGCCTTCCGGAAAAATGAAAAGTAGAGAAGGCACCGTCGTTGATGCTGACGATCTCATCGTAGAAATGGCGCAAACGGCAGAAGAGATTTCTGAAGAACTAGGTAAACTAGAAGGCTATTCTCAATCTGAAAAAGAAACACTTTACAAATCTATTGGTTTGGGGGCTTTGAAATATTACATTTTAAAAGTGGATCCAAGAAAACGTATTCTTTTTGATCCGAAGGAATCTATCGACTTTCAAGGGAATACAGGGCCATTTATTCAATATACTTATGCCAGAATTCAATCGATATTAAGAAAAGCCGATCAAGATGTTTCGATAGATTTTAAGGCAATTACATTACATGAAAAGGAAAAGGAACTCTTAAAGTTTATCATGCTCTTTCCTGAAGTCATTCAAAATGCCGCAGATAATCACAGTCCTGCCTTAGTTGCAAATTACACCTATGATCTTGTCAAAGAATTCAATTCTTTTTATCAAAATGTGTCCATTCTTGGCGCTGAAAATGATAATGACAAAGCTTTTAGAGTGGCGTTGTCCAATAAAGTAGCAGTTACGATTAAGAAGGCATTTGGTTTGTTGGGGATTGATGTGCCTGAGCGCATGTAATTTATTAAGCCCTTAGGTTTTATAAATAGACATCAAATATGTAAATTTGCAACTCGAAATTTAATTTTTGTGGTTTTTAAGACTGCAAGCAGAAGACTGAAAGCATATGTTTAATAATTTAAGTGAAAAGTTAGATAAGGCCTTACACGTTCTTAAAGGACATGGAAGTATTACGGAAGTGAACGTTGCAGAAACTTTGAAAGAAGTCCGAAGAGCGTTGTTGGATGCCGACGTTAATTTTAAAATTGCAAAGGAATTTACCAATACCGTTAAGGAAAAAGCAATGGGTCAAAATGTATTGACGACCTTGCAACCTGGGCAGTTGATGGTAAAGTTGGTGAAGGATGAGTTAACAGAACTTATGGGTGGCGATGCTGAAGGAATTAATCTTTCAGGAAATCCAAGCATTATTTTGATGTCTGGTTTACAAGGTTCTGGTAAAACAACGTTTTCTGGGAAACTTGCCAACTATCTTAAAAATAAAAAAACAAAGAAACCTTTATTGGTAGCCTGTGACGTTTATCGTCCGGCTGCGGTTGATCAACTTCATGTAGTTGGAGATCAGATTAATGTTGAGGTATTTAGTGATCGAGGTAACACCGATCCGGTAGCTATTGCGAAGGCAGGTATTGCACACGCCAAAGCAAATGGTCATAACGTCGTGATTATAGATACGTCTGGTCGTTTGGCGGTCGATGAGGCGATGATGACCGAGATTTCGAACATTCATAAGGCCATTCAACCACAAGAAACATTATTTGTGGTAGATGCAATGACGGGTCAGGATGCTGTTAATACGGCAAAAGCCTTTAATGATATCTTGAATTTTGATGGCGTCGTCCTTACTAAATTAGATGGTGATACTCGTGGTGGTGCTGCAATTTCTATTAAAGCTGTAGTCAATAAGCCAATCAAATTTATTGGTACTGGTGAGAAAATGGAAGCTATTGATATCTTCTATCCCTCACGTATGGCCGACCGTATTCTGGGAATGGGTGACGTTGTTTCTCTTGTTGAACGTGCCCAAGAGCAGTTTGATGAAGAGGAAGCACGTAAGCTTCAGAAGAAAATCGCTAAAAATCAATTTGGTTTTGATGATTTCTTGAAACAAATTCAGCAGATTAAAAAAATGGGTAACATGAAGGATCTTATCGGCATGATTCCTGGAGCTGGAAAAATGATGAAAGATATCGATGTTGATGATGATGCTTTTAAAGGTATTGAAGCCATTATCCATTCCATGACACCATTGGAAAGAACTAATCCAACTGTTATTAATGCGAGTAGAAAGAAGCGTATCGGTAAAGGTTCAGGAACTTCTGTGCAAGAAGTGAATCAGCTACTGAAACAATTTGACCAAATGAGCAAAATGATGAAGATGATGCAAGGTGGCAAAGGGAAGGCCATGATGCAAGCGATGAAGGGGATGCAGTAGAATTTAGTTTTCAGTCTCAGTTTCAGTCACAGAAGTCGTCGCAATTATAGAAAGGTTTGAAAGATTAGAAAAAAATTTAATTGAAATAGGGAGTTAATTAGTTTTATGATTAACAAGTCTAAAATATTTGGGTAAAACCACAAGAGTAAGCAACTGAACACTGCCACTGAGACTGAAGACGATTCTTGTGTTTTTGGCTATAATCAAATATATAACATATGGTAATTCTAGACGGTAAAAAAGTAAGTAATGACATTAAGAATGAAATTACTGAACAGGTTAAAAAAATGAAGGCTAATGGTGAAAAGGCGCCTCATCTTGCTGCAATCATCGTCGGAAACGACGGCGCAAGCTTAACCTATGTGGCTAGTAAAGTGAAGGCCTGTGAACGTGTTGGATTTGATTCAACTATGGTGCGTATGTCTAATACTACCAGTGAAATTGAATTATTAGATAAAATTCACGAATTAAATAATAACCCAGATATTGATGGGTTTATTATTCAATTGCCATTGCCAAAACAAATAGATACCCAAAAGGTGCTTTTGGCTGTAAACCCTGATAAGGATGTCGATGGTTTTCATCCGATGAACTTCGGGAAAATGGCCTTAGATATGACTACTTTTATTCCGGCTACACCTTTCGGGATATTAGAGTTGTTAGACAGGTATAATGTTGATACACAGGGAAAACATACCGTAGTTATTGGGCGTAGCCATATTGTCGGCAGACCAATGAGTATCTTAATGGGAAGAAAAGGATTTCCAGGAAACTCAACGGTGACTTTGACTCATAGCCATACCAAAAACATCACTCAAATAACCTCACAGGCTGATATCATTATTTCTGCACTTGGCGTTCCGAATTTCTTAAAAGCGGAGATGGTTAAGGATGATGTTGTCATTATTGATGTTGGAATTACGCGAGTTCCTGACGATACCACCGAAAAAGGCTACCGTATTACAGGGGATGTAGATTTTGAAAACGTCAGTAAAAAAGCAAGCTTTATTACACCAGTTCCTGGAGGTGTTGGGCCAATGACGATTGCTATGTTGCTTAAAAACACATTGCTGGCACGAGAGCGCCAAGTTAAAATCTAATTAATACCTCAGTATTGAAGTCTGTCTATTTTATTTCAGAAACGCTCTTGTTATATGAAATGTGAACATCGGAAGACAGAGTTCCACTGTATTCGGAATTTACTTCTATAGTCTCAGGAAAACTTTAAGCTATTTGGCAAATAATTGCTCCATATCCTTAAAGGCTTTAAACTCAAGTGCATTGCCAGCTGGATCTAGAAAAAACATGGTGGCCTGTTCTCCAACCAGTCCTTCAAACCGAATGTAAGGTTCTATTATAAATTGCACACTTTTAGATTTTAGGCTATCAGCAAATTGTTGGAATGCATTCCATGGCAGTACGACGCCGTAATGAGGCACTGGCACATTTTTGCCATCCACACTATTGGTATGTAAACCTTCAACTGATTGTTCTTTGTAGTGAATCACCAATTGATGTCCGAAGAAATTAAAATCTACCCAATGATCAGAGCTTCTGCCTTCCTCACAATTTAAAACATCTCCGTAAAAAATTCTACATTCTTCAAGATTGTGTACTGGAATGGCAATATGAAATGGTGATAATTCGGTAGTCATGGCTATAGTGATTATTTAATAATGAAAAGTTTTAATTGCGTGTTCTGCGACTTGAAGGTTTCGATTCAGCAATATGTTGTTTCGTAGAATCTTCTAAGAGCGCATTCAAATCTTTAAATTCGGCTGCGGTTAATTCGCGATGGGTGCCGACAGGAATATCTAATTTGATGTTCATGATGCGGATACGTTGTAACGCTACAACTTCATAATCCAAATATTCACACATTCTGCGGATTTGTCTGTTGAGCCCTTGGGTCAAAATAATCCTGAACTCATAGGTGCCCAGTTTTTCAACCAAACATTTGTTTGAGATACGATCTAACACAGGTACGCCATTGGACATTCGTTCAATAAAAGTCTGGGAAATAGGTTTGTCCACCGTAACAATATATTCCTTTTCATTATTATTGGTAGCTCTTAATATCTTGTTGACAATGTCGCCATCATCCGTCATAAGGATTAAGCCTTCACTAGGTTTATCGAGTCGGCCAATTGGAAAAATACGTTTGGGATATTTAATGTAATCAATGATATTATCTTTTTCAACGCGCGTGTCTGTAGTACAAACAATCCCGATAGGTTTGTTGAATGCCAAATAGACAAAGGCTTCCTTGGTGTCTGTGATCGGTTTTCCATCCACGTGAACAACATCATTTTCTGAAATTTTTGTGCCCATTTCTGGAACTTTTCCATTAATGGTCACCCGGCCAGCTTCAATGAGTTTGTCCGCCTCTCTGCGCGAGCAATAGCCAACTTCACTTAAAAATTTGTTGATTCGTTTGAGATTCTCTTCCATAAAACAAAGATAATGGTTTAAGCGTCAATAAATGCGTAAATATGTTCAGCAACTGATGCATCCATTAATGAATGTCCTAAGCCTTTTGTGGTTATAAGCCGACTGTTTTTAAAGCTGTTTTTGATAAGTAGAGCATCATTATAAGGAATAATACGATCATCTTCATCATGAATGATCAGGCCTTCTGATGTAATGTTCGTTAGAAATTTAGCCGTTGAGAACGTATCAGCAGGACTACCATAGCGATCCAGAATAGTATGTCGTAATTGGGAAACCATGCGTTGGTTATAGCCTAACATATCTGTATAGCGTTTAAAAACATCTTGAAATTCTGAAGGAGACCCTAAAAGGATTATTTTTTTTAATTGGGTAAATTGATATTTATGCTGAAAATAAGCGGATGCCATGCCGCCAACAGAATGGCCGATGATAATGTCTGGAGAAAACCGTTTGGCAACTACATTTATAAATTCCGCATATAAAATGGCATTAAAGACGCTACTTCCTGATCTGCCATGCGCAGGTGCATCCAGTGCGACGACGTTAAAGCCTTTCTCTTTAAGTGCTATTATTAGTTTTTTCCATCTGGCAGAATTACTTTCCCAGCCATGAGTCAATAAAATAGTTTGTTTGATTCCAAGCCATCTATAAGTCATTATATGATGGTTTTCATAATTTAGCTCTTCTTGATAGGCGGTATGTAAAAAATCAGACTGCTCCTCGCTTATTTTTCCGGCTCTTGGTTTCGTGAACAAATACATAGCCTTGTCGGCGGCGTAAGGTTTAGAAACATAGCTCAGCATATTGATATAATTTCCAACTAATTTGACAAGAAGCTCCTTCATAAAGTGCTAAATAGGGGAGATGTCTTCTCTGTTTACAAGATCCATTGAAAATGCTGGGAGGCAAATAGCAACATATTCGCAAGGTTCAGTGTATGGATTTGAATATTGGACGCGAGTGTTCTTTAGTATTTTTATCGATTCGCCGGCCGATAAAATTATGGTTTCGCCTTCAATAATAAATTGTTTTTTACCCCTTATGATAACCGTGTATTCATCAAAATCGGGTGTTTGAAAAGGTTCGCTCCATCCTCCCGGTGCAATCATGTGGGCAATGCTTAATTGGGTATTACCATCCGTGGCCTTTCCAAAATGTTCCTTAATTATTTTTCCATCGGTTGTTGGTACAACAAATGGAGTGGTTTGAATTTTATAGCGTTTATCTGACATTAATTCTCAATTTTTAAGTTTCAGTTAATCATCCGCCCTTACCGAAAAGGCACGTTAGGGCAGGTGAATGGTATTCCAATCAACTTCAAGTGATTAAAGCTTTTTAGTTTTGTTTAAAGGTTTTCGCTTTATCATGCCACCTTTAATGTCTTTAACAAGACCCATGATAAGAAACGCATTTTCATCAATTTTGTCTATTTCAGTGTGCAGCTTTGCCAGTTCTAGTCGTGTTACAACGGTATATATAATGTCTTTATCGTAGCTCTCGCCACTTCCTCCATAGCCACCTCTTCCTGCATAAATGGTGCATGCACGTTTTAGTTTTTCAACAATCATTTTTTTGAGTTCCTGATTCCTTTCTGAAATAATGGTGACGCCAACATATTCCTCAACACCATCCACAACAAAATCTACTGTTTTAGCTGCTGATAAATAGGTTAATATCGCATATAGCGCAATTTCTATCGATAAAATATAGGCTCCAAAAGAAAAAATTACAATATTGATTAATAGAAGCACATCACCAATGGTAATTGAAAGTTTTTTGCTGAGCCATATTGCCAAAACTTCTGTACCATCAATGACACTGCCGCCTCTCATGGCCATCCCGATTCCCAATCCCAGAAAAAAGCCTCCAAACACAGCAATTAGTAAACGGTCTTCGGTGATGGTGGGATATTCGACATAATGCACAACTAGAGCCAATATGGCAATGGTAATAACACTTCGTACTGCAAATTTTATACTGAATGTTTTTGCGGCAAGTATTAAAAAGGGAATGTTGACTAAAATTAATAAATAACTCAAATCAATTTGAGTAATGTTTTCTAAGAGCAGAGAAATACCTGTAGCGCCGCCATCAATAAAGCGGTTTGGCAATAAAAAACCTTTTAAACCAAAGCCTGCGGAAAATACACCAATAAGCACATAAATGTAATCTTTGACGAAATGCTTGATTTCTATTCTAATTTGTCGTGCTAAAGGAACTACCTGTCTTTTGCTGATTTCTGAAGATGAGTGTTCGTGCTCAAGTTTTTTTCGAGCAATCGTCAATAGTAATTTCGAGAAAAATGAGCTCATCTTTTATTTTTGTTGGTTTAGTTCCAGTGAACGAAAAAGTATTTAATTTTTGCGTTGTCAGGAATTTGAGAGGCTTCAATTGATATGCTTCTGTCAAATCGAAGATTGGACGGCAGCTCTTTTTTGTCAATAGTGAACGACGCATTAATTTCCTTAACGTCAACAATGATAAAACTAATCAGATTATCAATCTTTTTAATGGTATAGTTGCTCTCGATGTCCTTGAACGTGCTTAATGTAGAAACCCCTTTTTTGGTTTTATAACGGGGATCCAAGATGCGAACACTGGTCACTGTTGCAGTTGAGTCTCCTCTTCTTTTGGGAGAAATGCTCAATAACGCTTTACCCTCTTTATCGAAGATGTTGATATCGCTAATGTTTACTGTAAATTCATCTGTTCCATTATAATTGGCTATAGAATCCTTTTCAAAAATAAATTTTAAATCTTTGACTTTAGTGGAGTCTGTCAGGTTTCCGATATTCTGTTTTTGAATCAGAAATGGATCTTGATTTTTTCCACAACTGGTCAGTAAAAATGAAATTAAAGTAATGTAAATAAGTGATCTGTGCATTTGTAATGTTGATTTTAATTCCATTAAATGGAGATTTGATAATTGGTTACTAATTATTTTTGAGTGTTGCTATTTTTTCTTCATGGCTTTAGAAAGAATGCCAAAAACACTTCTTATAAATGTTGCACTAGTAAGTACCTTTAACACAGGATTCATGGCTGAACTGCGTCTAGTGGTCGTGGTGCGTTGTTTGGATTGTGCTTTTTTAAGGTCTTCCAATTCTTTTTTAACCTTTTCCTTTTCTTGTTCAGCCTGAGCGTTTCCAATCTTTCTATTCAGAATTTCATAAGCGCTCTCTCTGTCAATCGTATCACTGTATTTTTTGACCAATTTTGACTTTGAGAGCAAGCTAGATAATTCGTTATCAGTTAAAATATCCATTCTACTCATGGGGGCGCGCATCATGGTAGCGGCCAAAGGCGTTGGTCTGCCTTTTTCATCCAAGGCGGTTACCAACGCTTCGCCAGTACCTAAAGAAGTTAAAACACTTGCGGTGTCATAATAGTCTGTGTCTGGATAATTCTGTGCCGTTAATTTGATGGCTTTCCTGTCTTTGGCAGTAAATGCTCTTAAGGCGTGCTGTACTTTTAATCCTAGTTGGCTCAATACAGCTTCGGGAACATCTGTTGGGTTTTGTGTGACGAAATAAATGCCAACACCTTTACTTCTTATGAGTTTGACAATGCTTTCAATTTGATTTAAAAGGGCTTTTGATGCTTCATTGAAAATCAAATGTGCTTCTTCGATAAATAAAATGAGCTCCGGTCTGTCCGTATCTCCTTTTTCAGGAAAAGTAGAATAAATTTCCGCCAAAAGACTTAGCATAAAAGTGGAAAATAATTTTGGACGATCTTGGATGTCGGTCAGTCTAATAATATTAATGTAGCCTCTTCCATTGTCATCAATTCTAAGTAAATCGTCGACCTCAAAAGACGTTTCTCCAAAAAATAAATCCGCGTCTTGCTGTTCCAACTCCACAAGTTTTCTTAGGATAGCACCTGTCGATGCGGTCGAAATACGTCCGTATTCTTCTTCAAATTCGGCTTTCCCCTCTTGAGTGGAATATTGCAAAATCTTTTTAAAATCCTTTAAATCTAATAAAGGCATTTTATGATCATCACAGTATTTAAAAATCACTGCAACAATTCCTGACTGTGTGTCGGTTAAGTCAAGAATTCGAGACAAGAGTACTGGTCCAAATTCACTTATTGTCGCTCGTAACCTCACGCCATCTTGTTCTGATAAGGTTAAAATCTCAACTGGAAATGATTTTGACTCATGAGGAAGGCCGATTTTAGCATGACGTTCCTCAATTTTGGCATTCCAAGGGCCTCCTTCTGCTAAGCCACTTAAATCCCCTTTCACATCCATCAAGAGTACAGGGATTCCTTTTTCAGAAAGGTTTTCAGCCAATACCTGTAGGGTTTTTGTTTTTCCAGTTCCGGTAGCACCAGCTATAAGCCCGTGTCGGTTCATTGTTTTTAAAGGTACATTGACAAAAGCATCGGTAATGGTTTCACCGTCCAGCATGGCAGCACCTAAGGTTATGAACTCTCCTTTATTGGTGTTTCCATTTTGTATGTGTCTTGAAAACGCGTCTTTTCTGGCCATTAATTCCAAATTTTGTATAAAAATAGTGTAATTTTATTCAAATTTAAAAGATAA
>JBDTKP010000013.1:0-6105 GCA_039935255.1 Gelidibacter sp. | reverse complement strand
AAACAAAAGAGCCCAGATTTCTCATAGAATTTGGGCTCTTTTGCTTTTAAATACAAATATTTATTCGACCACAATTTTTTTGGTCATTGATTCTCCCTTGGAGTCTAGTCGGAGCGCATAAACCCCTGGTGCCAATCCGAAATCTGAAGAAAGATTAAAAGATTGATCCGCAATTAACCATTGCACCATCACTTTACGTCCGTCCATTGCGTACAGTTCCAATTGGGTTTTGTTTTTAATACCTGAGATATAAATCCGATCTCGTGTTGGATTAGGGTAAATTTTAAAGTTCATACTATTGGCTTCCGTAAGATCCAATGCCTGACTCCAGGTTTGTCCGACTTTATTTCCCCAGATGTATTCAATCAATTCAGGTTGGTCTATAAACGGATTTCTATTGACTTGCCATGTATAAATAATATTGTTTCTGTTCATTTCAAAATCATCAGGCGGATCACTCCTATGCCATTCCAATAATGTGGCTAAATCGCCAAGCTGACCTTTCTTTCCTTCGGGAAACCCATTCACGATCTCAAGTCCGTTATAGCGTACAGCTAAGTAGAATACACCTCGCGCTACATCGCCTTTAAATTTACCCAAGGTTTCAACTGGACCATTATATTGCCCATAGTGTAAATTGTTTCGGCGGCTATTTTCACGTGAATCGGCAGCACGAAGCGCATGTGCATCGCTATTTCCATGACGAAGGGAATCTGCATTTGTGTTCCAGAAAACTTCTTTGCCATCAAAAACCTCATCTAAATTGATACTATAGTATTTGGCTCTACTTCTCGGATAGGTATGTTCTCTATTCCATGTCCCTAAATTCTCACTACCGTATTGATAATCTAGTTTTGGTCTCCCCTTTTCCAAATAAACCAACCACACTTCATTGCTGCGTTCAGGATTTTGATCGGCCTCTTTCAAAATCTCAATAACCTCTGTGTAAGTTTGTGCTCTGACCACGCCTTCTTCTGCAATAATATCCTGAATGGCCTGCCTCAATCCTGTATCAGCTAATCCATCTAAATTATTATAATATCCTGTGGGCTGCGTGCTATTAACGATTCCATAAGTAGGATTGATAGGTGCCCCAAACGGAGCCGTCGTAAAATCATTATCAATAACCCTAATACGTTGATGATTGTTTAAAACCATAAATGTTGGCGGTAATCCTGAAATGGTAACTTTCATGACCTCATCGCCTTCATCCGCATCGTCATCAATTATAGTAATCGAAGTTATTGCCGTATTTCTTCCGCTAGGAATTGTCAATGTGGTATTACCAGTGAAATCTGAAACATTAAAACCAAAATTGTCCAAACTCAACGAAAACATCAAATCTTCTGTGACCATCTCTTCAGTGGTAAATGTGATAATGAACGTATCACCTTCATTATATTGTTTCTCTGCAATGGTTATTAAAATACCATTGAGTTTAACCCCAGAACCATCGTTCAACAGCCTTGGCGTAGGCGTTGTCGCATTGTAGGTAACCACTCCATCTTCATCTATAAAACGTTGGATGGAATTTTTATTATTGTTTGCGCCTTCATTGATCTGCTGAATATTAGGATCAAACGCTCTGAAAATATCTAATAAGCCAATGGCATCAGGATCATTAGTACCATAAACCAAAACATCAATTAAAGTATCATCGACATAGGCCAAGGTATTTTCAGGAAAATCCAAATCGTCTGCCTGATAGATTGCAACGGCGTCAGCACCATTTTGAATCACAGAAACTGGAATCAAATATTGAGGTGTGGGCATAACAGAATTGCTTCCAATTAATAACAAGCCATTAATATCGGTTTTATAGCCATCCAAATCTAGCGCCATATAACTTTTGTTTCCACCAGAAGCGGAACCGTTAAAGAATACAAGAACATATCCATCTAAAGAAAAATTGGGAATCTCAGAGAGAAGCTCAACAAATTCCTTATCATCAATACTTGCGGTGTCACAATCCAATTCATTGATGACTATCTGTCCAAACGTTATACTTGTAAAAGCGATAAAAACAAAAAATGAAATTTTATAGTTCATAAGATTTTTTTTCTTAAAGATACATAACTAACTCATTTGCAGCCATTTTATGTTTTATAAAAAATAGCAAGTGAAAAATTACTGCGAAAAGCAACGGGAAAGGACATAAGAAAGATGGAAACAACGAAATCAAATGTATTTCAGGCAAAATACATCTTAGATTTTCGAATTAATTGAAAAAACACGCTATAAAACTAATATTATGAAACAAAATAAACCACTTACAGTTACAAATAAGAACCTAGTTGAAGACATTCTTAGTTTTTATGAAACAGAAGTCTTCATTTTACTTCTAAATCTAAAGTCAAATTCATTAAAAACCGATAAAACATTGGTAACATGACTTTTAAAACGCATATATTGAAAATTAATTCGAAATATGAACTCTTTAAAAACTAATCTGATGATCACACTTGTAAAAATTATAATCGTTATTATTGTTTCGATTAGCTAAATGAAAAACTAAGTAAAACTCAGTTCTAGAATGAGTTTTGATCTTAGTCTTATTAAACAAAGAAAGTTTTTATAATTTTCAAAAGTTAAATTTCTATATTTGTTTTAGACGCAACATAAACGTGTCAACTTTACAAGAAGGTCACCATGAAAAAAAGCTTTTTTAAATTTTTAGCCAAAATCAACAAAGCAATACTTCCAAGCTACTCAAAACAACAGCTTGACCTTTCAAAAGCCACCAAAACACAAATGGCCATAATTGGCTGGCGCCTATTTGTTACCAAAAATGCCATAGATTAAAAGCACGAAGGCTATATTTAAATTCGGACTATTTTTTCTGCTATCTTTGCAGAAAATAAACATAAATGTCATTTAAGGACTTACAACTCAATAAACCCATTTTAAAAGCGGTAACCGAATCTGGTTACGATAATCCTACTTTAGTTCAAGAACAAACCATTCCCTTGATATTGGACAAAAAGGACGTGATTGCTTCTGCACAAACAGGCACCGGCAAAACCGCGGCATTTGCACTTCCTATTTTACAGCTTCTTTTTGATAAGCAAGACGAAACAAAAAAAGGCAAGAAAATCAGGGCTTTGGTTGTCAGTCCTACTCGGGAATTGGCCATTCAAATTGCCCAAAACTTTAAAACTTATAGTAAGCACACTAATTTAAGAACCATGGTTATTTTTGGAGGCGCCTCTATCGAGCCCCAAATTGATCTTCTTAAAAAAGGGGTGGATATTGTCATTGCCACTCCAGGACGTTTACTCGATTTGCACAAACAGGATGAAATCAATTTAGATTTTGTAGAAATCTTAGTCTTAGATGAAGCCGATTTGATGTTAGACATGGGTTTTATTGATGAAGTCACAAAAATTGTACGCCTATGTCCGGAAGAGAAACAAACATTATTGTTTTCTGCGACGATGCCTTTCAAAGTAGAACAACTGGCAAACTCCATTTTAAAATCACCAGAACGCGTCGAAGTAACCCCTACCTCATCTGCCGCTAAAAACGTGAGTCAAGTGTTGTATTATGTTCCGAAACAAGACAAGATTGAATTATGCCTCCATCTTTTACGCAATACGATTAAAGGCAATATCCTGATTTTTAGGCGGACCAAATTCGGCGTTGAAAAACTGGAGCAAACTTTGATCAGAAATGGTTTTAAGGTAGAAAGTTTTCATGGTGACAAAACACAAACTGACCGACAGTCCGCTTTGAACAAATTCAAACACGGCGAAGCAAATATTCTTATTGCGACCGATGTTGCAGCAAGAGGCATTGATATCGATGAGCTGGATGCCGTCGTTAATTTTGACATGCCAAACGTGCCCGAAACTTATGTACATCGCATAGGAAGAACTGGACGTGCTGGGCATTTTGGCAACTCCTACTCTTTCTGTTCAGCGGATGAAAAAGCCTATGTCAAAACTATTCAGCAGTTGATCAACATTCAAATTCCTGTTGAAGACAATCATCCTTATCTTTTGGATCCACAAGCGAAGCCTATTATTCATACCTCTAAAAAAACAGGAAGTAAGCATAAAAAAGGACGCAAAGGCCAAGGTTCAAAAAGCAATAAAAAAAGATGGTATTAATAATAAGCTTGAAGCATGGCGCTTAAAGTTAGAAGTTCCGCTCATTAAAATGCTCATGCGTCTGATAGCCATCGGAAATTTCGAAAAAGAATAAAGTTTTATTTGAAAAAACCAATCCATGATTAAACGGTTAAAATTTTGTTAGCCGTTTTTTTTATTAATAAATGTATCTTTAAAGTCTTGAACAGGGAAAAGAAGTTCCAATGTCACAATCGTAATACTTGTTTTCTTAATCTTAGGTTTTACAGCTGTGAGAAAACACAAACACTTGCACAATATAAATGAATTATAAATTTACTTCAATTTGCTTCTTATTATTTGGTGTGAGTATCAGTTTTTCACAAACCACAATACAAGATGCACAGACCAGTTATCCTGTGTCATATGCCACCATTTCCTTTAACAACGGCAATGGTTTATTTGCAAATGATGAAGGCGAATTTGTTTTTACAAAAAAGCTTTATCCCGATATTGACACGCTTTATATTTCTGCATTAGGCTATAAAGATTTTAAAATAGCGACCTCACATTTGCCTGAAACCATTTTGATGGACACCGAAACCAATGCTTTGGATGAAGTGTTGATTACTGCAAAAATAGATCGAAAATTCAAGCAAGAAAAGATCAAACCTTACTTAGATGATGATTACTACCATTGCTGGTTACCAACAATAGAATCTGAAATTGCCGTTTATTTCAGCAATCCAGATTCAGCTTTGAAAAAAATAACCAAAGTAGATTTCCCTATGACTTTAGAGTCAAAAGATTGGGGAAAGCGCAAGCGCTCCAACGCTGATAAAAAACCATTTTCGACATTATTTAAAGTGAAATTTTACAACAATGACAATGGTTATCCTGGTAAGGAAATAATTTATCGAACGATTGTTTTTAGAACGACGGAGAAAGATGGTGATAAATTTACTTTAGACGTTTCAGAGGAGGATATTTTCATTCCACAATCTGGTGTTTTCGTGTCCTTACAAGTATTAGGATATACCGATGATAAGGGCAAATTATTATCCAACAAAAAATATAAAGAAATAAAATCTAGCGATGGTGGTCTTATAAAAATTCCGACCAATTTTAGACCGCTACTTCCGTTTACGGATAAAATTCCTCAAAGTAGAACCTATGTCAAACGTGTTTTTGTCAATGGTAATGAATGGGCACGATTTGAAAGAGGCACCAGTTTTCAATCGACACTTCTACAATCGGGACATAATAATTACGGCATTGGATTAACCTACAATGCTTATAAAGACTGAAACTTATGATTTACCCTTGGCATCTTTACCTCATGGCAGTAATTTACATAGTTGCTGGTATGATGCATTTTATTAAACCAAAAATCTATTTACGCATCATGCCAAGGTATTTGCCACAACATAAGCTTTTGGTAAGTCTGAGCGGTATAGCTGAAATTATGTTAGGCGTTGGATTGTGTTTTTCGTTAACAAAAAACAGTGCCATATGGGGTATTATTGCTATGTTGATTGTGTTTTTATTGGTGCATTTTTATATGCTTTCCAGTAAAAAAGCAGGTGCTGGTATTCCGCAATGGTTATTGCTTTTACGCATCCCATTACAATTTGGATTGATGTACTGGGCCTATTCGTATTTAGCCCTTTAATTTTAACTATTAAAATCTTATCTTCGATAACTTAACTGTATAAAAACGACATGGAGACTCCCAAAGCTTTTCTTTATCTAATCTTAATTATCATGACGAGTTGCGCACAACCTAAAGAAGAAAAAGTGATTGTATATAGTTATGTAGAAGAGCCACATTCTTATGCAAAACCAAATAATGCCTTCATTAAGCATTTGAATTTGGATATTTCGGTCGATTTTGAAAGTGAAGTTATCAGGGGAAAAGCAACCTATACCATTGAGAATAATAAGAGCACGCAAATCATTTTAGATTCAAAATTCTTAGACATTGAATCCGTTCAAGCCGATGGAAAAGACACTGAATTCTCCTTGGGAGCGAATGATA
>JBDTKP010000012.1:0-5197 GCA_039935255.1 Gelidibacter sp. | reverse complement strand
ATTTTCTTGGTAAGGTTGCCAACACCATCAATGGTTTTTTAACCTGCACCGATTTATCAGTACTGCCATAAGCTTCGGTTTTTGCATCTCCAGCAACCACCATAACTCTCACGGCACCAATATAATTAGGCATTTTTATTTTATGCGATTTCTTTTTACCTGCACTTAAATTGAACGGCCCTAAATACGTCACCACAGGTTTAAAGCGGTTGGCTTTTTTGTTTTTTCCTGCCTCGGCACTTGCATCACCACCAATGGCAAACACCTGATCGATACTGCCACTATAAGCGCCAATGACATCATCAAAAATATCCCATGTTTTTACGCCCAAAGATTCTCGCGCATAAAATTCATCCCAAGCATTTGGCGTTTTAAAACGGGTTAAATCTAAAAGACCTTCTTCAACAATGGCTAATGTGTAGGTCATAGCTTTTTTATTCTTTTCGCTGACCTCAACTTTATACTCTTGCTCAGGTTGAAGTACCTCTGGCATTTTGATTTCTGGTTTTAACTTGGTCGATGGATTTTCAACCATAATCGGAATGACACCATATAAACGAATAGGCAAATCATTAGCTGTCGTCGCGTGTGGTTGTAATAAAGAAATGTTGACGAATACATTGGGCGCCATTTCTGGAGTGATCGGAATTTTGACCGTGGTTTCACCTTGAGTGGTCACGACCCATTTATAAGACACGACATCAGAGCCATTTTCAATACTCACAAGCGCTCTCCCTTCGGAACCTGATGGAAAGGTTATTTTAGCTGATTCTCCAACATTATAATTTTCTTTATCGGCCGAAAAGACCAACATTTTCGCTGCTTCTTTATCTCCCGAAGATGTGTTTTGATACCAATTTTTATAGAAATAAGCTGTCCTCCCGGTAGCATGGCCACTTTCTGGATCTATAACTCGGATCAAATAACGGCCGCGTTCATTTTCAGGAATATTTAAGGTAAACTTTCCTTTTCCGTTGGCATCCGTGGTCACTTTTTTATCTAAATAAGGTTTGTGATAACTACTAGACACATAACTTGATAAGTTATCATAAGAAGAATTCCACCACCAGCGCCATTCAATTTTATAGACTTTTACTTCTAGGTTGTCACGCTTTAAAGGCTTGCCATTCGCATCCACGGTAACGACATCAAAGGTTTGGTTCTCATCAGTAAAAAAAGAATCGTATCGGTTGCCTTCTGGCGATTTTAATCCGACAAAAGAACTGTAAGGCGCATAGGTTTTTGTAAAGGCGTCCAATGAATAATCACCCCCATTTTCAAAAGCCCTTACCAAAAACTGAACATTTAATAATCCTGGTGCATTTTTACCAACATTTAAAGAGGTATTGATTTTTGCGATGCCATCTTCATCCAAAACACCTTCAAAAACATTCATTTCTTCTGAAGAAAACGAACGCGTCGGATCGACAAACTCATAATCATTATAATTTTTGAAACCTTCGTAAGAGGTACTGAATTTCGCTTTAATCTCTGCTTTTAAATTTTTTGCAGGTGCGCCATGGAGCCATTTGACATCCAATGTTCCATTTAAAGGCGCATCACTGGCGAGCACTTCATTTTCAAAATCTATCTTAATCTTTAGGCGATTAGGTTTCACTGTTTCTACTCGTAAGCTCTTATAAAACGAAGCGCCACCTACGGAAACCTTGGCACTATAACTTCCTGTTTTATCTTCTGTGTCTGTTGGCACCGTAAATCGGTAGAAATTATTGATATTTTCAGTGCTGATATTCTTGTAAATGAGCTTGCCGCTAGGATCGCTGATTTCCATTTTAACAGGATGCCCTTTTGGTAGTTTGTTATCATTATCATTCAACATGAAGGTTAAGAATAATGAATCTCCAGGACGCCAAACACCACGTTCGCCATAAATGTAACCTTTGAGGCCACGTTGTAAACTGTTTCCAGAAACATCAAACTTGCTCAATGACAAGGAATTACCGTCTTCTAATTTAATATACGTCGTGTTTTTTCCTTTTGTGACAATGGCGAACGTTGCGAGTTTATCAATTTTAAATTTTATCAAACCTTCACTATCGGTGGTAGCCTTTCCGATTTCTTGTTGTTGATAATTAAATAATCTGACCACTGCCCCTGCTTCTGGCTTGGTATCCAGAATATTTGAAACGGCAAAATAATAGGAATTATTGGCACCTTGTTTTGCAATCACTCCCAAATTAGAAGCTACTAAGTTCTGTGAAACCACACGATCTTCATTGTAATACGCATCATGACAAGGATTGTTCTGCTCATTCCAATTATAATTGTAATTTTTATAGCTGTAGATTAAATTATCCCAATATTCTTCCTCGCGCAAATCTTCATCTTCGGTCGTGCTATCGTTGTAATCGCCCTCGTAATAATCGTCGTCGTAATATTCATTATAATAATCGTCTTCTGAATTATCGCCTTTGGTGTAATTATCACAATTAAATAAAGAGTATTCCTTTTTTATACTTAATTCTACGCGATAAATGGCGCCAGCATCAGCTTTGAAAAACTTAGAGAGATCAATGCTATAGGCTTTCCACCGGCCATCATTTTCCACACCGTCATTTTGAAGCGTTATGGTCTGTTTTGCAATCCGTCTACCAACACGTTTTATGGCATATTGATTATTACTTTGAAAGTTATTATCCTGAAGAAATTGTAACACATTATCTTCAAAAATCTTAATAATGCGAACGTCGACAGCCTTCAAATTAACCGCTTCAAAATTAAATTTCAACTCCTCTGAATTGGGTAAAATCGTCCCATTGCTAATCAAACGAACTTGTGGTTTTAATTCTTCAAAAGAAATAGTTTCAGAAAAAGGTTTTCTTAGTTTAAAACCATCTGTATTGGTAATGCCTTGAAAAACATCTACTAAAACATCACCTACCAACTTGGCATTTGGGTACACCTTCAGTACGTTGCCATCGACAATGAATTTTGGGTTTTTTGAATTTTGAATAGTTATCAAACCATCAAAATTTTGCTGCTTTTTTAATGGATCAGAAAAATTGATGGACAAAAACTGCTCAGGCGCTTGAACCACTTCAACATGGACAATGGTAAAGTTATTGATGCCAGGAATCATCACTTTATTATCGCCAGCATTAGTTGATTTAATAGTTTTGCCATTCCATTTGATGAGAATTTCACTGTCGTCCACTAAGCGATTGATACTGTCCACTTTAAATTCAAAAACCTTGGATTTCCCTACAGATTCATTCCACTGTAATTTGAGTTTCTTTCCATTTTGTGAGGCCTCCACAAGTTGTTTGGCATCTTTAAGATCAATGATATCTGCAGATTTTAAAACAGCTTCCAAATACTGCCATTTTTTACTGTAAGATTGCAAGTAATTGGTGACTACCGTAAAATTAGGCGCAATAGTCTTAAATTGAAAGGTATAAGATCCAAACTCTTTAGGTTGGTTTTTATAAATTTTATCCAATTTAATGGTAACGCTGTATTCAGTATCCGGTTGAAGTGATTCGTCTGGCTTAAAAACTAGGGCATGTGCATTTTCTACCAATAATTTCCCCGGAACTTTAGGTTCGATTTTTATAATATTATCAGTAATTTCCTGTCCAATTTCCCAACCTTCCACATCATTGGTAAGGTTAATGATAATAGGATCTGCAATGGAGACCCGGCCAGCGGTGGTGTAACTGATGTAATCGCGAAATTTAAAAAGGTTATCAGTTTCTTGATCAGAAGATTGTTCCTTTTTACAAGAAACTAAAAGAAGTAATAAGAACGCGGACGCAAAGATGTTTTTAAACGACATAAATTGATGCTATAGATTGGAAGGTTATAGTTTTAAAGGTTCCGTAAATATAGAACTTATTCTATAAGAATTAATCTTTGTAAATACCAATCGTTAAGTTTCCAAAAGCATCCATGGATGCTCTATACATACCCGCCGTATTGAATTCCATAACCATATTTCCATCTTTATCGACGGCAACAATCCCGCCATCACCTCCCAAATCGGGCACTTTCTTCTGAATGACCTCTCTCGCAGCTTCCTTCAAACTTAAACCTTTATACTCCATTAAGGCAGAAATATCATGAGCTACCATGGCACGAATAAAATATTCTCCCCAACCCGTACTGCTCACGGCGCAAGTGGCATTATTGGCATAGGTTCCAGCACCAATAATTGGCGCATCCCCAATACGTCCCCAACGTTTATTAGTCATGCCTCCAGTGGAGGTTCCTGCTGCAAGATTTCCATCTTTATCCAAGGCGACACATCCCACAGTTCCAAATTTTGAATCTTTGATGGTAGGATCATAAAACGCAGCTTTATCTCGCGTAGCTTCATTTTCTTCAGACTTTTTTACTCTCTCAAGTGCCTTGAAACGACTTTCAGTATAGAAATAAGAAGGAGCGACAATTTCCAAGCCTTGTTCTTTTGCAAATTGCTCAGCACCTACGCCAGACAACATCACGTGAGGTGAATGTTCCATCACAGCTCTTGCCAAATTAATAGGGTTTTTAACCGTAGTTGTACTCGCAGAAGCACCAGCGTTCAGGTTTTTACCATCCATAATGGAAGCGTCTAACTCATTGGTACCAGCATTCGTAAATACCGCACCTTTCCCTGCATTAAAAAGTGGCGAATCTTCTAAAACGTTGACCGTTTTTTCTACAGCATCTAAACTTGTGCCGCCATTTTTAAGAATCTCATAACCAACTTTTATGGCTTCTTCCAATTTAGCTTTATAAGCTGCCTCATCCTCTGGCGTCATATTTTCTTTCAGAATGGTTCCTGCGCCACCATGAATGACAATAGCAAATTCATTCGATATTTTGCTTGCAGTCTCATCGGGACTTAAAGTTTCCGATGTTGATTTATTGTCTGCATTATTAGTTCTTTGATTGTCCTTACAGCTAAGAAAAAAAAGCAGTAATAAAGGCACATAAATAAGGTTTTTCATGATAAAGAGATTGATTTTCAGGCTTAAAGTTAGCATTTTTTTAAGAAGCTCAGACTTCAAGAACAGACATTTTATTGCTATCTTCGCAAAAGTCATTAATAAATAAAAAAATACATACATGCAAGCAGTTGCTACAGATTTTGGAATTAAAGAAGCCCTAACGAAATTAGGCGTAAAAGATATAAACGAAGGCACATCAACAGGCTCAAAAAACTTTTCTCATGGAGAAGTTATTGAAAGCTACT
>JBDTKP010000011.1:0-7542 GCA_039935255.1 Gelidibacter sp. | reverse complement strand
AAAAGTCTTATAATGAGCAAATTTTATCTTGGTATGAGGCGCCGCGATCTAACGAAAATGAAATTGGACAACATCCAAAAAATTTTTGGGGCGTCTATGACCTCCATGGCCTAGTTTGGGAATGGACCTCTGATTTTAATTCAGTGATGCTTTCTGGCGAATCAAGGAAGGATAGTGACGGAGATAACAATTTATTCTGTGGTAGTGCCTCTTTGGGTGCTACAGATTTAATGAATTACGCTGCATTTATGCGTTACGCATTTAGAGGAAGCATCAAAGCTAATTACGCGATAAAGAATCTCGGATTTAGATGTGCCAAAGATATTGAAACCCCATAAAAATTATGAAATGAGCTTGCTGAAATTAAAATCACTTGTGGAAATGATTAACAGCGAACAGCATGCCTGTACTGAGTCAAGTCGAAGTGTGACCTTTGAAAAAAATAAATATAAACACATGAAAAAAACATTTTTTATACTTTGTAGTATTCTGTTTATTGGATTTACTGCATGTAAAAACGATACCTCAAAATCATCGGAAGAAACCGTGCTTTATGAATGTCCAATGCATTGTGAAGGCGATAAAACTTATGATGAACCAGGTAGCTGTCCTGTTTGTAAGATGGATTTAGTGCCTATTACAAATAAAACGGAAAAGAAAGCCGCTTCTGATGAAATCTCAGACCTTTCTATTTTCAATCTGACCTCCACCTGGACCAATCAAAATGGAGAAGATCTCCAATTTGAAGATTTAAGAGGCGAGGTGTTGGTGACAGTCATGATTTATACCTCTTGTAAAGCAGCCTGCCCAAGATTGGTGGCTGATATGAGAAATATTGAACAACGACTATCTAAAAAAACAAAGGAAAACGTTAAAATGGTCCTGGTTAGTATCGACCCAAATACGGATACTCCAGCGCGTTTAAAGGAGTTTGCTGAAGAAAACGTCATGGATAAAAAACCTTGGTTATTTTTACGTTCTTCCGAAGATAATACCAGAGAATTCGCAGCAGTAGTCGCCGTTAATTACAAGAAGATTTCACCTATTGATTTTTCACATTCAAACATCATTACCGTTTTTAATGACCAAGGCGAAATGGTCTTTCAGCAGGAAGGTTTAGGAGTCAACTCTGATGCTACAATCCAAAATATTGAAAAAGCGGTTGCTTCCATAAAGTAAGCCGTAATCTTAAAAGTTCTTATCGATAACTTCCTTCAAGGTTGAAAAAGCCAAGTGGGTTTTAAATAAACAATTTATGAAAAAAATAATTCTTTTAGCATGTGTAGGCATGCTGAGTCAGACCACTTTTGCGCAAGAATTCGGCATCGATTTGCAATTAAGGCCCCGTGTTGAGTACCGACATGGTTTTAAAACATTAATTCCTGATGCGGCTGATGCAGCTACTTTTGTATCGCAGCGATCGCGACTAAATTTCAATTATGGCAGTGAAAAACTGAACGCCTACCTATCTTTTCAAAATGTCAGGGTGTGGGGTGACGTGAATACCTTATCTGGAACCGATGCCAACGGAACTGCGATTCATGAAGCTTGGGCGTCTTTCAAATTAGATTCGGATTTTTCATTCAAAATGGGGCGTCAGGAAATTATATATGATGACTCTCGAATTTTCGGAAATGTGGATTGGGCACAAGCTGGAAGAAGTCATGATGCCTTCATTGCGACCTACCAACCTGATGCTAAAAATCGATTGGACATTGGTCTTGCCCTAAATGAAGAAGATGAGACACTTTTTAAAACGGATTATAATGTCAATAATTATAAATCCTTTCAATACGCTTGGTACCATACTAGTTTTGATCATGTGAATTTAAGTTTGTTGGCCTTAAATACAGGATTTACGTTTGATGATAATGGAAAACAGGAGGTTGATTATAACCAAACTTTAGGTGCCTTTGCTTCTTTTGGAAAAAACCAACTTAAAGCAGATGCCTCTGTTTATTTTCAAACAGGAAAGATTGCTGACCGTAGTTTAAGTGCTTATAATTTAGCAGGAAACTTATATTATCAAATAGCTCCAGAGTTCACTTTGGGTGTTGGTGCGGAATTACTTTCTGGTACGGACATGGATACTACTTCAGATAAGTTAAATTCCTTTAATCCGTTATTTGGTACCAACCATAAATTCAATGGCTGGATGGATTATTTTTATGTAGCAAACCATATCAATTCTGTTGGGTTATTGGATATTAGCGTGCCTTTAAAATATCAAAAGGAAAAAGTCACCTTACAATTAGTGCCACATTTGTTTTCATCTGCTGCCAATGTCGTTGATAATTTGGGAAATAAACAAGACAACTATTTAGGGACCGAGATTGATTTTTCTTTTGGATATAAGCTCGCCGATAATATCGATTTCCAATTGGGATATTCACACATGTTTGCAACAGAAACTATGCAAGTCCTAAAAGGGGGCAATCACAACAACACCAACAATTGGGCCTGGGCCATGTTTGTGTTCAAGCCTAAGTTGTTTACCTATACTAAAGAATAGATTACAAATACTAACATTTATAATTCTCTCGAGGTATCTCTCAATAGACTTTAAGTTTTTGTGAGATATTCCTCGGGATTTTTTATTAAGAATTCGGGTCAATCAAAGCTAATTGTCTCAATCCTAGAGCTATCAGATGTGCTTTGAAAAGAATCTTTGTGCATTGATACCCCGATAACTTCAAAATTCTTCCTTGCTATTAAGGCAATTGATTTCTTCTTTTAATGATATTTTACTGGTTTATCACCAAATAATAGTATTGTATCTTATTGGGAGCTAAGTGTCTGAAAATAATTATAAAACAGGACTAAATTATCCGATATATGACTTTTATCATGAATTATTTTAATTCTTGCCCTTACATTTGTGATGTGAAATGAAGATCTGCTAATCAGGTTTTCCTAATCAGGAATTCAACTTAAAATTTTAATAGCAAACTTAAACTAACACTAAAATGAAAAAAGCACTAATGATTTTTACAGTATTGGGATTAACAATACTTACGGGGTGTGGCGATGGCGAGAAGAAAGAAGCGTCTCCATATGGAAAAACGACGGAACAACCTACTGAGACTAAGGCAGTGAACACAACTCCTGCATCAGTAAGAGTAGACTTGACCAATAAAGGTATCGGTCCAATCAAATCTGTGACTTTGGGAGCAGAAATCGATCAAGCAATGGCTGACAAAGGAAAGGAAGTTTACAACATGAACTGTACGGCCTGTCATAAAGTGGACAAGAAATTCATTGGTCCTGCTCCAAAAGGAATTTTGGAAAGAAGAACGCCAGAATGGGTTATGAACATGATTATGAATCCTGAGGAAATGACTCAGAAAGATCCTTTGGCTAATGATTTATTGGTAGAATTTAACGGTTCGCCAATGGCCAATCAAAACATGTCTGAGGAACAGACAAGACAGATGTTAGAATATTTCAGAACGTTATAATATACATATTAACCAACCCTTCAAGATTTAAAAGCTAGACTCAAATGAAAACACTCCTTAAACTGATCTTTGTTTCGTCTGCATTACTTGTTTTTGCAGCATGTAAAAATGAAACAAACACCGAATCCGGAACCTCAGTAGAGCGTTCTGCCAAAAGCGATGTCCAAACAAAAAATCAAGGACAGGCTTTTATTGAAGATGATGACTCAGCTCCAAATGTGCTGCAAATTGCAATTGGATCACCTGACCATACCACATTGGTGGCAGCTGTCCAAGCAGCAGGATTGGAAAACTCCCTGGTTAACGCTGGACCACTAATGGTTTTTGCACCAACTAATGCAGCTTTTGGTGCTTTGCCAGCAGGAACGGTAGAAGAATTGCTGAAACCTGAAAATAAAGAAAAATTGGCTTCCATTTTAAAAAACCACGTCACCCCTGGAAATTATTCGAAAGATTTTTTGAAGAAATTTAAAAAACTAGGACAGGCCGGTGGAGAAAGTGTTACTGTGGAAGTTAAAGGGGATGATGTCTATGTGGGCGGTGCTAAAATTTTAGCGAGTATTCCCGCAGGAAATGGAATTGTTCACGTCGTGGACAAAGTGATCTTACCAGCAAATTAATTTTAAAACAATTTAATGTAAACAATAGGACAATGAAAAAATCAATTAATATTTTATTTTACTTAGTGATAGCTGCCGGATTGGTCAGTTGTAACGATGGAAATGGCAAAAGAGGAAGCAAAGGTGCTCTTTCAACTAATGCTGCAGAACGAGTGTATGTTGCTCCCGGTGAGCACGACGAATACTATGCATTTATGTCTGGAGGATTTAGTGGACAGCTTAGTGTTTATGGCTTGCCATCAGGTCGTTTGCTCAAAGTGCTTCCTGTATTCTCACAAAACCCTGAAAATGGCTATGGTTATAGTGAGGAGACCAAGCCAATGCTAAATACATCTTACGGTTTTGTGCCTTGGGATGACTCACATCACCCTGATATTTCACAAACAAAAGGTGAATTGGATGGCCGTTGGATCTTTATCAATGGAAACAATACGCCTCGAATTGCACGGATCGATTTGAAAAATTTTGCAACTGAGGAAATCATTGAGATTCCAAACAGTGCAGGGAACCACAGTTCATCTTTTATAACTGAAAATACCGAGTATGTGGTGGCAGGAACACGTTTCTCTGTGCCAATTCCACAGAAAGATATGCCTATAAAAGACTACAAAGGAAACTTTAAAGGATCTCTAACTTTTATCAGCGTTGATCAAGAAACAGGAAGAATGGGAATTAAGTTCCAGTTGATGATGCCTGGATTTAACTATGACCTCTCTCACCCTGGACGCGATAAGAGTCACGGTTGGTTCTTCTTTACCACTTATAACACCGAAGAAGCTCATACACTATTGGAGGTTAACGCATCACAAAACGATAAGGATTTTATCGCTGCCGTTAACTGGAAAGTTATTGAGGAATACGTCAACAATGGTGGAGGAACAAAAGTTCCTGCGAGATATGCACATAATATAAAAGATGAACACACGCATACTGCAACGTCCACGATGTTAGAGGAAGTTCTTACTGTAAATCCATTGGATGTTCCTGGAGCTGTTTATTTCTTGCCAACTCCAAAATCGCCACACGGATGTGATGTAGATCCATCAGGCGAGTACATTATTGGTAACGGAAAGCTTTCTGCTGACTTAACAGTACACAGTTTTACTAAAATGCTTGATGCTATTGAGAACAAGAAATTTGATGGAGAGGCCTATGGTATTCCAATCTTAAATTTTGAGGATATTTTAGCTGGAGTAGTTAAACAACCAGGTTTAGGACCATTGCATACAGAATTTGATGGTAAAGGAAATGCTTATACAACCTTCTTTATCTCTTCAGAAGTTGTAAAATGGAAATTGGGGACTTGGGAGGTTTTAGACCGTCAGCCTGTATTCTACTCTGTAGGTCACGGTATGATTCCTGGAGGAAACTCACGTAAGCCGTATGGTAAATACTTTGTAGCCTTGAATAAGATTACAAAAGACAGATACTTACCAACAGGACCAGAGCTTACACAGTCTGCTCAATTATTTGACATTTCTGGAGAAAAAATGGAGCTTTTACTGGATTTCCCAACGATTGGTGAACCTCACTATGCCGCTGCTATTCCTGCGGAATTGATAAAAAACAACTCTAGAAAAATCTATAAGCTTTCTGAAAATAAACACCCGTATGCTGCGCTTTCTGGTGCCGATACTAAAGTTGTGCGCGAAGGAAAAGAGGTTCATATTTATATGAATATGATCCGTAGTCACTTTACTCCTGATAACATTGAAGGTGTAAAAGTTGGAGACAAAGTATTCTTCCATGTTACCAATCTTGAACAAGATTTTGACGTACCTCACGGTTTTGCAGTAATTGGTGCTAATAACGCTGAATTGCTAGTGCTTCCTGGAGCGACTGAGACCTTAGTTTGGGAACCTAAGCAAGTAGGTGTATGGCCATTCTACTGTACGGACTTCTGTTCTGCACTTCACCAAGAAATGCAAGGCTATGTCCGTGTAAGTCCAGCTGATTCAAACATCGAATTATCTTGGAGTCTGGATGAAGATTAAATAATAATAAATTACCAATAAGAAAAGTAGGGAAATTTTGTTTTAGTGTTTATTTCCATACTATTAAGGCGAGAGTTGATTGCTCTCGCCTTTCTTTAAAAACACTGTTAACTGAATGGTTAATTTTAATTACATTTTATTATGAAAAAAGCTGGTATTATAATGATTATAGGATCGCTTTTATTATTAGGGCTCTTTAAATTTCCTTTATGGAATATTATGCTCGGCGCACCCCAATACCCAGACCCACTTGGGATGGATATTTATATTCAAGGCATAGAGGGCGTAGAGGAATTTGATATTCAGAATATTGATGGTCTTAACCACTATATTGGGATGAGACCCATCCCGAAAGTTGAAGATATGTGGGAGTTTCAAGTGTTTCCCGCTGTTATCGGAATAATGGTAGCACTTGGAGTAATCATCGGTTTACTTGGTTTCTTCGGAAAAGTGAGTTACAAATGGTTTCTGGGCTGGTTTGTTCTGATGTCTATCCTTGGAGTCATGGGAATGTATGACTTTAACTTATGGATGATAGATTATGGAACTAATTTGGATCCAAAAGCTATTATGAAGCTTGAAAACCTGGATGGTACACCAATGACTTATAAACCACCGCTTTTAGGATATCAAAAGATGCTAAATTTTGACGTTGATTCTTGTCCAGCAACTGGTGCCTACATGATATTTGTGGGAATGATGCTTACCGTAGTCGCTTTCTTTGTAGGGAAAAGTGAATCGAAAAAAGCTATTTAATACATGCTTGAGTTTAAATTCCAACTTATACTGATTATAACATACAACCAGGGAATTTAAAACTTCCTTGAATAAAATGAAAAATCGATTATCCAATTTTAAAATATATACAGATGAAACAATTTATTTTTCTGGCCTTTATAAGCCTTTTATTAGCATCTTGTAATATTGAGCCACAGCCTATGAATTATGGCTCAGATGCTTGTCATTATTGTGAAATGACTATTGTAGATCGGCAACATGCTTCGCAATTAGTTACTTTGAAAGGAAAGGCGTATAAGTATGATGCCATTGAGTGTATGGTGCATTCGTTACAGGATGAGTTTAAAGACACAGAAATGGCGCATTATTTAGTGGCAGATTTCCGCCAACCTGGAGTGTTGATTGATGCTAAAAAAGCTTCTTTTTTGGTTAGTGAAAAAATACAAAGCCCAATGGGAGCCAACCTGTCGGCATTTTTAAATGAAGACGCTGGCAAAAAAGCCCTAAAAGAATTTACGGGTAACACGTATTCCTGGACATCAATTCAGGACCATCTGAAATTATAAAAAAAAATAACTTCAGCAGTTTCTGAAGGACTTAAAAAGTCTTCAAGATTTACTGAAATTTTATATTGAATTCGAAATTTTAAGGGCTGAATATTGCATCAGTTCCAAAAATCTGAATTTTTGAAACATTATTGAATTCTGTATACTCAACTTTTTATCGTCTCGC
>JBDTKP010000010.1:0-4668 GCA_039935255.1 Gelidibacter sp. | reverse complement strand
TATTGATGCGAATGGCATTTGGAAAAAAATTGTACATAATGCGTGGAAATCAGCCGAGCCTGGAATTTTGTTTTGGGATACCATCATTAATGAATCCGTTCCAGATTGTTACGCTGATTTAGGTTATAAAACGGTTTCTACAAACCCTTGTGGTGAAATTCCGTTATGTCCCTACGACTCTTGCCGATTGTTAGCCATTAACTTGTTTTCTTATGTAGAACAACCTTTTACAAAAGAAGCGACGTTCAATTTTGAACTTTTCAAAAAACACGTGAATTCTGCACAGCGGATTATGGATGATATCATCGATTTGGAACTCGAGAAAATCGATGTTATTTTACAGAAAATCGATGCCGATCCTGAAGATGATGACGTTAAAGCCACAGAAAGAAATTTATGGGTAAACATCCGGACAAAAGCCGAAGAAGGTAGAAGAACAGGTGTAGGAATTACGGCGGAAGGGGATATGCTTGCTGGTTTAGGTATCCAATACGGTAGTGAAAAAGGTAATGAATTTTCAGTAGAAGTTCATAAAACATTGGCGCTTGCAGCGTATCGTGCTTCAGTTTATTTAGCTAAAGAACGTGGTTCTTTTAAAGTTTTTGATATAGAACGTGAAAAAAATAATCCTTTCATTCAGCGCTTAAAAGCGGCTGACGAAGAGTTATATTATGCGATGACCGAATTTGGGCGTCGTAATATTGCTTTATTAACTATTGCTCCAACGGGAACGACCAGTTTAATGACACAAACGTCTTCTGGTATCGAGCCTGTATTTATGCCTGTTTATAAAAGACGCCGCAAAGTAAATCCTAATGACAAAGATGCTCGGGTAGATTTTGTGGATGAGGTAGGCGATTCTTGGGAAGAATACGTGGTTTTCCATCACAGATTCAAACAATGGATGGAGGTTAACGGTTATGATCTTTCCAAAAACTATGACCAGAAGGAATTGGATGCCTTGATCAAAAAATCACCTTATTATAAAGCGACTTCCAATGATGTGGATTGGATGAGTAAAGTATCCATGCAGGGTGCTGTTCAAAAATGGGTGGATCACTCTATTAGTGTCACTATTAACTTACCTAATGATGCGACTGAAGACTTGGTAGGTAAATTGTACATGGAGGCGTGGGAAGCAGGTTGCAAAGGTGTTACAGTTTATAGAGACGGTTCCCGTTCTGGGGTGTTGATTTCAAATGAAGAAAAGAAGGACGAGCAGCAGGACAATTTAACAACATTTCCAACCAAGCGTCCACAAATCTTAGAAGCTGATGTCGTTAGATTTCAAAATAATAAAGAAAAATGGATTGCTTTTATCGGATTGATCGATGGGAGGCCTTATGAAATTTTTACAGGTCTTGCCGATGATGAAGATGGTATTTTGATTCCACGATGGGTAAATGAAGGTTTAATCATCAAAAACAGAAACGAAGATGGTAGCTCACGTTACGATTTTCAATACACCAACATCAGAGGTTATAAAACGACCATTGAAGGCCTGTCGCATAAATTTGATCCAGAATATTGGAATTACGCCAAATTAATCTCAAGTACATTGCGTCACGGAATGCCGATTGATAAAATTGTAGATTTGATCAATAGTTTACAATTGGATACGGAGTCCATCAATACCTGGAAGAACGGAGTTGGCAGAGCGTTAAAACGTTATGTTGAAGATGGCACTCAGGCAAAAGGGCAGTCATGTAGTGCTTGTAAATCCGAAAATCTTATTTATCAAGAAGGATGTTTGACTTGCAAAGATTGCGGGTCTTCCAAATGTGGTTAAGATTTAAATTCATGTGATAAAGGAGGTTTATAGCCTCCTTTTTTTGTTTTTAAAGTATTAGAATTACGCTTGGCATTAGTTTTAGTAGATATATATCAAACGAAAAATGTTAAAGTAGTTTAGTTATGAAGTTTGGAAAAAAAACTAATGAAAATGAAAATTAGAACAATGATGGCTATGGCTCATAAAAAATAGGGTCAGTAAAATTATAATAGCACTTGTAAGTGTTGAATCGCAATCTTCAAATGAAATTTTTAAATTTTATTTATTAATATTAATTCAATCGGATTTTTTAACCAACAGCGTAAAATATTTACTCGAGGATCATTTTTCTTTAGTCTGTAATTAAAATTCTCGTTTCGAAATTAAGAAATTATTGTACTTTTGCAGCACAATTAAACCATATATGTTAGATAAGTTACAAATAGTAAAACAGCGTTTTGATGAGGTCAGTGATTTAATCATTCAGCCGAATATCATGACTGATCAAAAGCGTTATGTTGAACTCAACAAAGAGTATAAAGAATTACGCAAGTTGATGGACAAGCGTGAGGAGTACTTAGAATTGACTAACAATTTAGCTGAAGCTCAAGAGATTTTAGATGACGGCAGCGATCCAGAAATGGTGGAAATGGCCAAAATGCAATACGACGAAGCAAAAGATGGCATTCCAAAACTGGATAATGAAATCCGTTTTATGTTGATTCCTAAAGATCCTGAAGACACCAAAAACGCAATAATGGAGCTTCGTGCAGGTACAGGAGGCGATGAGGCAAGTATTTTTGCCGGCGATTTATTTAGGATGTACACCAAATACTGTGAAAATAGAGGCTGGAAGGTTGATACGGTAGATTATAGTGAAGGTACCAACGGTGGATTCAAGGAAATTCAGTTTGAAGTTTCTGGTGAAGATGTTTATGGTACCATGAAGTTTGAAGCTGGTGTGCACCGTGTGCAACGGGTGCCACAAACGGAAACTCAAGGTCGCGTCCACACAAGTGCCGCAACGGTAATGGTTTTTCCGGAGGCCGAGGAATTTGATATTGAAATCAATCCAAAGGATGTGCGGATAGACTTTTTCTGTTCTTCAGGTCCAGGAGGTCAGTCGGTAAATACGACATATTCTGCAGTGCGTTTAACACACATTCCCACGGGATTGGTGGCACAATGTCAGGATCAAAAATCACAACATAAAAACAAGGAGAAAGCCTTTAAAGTATTGCGATCTCGCTTATATGATATGGAATTGGCCAAAAAACTGGAAGCAGATTCGGCAAAACGTGGGACTATGGTCACTTCAGGAGATAGAAGTGCAAAAATCAGAACTTACAACTATTCTCAAGGTCGGGTTACCGATCATAGAATTGGTTTGACACTTTATGATTTGGGCAATATCGTAAATGGCGATATTCAGCGTATCATAGACGAACTGCAGTTGGCTGAGAATACCGAGAAATTGAAAGCGAACACTGATGTAATTTAAATAGTGAGCCTCTTTTTGAGGCTTTTTTATTATATGACAACACAACAACTTATTGATCAAATTAAAAAGAAACAATCTTTTCTATGTATTGGATTGGATGTTGACTTAAGCAAAATTCCACAACACCTTCTCAAGGAAGAAGATCCTATTTTTGCTTTTAATAAAGCAATTATTGATGCCACTCATCATCTGTGTGTAGCCTATAAGCCCAACACCGCGTTTTATGAGGCCTACGGATTGAAAGGCTGGAAATCTCTCGAAAAAACCATTCAATACCTGAACCAAAACCATCCTGAAATTTTCACTATTGCAGATGCTAAACGTGGCGATATTGGCAATACAAGCAGTATGTATGCCAAAGCGTTTTTTGAAGATTTAGGTTTTGACAGTGTTACCGTTGCACCCTATATGGGCAAGGATTCTGTAGAGCCATTTTTGGAGTTTAAAGAAAAACATACCATACTTTTAGCGTTGACTTCCAATGAAGGTGCTTTTGATTTTCAAACAAAAACCATAGAAGGTAAGGAGCTTTATAAACACGTCTTAGAAACCTCAAAAACGTGGCGAAATTCTGAAAACTTAATGTACGTTGTGGGGGCTACAAAAGCGGAATATTTGGCAGACATCAGAAAAATAGTTCCCAACAGCTTTTTGTTGGTTCCCGGTGTTGGAGCGCAAGGTGGTAATTTACAGGCTGTGTGTAAGTACGGCATGACTGATTCTGTAGGCTTATTAATTAACTCTTCGCGAGGGATTATTTATGCCTCAAATGATGACAATTTCGCTAAAGCTGCTGCTGAAAAAGCTCAGGAATTACAATTGGAAATGTCAATGATTTTGAGTGAGAATGGTTAATTTTGTTAGAGAATTTATTCATAATGCTCTCTGAAGTTGCTGTTTAAATTTTTGGAATATAATGAAGGTTTCCGAGCATCGAAAAAATGAAAGACCAACTCAATAGACATATCGTCCTAAGTGAAACCCCAAAACGGATCATCTCCTTAGTGCCATCCCAAACTGAATTATTAGTCGACTTAGGGCTTGAAGATGCTATAGTAGGTATTACCAAATTCTGTGTGCACCCCGTTCATCTTAAAGGGTGTAAAGCCATCGTCGGCGGCACGAAACACGTCCATTTCGATAAAATAAAAGCTTTGCAACCTGATATTATTTTGTGTAATAAAGAAGAAAACACAAAAGAGATGATTCAGGAGTTAGAAAAGATAGCAACTGTTCACATCAGTGATATTTATACCATTGAAGATTCGCTTGAGCTCATAAACTTGTATGGCACATTGTTTTCTAAGAAGAAAAATGCCAATGCGATCATAAAAGGAATTCGGGAAAGAAAATTAGAGTTCGAAGAATTCATAAAGGACAAGCCTAAAAGAAGTGC
>JBDTKP010000009.1:0-24101 GCA_039935255.1 Gelidibacter sp. | reverse complement strand
TATCGAATGTGCAGACATCCCAAAAATCAGCCATGATATGATCAGCAAAATGGCAGCATAGAGAATTATTTTATTTTTGCTGATTCTATCGCTCAGTTTGCCAACAACAGTTGCCCCGAGAGCTCCGACGATTCCAAAAACCCCAAAAGCTCCAGTAATTGTGCTTCCATAACCAAAAGAGTCTTCCATAAGAAAAACCAAAGTTGTCCAAAACGCACTTAAACCTGCAAATGCCAAGGCGCCTCTTAACGCAGCCAAACGTAACGCTGGTTCAGTCTTAAAGTAATGCCAGAGCGAAGCCATTAAATTACCATAACTTCCTTGATAATTAGGATTTAATTTCGGCAGCTTCCATTTTAAAATGAAAAACAATAGGACCATCAAAATAGTTGCCGCATAGTACATGACCCTCCAACCAAAGGACTCACCTATAAAGCCGCTGATTATGCGACTACCCAAAATCCCAATCAACAAGCCACTCATTACGATACCGATGGCACGTCCTCTGCTATTTTCGTCAGAGAGTTGCGCCGCCATTGGAACGAACAACTGTGGAATTGCAGACGTAAATCCTATGAAAAAGCTACTTATGATCAAGGCCAACAAGGTTGGAGACATTGCCGCAGCAATAAGGGCAATAATCATCACCATAAAATCAAACAGCAAAATTTTATGATTGGAAAGCTTATCTCCTAACGGATTAATAAATAACAAACCAAAAGCATAACCTAATTGGGTTGATAAGGCGACATTACTCACTGCGGCTTCCGTAACATGAAAAGTTTCTGCAATAAGATTTAAAAGCGGCTGGTTGTAATAGAGGTTAGCCACAATAAGGCCGGCAGAAATGCTCATGAGGTACAAGACCGAATTTGAAAGCTTTGATGTCATTAGTGGACTTTGCTAAAATGTTTAGGGTGCTAAATGTCATAATCCAACTAAAGCAATCAAAAAATGAAGGTGATTCTGAGTTATTTGCTGGCATGAATTAAGAACGTGATGCATTCTCAATGCAAAGATAAAAGTCATCCTAGAAAAAAATAGTGTCCCAAGCCAAAAGTTTGTTAAAGTACAGCCATTCAATCTCCTTTCATGGTTTGCTTTTGATCATCAAGACGGTCATGTTCTTTTTTCACGAAAGCGTTATGCTCGAGTTCTGCTCCATAATTTTTCCTTCTTTGAAAAATACTTTTTAGGACTTCTGATTTCCCGTAGACAGTTATGACATCTTTAGGCAAAATTACAGCACTACCGTTTGGCGAACCTAAATAGTCAACACCCTCTCTGTCAATACCCAAAATAATAAGACCTTCCTGTCTCAACTTGAGATCTTTCAAACTCTTCCTCGCCATCCAGTTTTCTTCCCCAATTAACTTTTCGCTGATTTTAAAATCATCTTTCAAATGTAAAATGGCCGCATAATCCTGTATTTCAATATCGGTATAACGCTTTAGCATGCTATTGATCATCTTGGACAAAACTTTATCAATCCATTTACTGTTAATCGCAAACCAGATCATAACCATGCCGACAATAACAATAATCAATCCGTACAGTTTTGAAGCCAGGGTTTCTGGTAGTACAAAGGTTAATATTAAAGAGGACATGACCGTTACAATACCAGCGTTACCAATGATCATCAAATTAAAAATGATCTTTCTTCGGACAGGATGGTTCATTATTTTTTCAGATTCAGAAGTGCTAAATCCAACGCCAGTATATGCTGAGCGCGCCTGAAATTTGGCGCTTTCTGTCGACAATCCTGTATGGACTAAAGCAATTGTGGCAATCTTGGTTATTAAAGCGGAAAGCGAAACAACTAGAAAAAGTGTGATGGCTGCGATCATTTAAAGCTATTTAAACGGTTTTTACGACGAAAATCGTATCATTTAAACATACAATATTTCCCCTTAAAATGACCTGTATTTAGTTGAAATTTAGTTGAAAATCAACAAATTAACCTCATGAGCTATTCACGTCAGATTTTGCTTATTCAGATAAATAATACTTGAATTACTTTAAACTATTTCGTTTTAGTATGCAATCCAATTATGTAGTAGTATATTTGCATTTCAAATCAATAAAAAGATGAAAGTACGCGAAAAATTTATTTTAATTTCGGCTATTGTAGTGGTAGCCATTGTTGGAATTGCTTTTGTTTGGAGCCCTATTTTATGGCTGTTTATTTTAGTTCTTCCGTTAATAATGCTAGGTGTATTTGATATTTTTCAGACGAAACATACCATCCGAAGAAACTTTCCTTTACTGGGTCGTTTTAGATATATTTTAGAATCCATTCGTCCAGAAATCATGCAATATTTTGTAGAGACTGATACGGAAGGAAGACCATTAAATCGTATCCTAAGATCATTAATTTATAGAAGAGCAAAAGGTGAAACTGATACAGAGCCTTTTGGAACACAAATGGATATCTATCATTCAGGTTATGAATGGTTGGAACATTCCATGTATGCAAAAACAAATCCTAAAGAAATCGGAGAATTTCCAAGGCTTTTGATTGGTGGAAAAGAATGTAAACAACCTTATTCTTCAAGTTTGCTGAATATTTCAGCCATGAGTTTTGGATCACTTAGTAAGAATGCCGTATTAGCAATGAACAAAGGTGCAAAAATGGGTAATTTTGCACATAATACAGGTGAAGGTGGTATTAGTGATTACCATCTTGAACATGGTGGAGATCTTATATGGCAAATTGGTACCGGTTATTTTGGATGTAGAAACGATGATGGTACCTTTAATGACATCACGTTTAGGGAAAATGCGACCCGACCAGAGGTTAAAATGATTGAAATAAAACTTTCACAAGGCGCAAAACCTGGTCATGGGGGCATATTACCAGCAGCAAAGAATACTCCAGAAATCGCCAGAATACGACACGTACAACCTGGTATTGCAGTGCACTCACCTCCTTCTCATAATGCTTTTGCAGACCCTATTGAGTTTATGTACTTTATTAAGCGTCTTAGAGATCTGTCTGACGGAAAACCAATTGGATTCAAATTGTGTTTAGGAAGAAAACAAGAATTCATGGATTTTTGTGAGGCGATGGTCTATACAGGAATAAGACCAGACTTTATTACCGTGGACGGTGGTGAAGGTGGTACAGGTGCATCACCAGTAGAATTCTCAAATTCTATGGGAATGCCACTTCGTGAAGGCTTAATTTTTGTTCATGACACCTTAGTTGGTTTTAATTTAAGACAAGAGATTAAAGTTATTGTAGCAGGTAAAATCATCACAGGATTCCATATGGCCAGAGCACTCGCTTTTGGTGCCGATGGTTGTAACACCGCACGCGCCATGATGTTAGCCGTAGGATGCATCCAAGCTTTACAATGTAACCTCAACACCTGTCCTACTGGAGTTGCCACCCAAAATGCATCCTTAGTGAAAGGATTGGTAGTAGATGATAAAGCCCCGCGCGCAAAAAGATACCAAGAAGCCACAATACATAGCTTTTTAGAGCTTGTCGCGGCCGCTGGTTTAAATGATCCTAGCGAATTAACTCGTGGGCATATCAGTAAAAGAATGGGACTGACGGATGTAAAAACTTTTGACGAAATTTATCCAGCTATGGAACCTGGTTCTCTTTTAAATATCGACACCATTCCAGAAAGTTATAAGAAATTTTTCCAGCTGACACGAATTATGAAGTAATTTCTAATTAAAGAATATAAAAAGCCTATTGGAATAAATTTCAATAGGCTTTTTATATGGAATTAAAATGCCATAAAAAATATGGTTTCTTTAAATATTCAATTTGAAATTAATGTAAAAAGAGTTCATATAAAAACTCTTTATTATTTTATTAGAGTGACCTTGTGGTTGATATGTTTATTCTCATGAGAACATATATTAATCAAATAAAATAATCACTTCTCCAAAATAGAATACCTGACTTTAATCTTTCCGCATCTTACCCGTAATTTCATCAATTTTAATAATGAAAATCATTGGGATGTTTTCGTTAACCGCTTTGCTTGAGAACTCGCTGATAAAACTCAATTCTTTCAATTCTTTTTCAGCAATCAAGCTTTTGATTCCTAATGAAAAATCATGCAAATAGGATTTGGCATCACTACCAAAAAGTTGCTCAAACTCACCATGTACCATTACGGATTTCCACTTGGTAAGACCGTCTACATCAACCACGCTCAATGCTACTTGATTGTTCTTGCGCATGGCATTCATTTTATGACCTTCAGCCGAATAACAAATGATTATTTTTCTTTCAGCATCAAAAAAATAAGTAATGGGAACAACAAATGGTCTATTCTGATAGATATAGGACAGATGCCCCAAATAGTCGTTTTTAAGTACAGATAAGCTGACTTTTTCCTCTAAATTCGTGTACATAATAGTGTTTGTTTTATTGTTCTAAGATACCATTATATGGCATTAACATCTATGATATTTGTCAGTTTATTCATTTTTAACAGCTTAACAAACCAGTAATTTAAGTTCTCAACTGGCTGTAATGACCTTTATCAGATCCTTTGTTTGAAGCACTCCTGATTGTCGCCAAACTTGTATTCCATTTTTGAATAACATCATCGTTGGCACACCTTTTATCTTATAACTTGCTGCCAATGAAGGGTTTTTATCTACGTCAATTTTCACGATTTTTATGTCATCTTTCAACTCAGATTTTACTTGAATCAAAACGGGCGTCAAAGTCTTACATGGCCCACACCATTCGGCATAGAAATCAATTAACACAGGAATCTTTGAATCAATTAGTGTTTTAAAATTACTTTTCATTTTGTTATACTCCTTTTTCAATTATTCTTTATCATCATCTTTAGTCATCCTAATCTCCTTGAAAGGTTCCAACTTTTTTTTCATTGCGCATCGGATCGTCTTTATCAACCCATTCTTTTTATTTTGACGAAACATTTCGCTTTGAAGCTGGATTTCTCTTTCATCCTGCCTTCGATTATACTTTTTCCTTTCCTTTGAATCTTCCATGTGTGGTGTATTGTTATGTTAATGTCTCAAAGGGTGACTAAACAGAAAAGTTCCCAAACAAAATGCTTGGGAACTTTTCTGTCGAATAATATGGTATTCTACCAATTATCGATTTCACTTTTTAAATCTTCTTTTGATTTGCCATAGCGCTCTTGCACTTTTCCAGCTAACTTATCAAAGCTACCTTCGGCTTCAGTGTATTCATCATTAGTGATTTCTCCATATTTCTTTTTAAACTCACCTTTGATTTGTTTCCATTTACCTTCGAATTGATCTGAATTCATAATGTTTATATTTTAATTATTATTATTTCTTATTGTAAAATTAGAGAGATATCTCAATACCGAAGAACTCAAACGGTCGAAACATTGATGCAATTACTACTTTAGGGTTTATTTAACAATTTTATGACGTTTCAATGGTTAAATAAGATGTTATAATAATTTGGCATTGTTAATGTTAATATAAATACCTTTGACCACTAAATCTTACCTATGAGACACATTTTTTTTATTGCGATTTTGATGTTCAGTTCAGCGCAATTTGCACAGAACAACACCATTGGAACTGGAGAGAAGCTGACTTTTACAGCCTCTTACAACATGTCCGGATTAATGACAGAAATTGCCCAAGTCACCATGGAAACTGGTCAAGTGAAAACGTCAAAGGCCACACTTCTACATCTCAAATGTACCGCAGCTACTTACACTAAATGGGATAGCTTTTTCAAAATTCGAGACCTTTATGAAAGTTATGTCAGTCCAACAACCTTAATACCGTACCTATATAAACGGGATATCAATGAAGGCAACTATTATAAATTTATGCAATACACTTTTAGTCATAAGACTAATTCAGTTAAAAGCTTAATGCGTAAAAAGAATGGGAAAGGCGTAATTTATGATACAAATTCTAATGTCAAAATTAGCGCTGGTACTAAAGACATTGTTTCTACCATCTACCATATTCGCAATTTAGACATCCATAAAGCCACACCTGGAGACACACAAAGTTTCAAAGTTATTTTTGATAATGCCGAAATGGTTATCAATGTAAGATACGTGGGCAAAGAAATTATTACAACTGCCCTAGGAAAAAAAGAATGCTATAAACTTGCCTTATCCCTAAAAAACAAAAATGTTCTCAAAGGAGGAGTGAATGACAATTTATTGTATCTCACTGCCGATGCTAACAAAGTTCCTGTTTATGCAAAATTTAAAATTCCTGTTGGAAATGGCGAACTAAAAATTAAATCAGCAACTGGATTAAAAAATTAAATTATGAGAAACATTTTTATTGTTCTAGGATTTATAGCTGCTATTTTGGCTTTGATCTTGTCCGTAACACCGTTATCACAAATCTCTTATCTTCCTGCGATAGCGGCAATAATTTTCGGATGCATTGCATTTTACATTTCCAAACGGAAAAAATCTCCAAAAAAACCGATTCAATTAATTTTCTTACTGACCATCATCTCTTTGGTATTAACGACTTATAAAGTCATTTTTAACACTGCCGAAGTCGGCAACCTTGAGGAATTGGAGTTGAAAAAAGAAACCTCTGTAGAAGATTCAAAAGAAATATTGGAAGGCTTGGATCTTGATGAAATTGATTTCGAAATTGAAGAACTACCGCAGTTAGAAGGTCTTGAAGATCAATAATTTCACAACACCAAACTTTCGAAAACCTTATAAAAAAGAGGGATTGCTTCTGAATTCCCTTTTTTTTATTTGATTGTTAATTAATCTATTACAAATGAAAGTCTTCTTGATTGCCTCTGCTTTAACACTAGTAGGTTCATGTGCTAATCTCAGCCAAACTCAGAAAATTGAAAATCTTAAAGAAAGAATTGTTTTTGATGATTCAGAAACTATTGTAAAATATAGTAACACAATTACATCAGAAGAACTCAGTAACCATGTTTACACCCTATCCTCTCGAGATTTCGAAGGGCGGGAGACCGGCCAAAGAGGGTTTAATAAAGCCTCGAAATTTCTTAAAGATTTCTATGTGAGCAATAATATTCGTTCACCTTTGGGTGTTGGTGAGTACTACCAAAGAATTCCCAAATTCTATTTTTCGAAAAAAAGTCCCGCTTCACAGAACGTTGTCGCCTATATTGAAGGCGTAGAAAATCCTGAAGAGGTCGTTATTGTTTCCGCACATTTAGACCATTTGGGCACTTCAAATGACATAACTTACTATGGAGCCGACGATAATGCTACAGGAACCGCAGCAGTTATGGAAATGGCCAAGGCTTTTGCACTGGCCAAAAAAGAGGGTCATGGTCCCAAAAGAAGTATTCTTTTTTTGCATTTGACTGCTGAAGAATCTGGTCTCTTCGGGTCCAGTTATTACGTAAAACATCCCATATATGCTCTAAATAACACGGTTGTTGATTTGAATATTGACATGATAGGACGTGTAGATCGGATTTATGAAGACAAACAAGAAGAAAATTACATTTACATTATTGGAGCCGATAGATTGAGTAAAAAACTCCATTACATATCAGAAGCGGCAAATGCCCAATTCACAAATCTGGTGCTCGATTATAAATATAATGATGAAAACGATCCTAACCGCTACTATTACCGCTCTGATCATTATAATTTTGCCAAAAAAAACATTCCTGTTATTTTCTATTTTAATGGCGATCATGTAGATTATCACCAACCTACTGACACCCCTGACAAAATCAATTATCCGCTGTTGCAAAAGCGAACGCAACTTATTTTTTCGACCGCTTGGTATCTCGCAAATTCTAAAGAACGCCTTAAAGTAGATAAAATTTAAGCATCCTTATTAATCCAGCACCTATTTCAAATTCACACAGAAAACAAACACATTTGTTAAAGTATGTTAAATGAACTGGCGATTAAATCCTAAACTCTTGCGTTTTTCGTATTATAGCACTTCACTTATAAATTAATTCATGATTTAATGAAAAAGTCACTTATTATTGCAAGTATTGCCCTGAGTATTTTTAGTTGTGGCTCTACACCACAACAAGCAACACCGACGGAAACAGAAGTTTCAATCGACCCGACAGTATATGGTAATTCCATTACTTCTGGTGAGTTAAAAGATTTATTATACACTTTTGCTTCCGATGAGTTTGAAGGACGTGATACAGGTTCAAAAGGTCAAAAAATGGCCGTCGAATTTATCAAACAACATTATGTTGATTTGGACATTCCTTCACCATTGTCAGGCGGGAAGTATTTTCAAAACGTGCCTTTGCTAAATCAGAAATCGCCAGAAATCGACCTTACAGTTAATGGCGTTGGTTTTGAGAATTACACTGATGTGGTTTCATTTGGTGCCGCTTCAACTCAAACACTTACGGCATCAGATATTGTTTATGCTGGTTATGGTATTGACGCCGACAACTATTCTAGCTATGCAGGCTTAGATGTGAAAGGAAAAATTGTGTTAATTAAATCTGGCGAACCAAAAAAAGCTGATGGTACTTATGTAACTTCAGGAACAAAAGAGGACACAAAATGGTCGGTTGGAAGACAAGCACTGGGTTCTAAAAGAGAGGTTGCTAAAAATAAAGGCGCAAAAGCCTTATTATACATGGATGAGGCCTATTTAAAAATGATGTCATCCTATCTACAAGCTGCAGCTAAATCTGGCAGTGGCGCGCGTCTTTCTCTGAAGGACCAACAAGATGACATGATGCAAATGTTAATCAGTGATAAATTAGGAAAGGCACTTCTCGCTGATATCGAAACCGCTGAGACGTCAAAAACAATACCTACCAAATTAGAAATTAAAATGACCAGCAATTCTGAAGATGTAAATTCTGAGAACGTATTGGCATTCATTAAAGGTTCTGAAAAACCAGACGAAATTGTGGTCATTTCTGCACATTTAGATCACGAAGGCATTAAAGATGGCGAAATTTACAATGGCGCTGATGATGATGGTTCAGGAACTGTGGCCATGTTGGAAATTGCCGAAGCTTTTAAAATCGCTCAAAAAGCGGGGCATGGTCCAAAGCGTTCTATTTTATTCTTGCATGTTACCGGCGAAGAAAAAGGTCTTTTAGGTTCAAGTTATTATACAGATGTAGCTCCAATTTTCCCTTTAGAAAATACCGTTGCAAATCTCAATATTGACATGATCGGAAGAATAGATCCAAAACGCATTGGTGATAGAAATTATGTGTATTTGATTGGTGCTGATAAGTTGAGCACAGAACTGCATAACATATCTGAAGAAGCTAATAAAAAATATACTAATGTCGTGTTGGATTATACCTTCAATGATGAAAATGATCCCAACCGTTTTTACTACCGATCAGATCATTATAATTTTGCGAAAAACAATGTGCCCGTCATTTTCTATTTTAATGGGACACATGATGACTACCACAGACCTTCTGATACCCCAGACAAAATTGAATACGATTTGTTAGAAAACAGAACTAAGCTTGTATTCTATACCGCTTGGGAATTGGCTAATAGAGAAAATCGTATTATAGTAGATAAAGCAAGCGAATAAAAAGGATCTAAAAAAGATAAAAAAAAGATAAAAATAAAGGGCGAAACTAGAAAGTTTCGCCCTTTGTCATTTAATAAAAAGTGTTTTTCATAGTGAAAAAATGCAAAAGTTTCCATTTCGTCTAAAAAAACGTCCCTAAGTCGTTCAAATTATTGGGCTTGTAATTAATCGTGTATATTTATTTGAAGAGAAAAAGTATATGCAATGCCTTAATCGCTAACCAATATATATATTGATATGACAGACATCCTATATAATATCGTCCCTAAACTACAACCCTTTGATTATTCACTGCATCACGACCATCAGTTCATCAATCAAAAGTGGGTCTTGATCAATGGCATTGAAGACGCTAAATCGATGTATGTTTTCAAACCAAACAATGAATTGGTTATTTCTGAAAATAATGAAGTTACCACGACAAGATGGAGCTTTATAAATTCAAATTTTATCTCCATTACAACCGAAGATGGCATTGTACTAATCAAAGCTTATTACAAAGATAAGGACACGCTTGTTCTCAACCAGAAGGCGTCGGAGGATTATGCGTTTTTCATCAATTCAAGTGATTATTCCGAGACAATAAACTCTAAGGCAGACCTGCAGAACTTTCTTAAAGATAAGTATCTTAAAAAAGCGTCTGAGCTCATTTCTGATCACGAGTTCTACTATATTCAACGTTCTAAGGAATATGGTCCGTACACGATGAAAGAGCTTTTCAAAAAAGTAAAGGACAATGTTGTAAACGCTTATTGCTTGGTTAGGGATGTCAATGAAGCCGATTATACTAACAAACTACGCATTAAAGATTTACTTCAAGAACTTTAATTAAATTCGAGTCATTAAAGCACCCTTACAATAGCGTTTTTAATTCTACTGGAAGCCCGTCGTATACGTGAAATTTTAAGTAAATAATCTATGCCATTATGCATTAGTTAAAAAGCCAATTTATAAAAATTCGTGAAATTCATGTCAAATTTTTAGAAGCTTAGGCGACATCTATAAAAGGTCATAACCACACGACATAGTTTAGTAGTTTGGACTTAATTTTTTAGACCAATAAAAAAGGTGAACACTCATTGCGTTCACCTTTTTATTTAGTCAAAATCTTCTGTTTTCTAGATATGTAATGCTCTATCATCCGTTGCCGCCAAAGCAGCTTCTTTAAGCGCTTCTGTAAAGGTTGGGTGTGCATGTGAAATACGAGAGATATCTTCTGCGGAAGCTCTAAATTCCATAGCAACTACAGCCTCAGCAATCATATCAGCCGCACGGGCGCCGATCATATGTACACCAAGAATTTCATCCGTCGTTTTATCTGCAAGTACTTTGACAAAACCGTCCAAATCCATACTGGCTCTACTTCTACCTAATGCACGCATCGGGAACTGTCCTGCTTTATAGTCTACACCGGCTTCTTTTAATTCTTCTTCTGTTTTACCAACTGAAGCAACTTCTGGCCACGTATAAACCACGCCAGGAATTAAATTATAATCGATGTGTGGTTTTTGTCCGGCTAAGGTTTCTGCTACAAAAATGCCTTCTTCTTCAGCTTTATGAGCCAACATAGCACCTTTGACCACATCGCCAATAGCATAAATATTGTTTACGTTAGTTTGCAAATGCTCATTCACTTCTATTTGCCCTCTGTCTGTAAGTTTCACACCTGCAGCCTCAATGTTGAGTCCGTCAGTATAAGGACGACGACCTACTGAAACTAAACAATAATCACCTCTAAACTCAACTTCCTCACCTTTTTTGTTGTCTGCTTTAACGATGACCTCATCTCCTACGCGCTCCACAGATTTCACTTTATGTGATACATTAACGCTGCACTTGGCTTTTTTAAACACCTTATTTAGCTCTCTGGACAATCCTGCATCCATCGTTGGAATAATGCGATCCATATATTCTATAACCGTTACTTCAGCCCCCAATCTTCTATAGACCTGGCCAAGTTCCAATCCAATAACTCCACCACCAATTACAATCAAATGCTTTGGGATTTCTTTTAGCTTCAACGCTTCTGTTGACGTAATGATACGTTCTTTGTCTAACTTAACAAAGGGCAGATTTGAAGGTTTGCTTCCCGTAGCAATGATGATATTTTTAGCTTCGATTTCTTCAGTTTTATCACCCTTAATTGTGATATGAGTAGCATCTTTAAAAGAGCCTAAGCCTTGATATACATCAATCTTATTTTTCTTCATCAAAAAATCAATACCACCTGTAGTTTGATCTACAACCGCATCTTTACGAGCAATCATCTGTTTTAGATTCACTTTAATCTCTCCAGGTATGTCAATACCATGTTCTTCAAAATGCTTAATGGCATCTTCATAATGATGAGAAGAATCTAAAAGCGCCTTACTGGGAATACAGCCAACGTTAAGACAAGTGCCACCAAGGGTTGCATATTTTTCAATAATTGCAGTTTTCATGCCCAATTGTGCACAACGGATTGCTGCTACATAGCCTCCAGGACCAGAGCCAATAATGGCTACATCATATGAATTCATAAAATTGTTTTTTGATGTTTGTTAAAATTGAGAGCAAAAATACGATTTTGATTTACCTTTTACGAATAACCCTCTACGATTTTAAGAAAGTTTAAACTCGAATCTTTTGAGCTTCAATCTTAATCCGGAAAACCAAGCATGCCTCCCATCCCTACTGTAAAAAGCCAACACCCATAAATGGCATGTTCAATAGACACTAAAAGAGTGGATTTCGTTTTATCATATGTCAACGCAAAAAGAATTCCTCCCAGAAAAGTCATCAACAAAACCAAAGAATTTTTATAAAAAATATGCGCCAAGGAAAACACAATGGCGTTAATGAATATAAAAAGTGTTTTGCTCTTGAAAAGCGAACTATAACGCTGAAAATATAAGGTGCGATAAATAATTTCTTGGGGATATACCGAAAACATAGCATATGCAAATAAAATAATTACCCAGAGTTTCGGCTTTTGGTAGAGCACATGAAAGAGATCAGATTTAGCGGTCAACATCATGTAAGTGATAGTAAAAAAAGCAATAATCAGCAATTTAACACAGACATTTTTCCAAAAAGTTCGCCATTTTAAATTTGGAGCAATCCTAAATTTTTTGTCTTCTATACGCAACAAAACATATATAACATATACAAACCCTGTAACGGCAAGAAAAGCTTTGATTACGAAAGGATAATTCAGCGCAAAACTTACTGGTAAGATTATAAAAATCAAGAAGAATTCAATGAGTTTGTAGGTAACTGATTGCATTGATTTATATATTTATAGCCGTCGTATGTTTCACCTCATTGATCACAAACATGCTGTGTGTACTACCAATATGGTTGATGGATGTTAATTTATTCACCATAAACTCCCTAAAGGCTTCCATGTCGGAAACAATAACCTTTAAAAGATAATCATAGTCACCACTAATATGATGACATTCCATCACTTCTGCAAGATTAGAGACTTCTTTTTCAAACTTAATTATATAATCCTGGGTGTGTTGCGCAAGTTTGATATGACAAAAAGCCACAAAGTTTTTATTGGCTTTTTCCTTTTGAACTAACGCCACATATTTCGAAATGATGCCTTCTTTTTCTAATTTCCGGATGCGCTCATATACCGCTGTAACCGAGAGATTAAGTTGATGGGACAATTCTTTATTGGTTTGCTTACTATTTGATTGAAGCAATTTAAGTAGTTTTTTATCGATGGCATCAAAATTCATTATGAAAAATTTTCAGTTAAAACAGAACAAATATATAAAATGATTAATATAAATCTATAAAAAGATTAATTCTTGGTTTTTTAATCTAATATTAACTACATCCATTGACAAATCATCTAAAAAATGTGATATTTGAGATCATATAAACTTAATTAAAACTATAATAATGGCATTTAAACCAGCAAACAACATACAAGATTTACAATACTTTGGAGAATTTGGAGGCGTCAATCCTTCTATTTCTGATTCCTCAACCTACACCTTCCTTTCCGCAAAAACGATGTTTGATACGTTTGAAGGAAATGCGGATGGGTGCTATTTGTATTCGCGCCACTCCACCCCTTCCAACCTTTATTTAGGCCAAGCCTTGGCCGCAATGGAAGGTACTGAAACGGCAAGCGTGACGGCTTCTGGAATGGGCGCCATTACCGCAGTTTTGATGCAACTTTGTGGTGCAGGAGAACATATTGTTTCTAGCCGAACTATTTATGGTGGTACGTATGCTTTTCTTAAAAACTTCACACCACGTTTTAATGTGGAGACCACATTTGTTGACATTACAAAATTAGAAGTTGTTGAGGCAGCCATTACTCTAAATACTAAAGTGATTTACTGCGAGTCCGTGAGCAATCCACTGTTGGAAGTAGCAGATATTGTGGGCTTAGCTAAATTGGCAAAAAAGTATAAATTAAAATTAGTGATTGACAATACGTTTTCACCATTATCCATTTCAGCTGCACAATTGGGTGCTGATATTGTGATTCATAGTCTAACTAAGTTCATCAATGGCTCTAGTGATACTGTGGGCGGTGTGATATGTGGCTCCCAAGAATTTATAGACGATTTAAGAAACGTTAACGACGGCGCGTGCATGTTGTTGGGATCAACAATGGATAGTTTAAGAGCTGCCTCTGTTTTGAAAAACTTGCGCACCCTACACATCAGAATGCAACAACACAGTATTAATGGTCTTTATTTAGCTGAACGGTTTGAAAAAGATGGTTTGACGACCGTATATCCAGGATTAACTTCGCATCCTTCACATGAACTTTTTAAATCCTTGATGAATGAAAAGTACGGCTTTGGAGGGATGTTAACCATTGATGTAGGCTCTCTCGATAAGGCAAACTCATTAATGGAACTCATGCAAAAACACAACTTGGGTTACCTTGCTGTAAGTCTTGGGTTTTACAAAACCTTATTTTCAGCGCCAGGAAGCTCGACATCTTCTGAAATTCCTGCTGATGAACAAAAAGAAATGGGTCTGAGCGATGGCTTAATTCGTTTTTCTATCGGCTTGGATGCTGATATTGAAAGAACTTATAAGATGATGAAGGATTGTATGAAGGAACTTAATATTTTGAAATAAGAGAATTAGAATATAAAATAAATACAAAGCACCAAATTCAATGACGACGGTCGTAATATTTGGTGCTTTTATTATGAAAATAAACCAAAGGAAATCAGAACTATAAATGCAACATGTTTTAAATATCCAAAAAAAAAATTTATCACATCTGACTAGCTAAATTCTGATTGTAAGACGCTCTCGCCTAAATGGCTCTCAATCATCTAAGGAATCTCAAGATCGTTGAAGATTTCGGATATAGATTTTAATCCGACGAATGCACTAATTTTTTCTAAAGCTGTTGTAATTTTCACCTATTAGGATTTCACCCAAGGTTGCAAAATCATTGAAATGGAGAGCCTTGTAGTTATTTTGTTTACAGGACTTTCCATTTTTTTTGTATTAAACCAGTGAATTTAAGGTATTTACTTATTTTGTGCTATATCTTCTAAAATCCATTCTAGTTCTGGATCCACATTATTTAATCGGTCTTTATAAGTAGGTAATATTTCAACATCTGGCTTTACACCATAACCATCGATCACAGTTTTGTTGGGAGCATCTATATAAAGAAGACTAATTTTAGCTTGTACTTTAGAATTAGGCAATTCGTATGTTTTACTAAGGCCTGCAACTGTACCATTATAGGCACCTCCTGTTTCTTCACCTACAAAAGTTGCACGTTTTTCGCCATGCAGTTTTGTCGATAAAACAGCTGATGCTGAAAATGAACTCCCATTAATTAGAACATATATTTTACCTTTAAAATTTAATGGTTTTGGCTTTTGTTCTTTAGAAGGCTTCAACTTATAATAAAGTACACCGTCTTTTTTTTCTGTTTTTAAAAACTCGATAGTCGCAATTATTGGAGCACCCAAAGCAAAAACACCCTTAACCAAGTTAGGTATTGTACTACTACCCATCATACTTTTTAATAAGGGAGTTCTGGTATGAACTTCACTCGGATTAATCATGGTGTAATTTTCAGCTGTAAGATAGGAATACAAATAGGTGATGTCGCTTGCACTTCCTCCAAGATTATTTCTTAAATCAATGATTAAAGTTTCTGTTTTTAGAGAGTCTAAGGTTTTGAAACTCTCATCATAAAAATCTTTATATTTTCCGTTTGTGAATCCTCTAATTTTCAATAATGCTACGGTACTATCCTTACCTACAAAGTTCAAATTACGTGTGTATTCATTTCTAGAAACTATATAACCGTATTTTTGATTGTGCTTTCTTTTAGCTTTAGATGCTGTTTTTTTCGCCTTACGTTCTGCTTTAGTTAGCTTAACTTTTTTCTTATCAATGGACTTTAAGGCATCTGATTTAATAGAGTCTCTTTTAAAAGTGCTGGTATCTTTTATTAAAACACGTTTATACATTTTGACAAATGTAGAATCAGTATTTCTTAAGGTGAATGTAATACTATCAAAACGCCCTTTATCATTTTCATAATGCCTCATAAAACGATTGCCTACTATTCTATTGTGGAAGGTGGTGTTGTACCCATCAGAAGCTATAATTTTATTATAATTATTGATTAAATCTTGAGGGCTTTCGTGTTCAATTTTTAAAACTTCTGCGTTGATTAATACAGAGTCATTTCCTCTCGCATTAACAATAAACAACTTCTCATCTAAGTATTCAAAATCCAAATTATCAACATCAAATTTTGTCTTATTGAAGGCTTTACGCTCTTTTTTTATTAATTTAATGCTTGGTGGCGATAGCGACAAATGGCCTTGACCTACATATTTAGTAACTGCAGATAATTGCTTGTAAAACGTTCTACTATCCATGGGTTCATCAATGGCTTTTTTTAAGCTATCAAACTTAAAATCTAAAACTTCTTTAGGTGTAAACTGATATAAATGTGGGTGGTTTCGTTGTAATTGATCGTAAACCTTATCTATATCTTCATGTAAATCTTCAACAGAATGATGTTTATTGACTTGCAGATTGTGTTTTTCAATACTAGCACAAGAAGTCACAACTAGTGTAAAACATAATATTAATAGTTTTTTACCCGATTTAAAAAGTTTTACAATTTTTGATGTCATGGAAATGTTTGTTTATCGTTTCTATTTATAAAGACGTAAAACAAATAAGAAAGGTTGCCTGGGCTTCAATTTATTTTTTGAATAGGATTATCTGTTGGTAATTCAATTTACAAGGTAAGAGCTATCGTATGTTTCACTTCCTTAAGGATAAACCTACTGTGTATACTGCCAATATGGTCTATTTTAGCCAACTTATGGACCATTACTCTTTAATGAACTCATGTCTCCTGACAAAACCTTCAATAAATAGTCAAAATCTCCACTGAGGTGATAACATTCTAATACTTGATACATTTGATTCACTTTGTGTGCAACACTCTATTCCCTTAAAAACAAAGCACCAATATCAAATTGAGAGAGTTTTTATCTCCAAAGCTGCGGAGTCGCTAAGGAACAGGTGCAGAAATTAGACATAAAAAATCAGACATGAGAGATTAGTTGACCACTACAATCAAAATTCTCCGTATATCTCCGTGAGACCTCTACGTATCTCTGTGTAATAACCTTTAGTAATCTTTGAGTATCATAAGAAAGCAGCGCTATCTGCGTTCTTTTAACTTCTAAACAATGCACCAAAATCACAGCACGAAATTCCAAACTGTGGTCGTGATTTCTAGTGCTTTTAGTATAAAAAATGATCAATGAAAATCAACGTCATCCGCGTTCTAATCATGTAATTCCCGAAGAGTCGCGAAAGCGCAAAGGAATTAAGGGATTATTGATGATTTGGAGCACCCCAATAATCAAAGCTCTCGTATCTCTGTGAAATCTCAGCGTATCTCTTCGTAATAAAGTTTAGTAATTCTTGAAATACGTACCAAAATTAGCGTCATGAGTGTTCTATGGGCTTTCGAATAACCTCTATTAGCGTCATAAAAAAAGTGCCACTGCAATTAGGTACTACTCTCTCCCGAAGCAGTAGACCAAATTGATTTGCATAGGTTTGTCGAAAATCGTAACATTACGTACTAGAATTTCTAATCAATAATTACTACTCCCTTATGCAAAGCAAAGATATTAAGCCAAGAATACCTCAGGATGAACACATTGTTGAAAATAAAGAACTGAATATTTGGGAGGCTTTAATTCCTGTAATTGCTTTGGTGATCATGCTAGCGTATAATGTTTATTTATATGGCGGAGATGCTCTAAACGGTTCCAATCAGTTTGTATTATTGTTGGGAGGCGCGGTTGCGGCCATTGTTGGCGTTTTCAACAAGGTCACATTTGACCAAATGATTGAGGAAGTTTCAGAAAACATTAAATCGACCGCTGGTGCCCTGCTCATTCTCCTTATGGTAGGTGCACTTGCCGGCACTTGGTTGATTAGTGGTATTATACCAACCATGATTTACTATGGCTTACAAGTTCTTAATCCAACTATATTTTTAGCGGCCTGTGTGATCATTTGTGCCGTCATTTCTGTTGCGACAGGAAGCAGCTGGACGACCTCTGCAACGGTAGGTATTGCTCTTATTGGGATTGCCAATGCTTTAGGAGTGCATGTGGGCATGGCCGCGGGAGCCATTCTTTCTGGAGCTTATTTTGGAGACAAGATCTCGCCTTTGAGCGACACTACAAATTTGGCACCGGCAATGGCTGGCACGGATTTGTTCACGCACATCAAATATATGCTCTACACGACAATACCCACACTAATTATTACTTTGATTGTGTTCATAATAATCGGCTTCAACATAGAAACCAAAGGAACAGCCGATACCGAAGCCATTCTATCAGCGCTCAATGAATCCATAAATGTGAGTCCATGGTTGTTTGTGGTGCCACTCTTGGTGATTGTTTTGATCATAAAAAAAACACCTCCACTCGTGGCGCTTCTAGCGGGTACATTGCTGGGTGGAATAGCGGCGCTTATATTTCAACCGCACATTGTTGCCTCCATTGGCGGCGGCAGTTCTTTAAATTTCACAACAGGCTACAAAGGTCTTATGGACGCTATTACTGTTGACACTGCAATTCCCACAGATAACGAAGCTTTAAAGGGCCTTTTCTCTTCTGGTGGCATGGCTAGTATGCTTGGTACCGTTTGGTTGATTCTATGCGCTATGGTTTTCGGAGGTATTATGGACGCCATTGGAGCCTTAGCAACCATAAGTAAAGCGCTTTTAAAATTGTTTCACACGACTTTTGGTCTTTTCGCGAGTACAGTGGCCAGTTGTTTAGCACTGAACCTTACGGCTAGCGATCAGTATTTAGCAATTGTTGTTCCAGGAAAAATGTATGCCCAGGCTTATAAGGACAAAGGCTTGGCTCCTGAAAACCTCTCGCGAACACTTGAAGATAGTGGTACGGTGACCTCAGTGTTGGTCCCATGGAATACTTGTGGCGCCTACCATAGTGGCGTTTTGGGCGTGGACACTTTGCACTATGCTGGGTATGCGGTTTTTAACTGGCTGAGTCCTTTCATGACCTTAATATTCGCTGCTTTTAGAATTAAAATAAGAGAGCTTGCAACTAAAAAATAAGGATTATAGTTAATCTAACGTTATAATCCAGCTGTAGCGCATTTAAATAAACCAATGAGTTTTCAATTTATGGGCCTTTAGTTTTATTCGTCGTATTTGAGGATTTATAGGAAATTATTTTGCAAAGAATATTCCGAAATCTAGATGACATATAAGTTATGGCTTAATTTATGTCCACTTGTAAAATCCTGCCAATTTACAAAAACACTTTCCCCCGAAAATTCGTGCCTCCACACGCCACCATCCGTCGACATTAATGCCCATGTTTTAATCAAATCAATCTATGTCAAAAATTATAATATCACGCCTGCCTAATGTTTTCATTCATAAAAGCTATGATAACATAATTTTATATAATATATTTCTATCGTAGTTATCTTTAATATTAGGTAGTTTTGTACTAGAAATAATATTAATCTTAAACACATATCATATGGCATTCGTAGGAAAAAAATTTCCAAATTTTAATGTAAACGCAATGAATGAAATGGGCGATACTTTCAGCCTTAACATTTTTGAAGAAGCAACAAAGAACAATAAAAAAGTACTTTTATTTTGGTATCCAAAAGATTTCACTTTTGTATGTCCAACAGAACTACACGCGTTTCAAGCTGATTTAGCTGAATTCGAAAAGCGTAATACTATAGTTATCGGAGCATCTTGTGATACTGCTGAAGTTCACTTTGCATGGTTAAGCACATCAAAAGATAATGGTGGCATTGAAGGTGTTACTTATCCAATCTTAGCTGATTCTAATAGAAACTTAGCTAATGCATTAGATATTTTAGATACGACCAATGAAACTTACGATGAAGAAACTGGTTATGTAACTGTTGAAGGTGATAACGTGACCTATAGAGCTACTTATATTATAGATGAAGAAGGAACGGTTGTTCACGAAAGCATCAACCACATGCCATTAGGAAGAAACGTTAAGGAATACCTTCGTTTAATTGATGCTTATACACACGTACAAGAAAAAGGCGAAGTTTGTCCTGCAAACTGGGAAGAAGGCAAAGATGCCATGCAAGCTAATGCAAAAGGTACCGCTGAGTACTTAAGAACGCTTTCAAACTAAGCGTTTATAAACAATAAGAGTTAAATTCCCTGTCGTCGGGCAGGGAGTCTTATTCACTAGAAATTTATAATTATGGTTAAAGAATTAGAACAAGACAATTTAGGACAATTAGTGTCAGATAATGAGACTGTAATTGTTCAATATTCGGCGAGCTGGTGTGGTAATTGCAGAATTATGAAGCCAAAATTCAAAAAGCTTGCTACAGAAAATGAAAATATTACCTTTGTTATTGCCGATGCTGAAAAATTTCCAGAATCAAGAAAATTAGCTACTGTAGACAACTTGCCTACCTTTGCAATTTTCAAAAATGGAGCTTTTGTGAATCAAGTACAAACCAACAAATTTGAAGTTTTAAAAGATTTACTCGATGAAGCTACCAATAATTAGACACCTCACTCAATTCATTGAGGACAACGATGAGGATTTTGTAGGAGAGACTATTGAAACATTGGAAAACCTCACTGAAGTATCTTCATTAAAAGACGAAGAGCTTGATGTTATAGGAGAACTGATCTCTAATATGTATGGCGCGTTGGAAGTACATAAAATGATCAAGGAAGGCACCCCGAAAAAAGAAGCCATAAACGCTTTCATGTCTCGTGTTCTGGGATCGATAGACAAATAAACAATAGGATTATTGTATTAAAAAACCATCTCAATTTGAGGTGGTTTTTAGCTTTTATAGTTAGCCTCTTACCAAACTATGTTCTGTATGTAAAGACACGAGATATCAAGGCAACATCATCTATTTTTTTCGTATCTTATAAACGCATCATGTGGAACTATTTACATTAGACTTATGTTAGAAAACGATTACGTTAAAATTTTTTCAGGAACCTTTATTATTGTACAGTTGGTGGTAGATCGCTTGGAAAGCGTTGGTATTAATGGCATTGTAAAAGATGAATCTGAATCGGCAAGAATGGCAGGATTTGGATCTTCATTTCAAGGATTTCAAGAGCTTTATGTCGCTAAAGAAGAATTAGATCATGCTATCCAAATCGTGGAAGCCGTTAAAGGGGAATTGGAGGTGTAAAAAAACCCTGAATCGCTTCAAGGTTTCTTTATAAACAGACAGATATCTATGCGGTCACAGCATACATCTTTTCTCTATGTTCCTGAATAGTCTTATCATTCATATACTCATCAAAGGTCATATAACGATCAATAACACCATTTGGGGTAAGCTCAATGACTCGATTGGCAACGGTTTGTGCAAATTCATGATCATGCGTAGTAAATAACACCGTGCCTTTAAAGTTCGATAAAGAATTATTGAACGCTGTAATACTTTCAAGATCCAAATGGTTCGTCGGCTCATCCAACATTAGCACGTTAGCCCTCATCATCATCATTCTGCTAAGCATGCAACGCACTTTTTCTCCTCCAGACAACACATTTGATGTTTTCAGAGCTTCTTCTCCACTGAAAATCATTTTCCCTAAAAACCCTCTTATATATACTTCTTCACGCTCTTCTTCAGTTTTTGCCCATTGGCGCAACCAATCTACAAGCGTTAAATTATTATCAAAAAATTCACTGTTATCCAGTGGCAAATAAGATTGTGCTGTTGTTATTCCCCAGTTGTATTCTCCCTTATCCGCTTTTTCCTCACCATTGATAATTTGATAAAAGGCGGTTGTAGCTCTTGAATCTTTAGAATAAACGACCACTTTATCTCCTTTTGCCAAGTTGATATCAACATTTTTAAACAAGATGTCACCCTCCAAGGAAGCTTCAAGACCGCTGATATTCAAAATTTGATCGCCCGCTTCTCTGTCGCGATCAAAAATAATAGCTGGATAGCGACGGCTTGAAGGTCTAATATCTGTAATATTCAACTTCTCAATCATCTTTTTTCTACTCGTTGCTTGTTTAGATTTTGCAACGTTGGCGGAAAAACGACGAATAAATTCTTCTAATTCTTTCTTTTTATCCTCAGCCTTCTTGTTATGCTGTGCACGCTGTCTTGCTGCTAGTTGGGACGATTCGTACCAAAAAGTATAGTTCCCAGAATAATGGGTGATTTTACTAAAATCGATATCCGAAATATGAGTACACACAGAATCTAAAAAGTGCCTGTCGTGAGATACTACAATGACACAGTTTTCATAATTTGCCAAAAAGTTCTCCAACCACGTGATAGTTTCATAATCCAAGTCGTTAGTAGGCTCATCCATAATGAGCACATCAGGATTACCGAATAAAGCTTGTGCTAATAACACACGTACTTTTTGTTTTCCATCCAAATCCTTCATTAAGGTATAGTGGTATTCTTCTTTAATTCCCAAGTTCGATAACATTGCAGCAGCATCACTATCGGCATTCCAACCATTCATTTCTTCAAATTGGACTTGAAGTTCCCCTATTTTATCAGCATTGGCATCCGTGTAATCTGCATAAAGTGCATCAATTTGTGATTTCAGATCAAATAATGGCTTATTGCCTATGATGATCGTTTCCAAAACAGTTTGCTCGTCATACAAATTATGATCCTGCTCTAAAACCGACATACGCTTTCCTGTTTCCAAATGAACACGACCAGAAGTTGGATCCATTTTGCCAGCCAAAATTTTCAAAAAAGTTGACTTACCTGAGCCATTGGCACCAATGATACCGTAGCAATTACCTTGATTGAAGCTGGTATTAACATCATCAAAAAGGATACGTTTTCCGAACTGAACCGAAAGATTAGAAACTGATAACATATTATGGGATTTAAATTGGCTGCAAAAGTAGAAAAAACCTATCATTTTAAGAAACTTAAATCTGTATATTTAGGACCAACCGGCTTTACTGAAGAACTTCATATAAACAAGTGTTTAAGATGCATAGGGCATTTTACACATCAGATACCACAAACATTTAACAACGCATTAACAACATACTGTACAAACTAGTTTTATTTTTGTTTTAATACATTCAATACAACCAGCACCAAAATCTATTTGTTTTATGAGAATTCACATTATATCATTAATGCTATTAGCAACGCTTTTTAGTTGCAAAAGCGATTCTGATAAAGATGGTTCCTATGCTTATTTTGGCGGCGAGATTGTTAACCCTAATAATGATTATGTGCTTTTGCTTTCTCCAGGCCAAAAATTTGACACTTTATTTTTGGACAATGGCAATCGGTTTTTTACCAAATTGGAAAATTTCCAACCAGGACTCTATACCTTTACACATGGCGGCGAATATCAAATGGCGCTATTGGAAGCAAGAGACAGCGTAATGCTTCGATTGAATACTATTGATTTTGACGAGTCCTTGGTCTTTACAGGTGATGGCGCTAAGAAGAACAACTTCTTGATCAAGGTTTTTTTGAAAAATGAAAAGGATCAAGGAAACTTCATCAACGTTGCTCAAATGGCACCTGAACGCTTCGAACAATATATTGATTCTGCACGTGGGGAGCGCCTCCAAGAGTTTTCTGAATTCTCCAATAAAAATCAACTTTCTGAACTCTTTAATAACGTTGCCCAAACCAGCATCAATTACGGGTTTTATAGTGCAAAAGAAATGTATCCATTTGGCTATTATGGATATAGGAACTTAAAGAAATATCAAGATTTACCATCCACATTTTATGCTTACAGAAAAGATATTGATTATAACAATGCAGCATTAAGTGACTTCTTTATTTATAATCGCTTCTTGTATTCTCATTTTAACAACATTGCTTTAAATGCTTTTTATAAGAATTCCGAAGAGAACGCTATCTTCAACCGACATTCAGTAATTTATAATTTAGAGAAATTAAAATTAATGGATGCGTATATTTCTAATGACACTATAAAAAATAAACTCCTCAAAAATACCACGAGAGATTTCGTATCATTATGTGAGGATTCAACGGATACGGCCAAGGTAATTGCATCCTATCTTGAAAAAAGC
>JBDTKP010000008.1:0-7516 GCA_039935255.1 Gelidibacter sp. | reverse complement strand
GATTGAAACCCTTTATATTGAGCCCAAATTCCATTTTTCATACTACAATTTTGAATGGATTAAACCCTTAGGGAGCTATACCTATCTCATTTTTGCGATCTGTGGCATTTCAGCATTTTTTATAGCGATTGGATTCAAATACCGCATCGCGATCATTGTGTTTTTCTTGAGCTTTACTTACATCGAACTCATGGACAAAACCACTTATCTCAACCACTATTATTTTATTAGCGTGTTGGGGTTTTTGATGATTTTTTTGCCTGCTAACGCGTATTTTTCAGTAGATAATCTTATCAAGAAAAGAGTATACAATGCCATACCCAAATGGACGATTGACAGTATCAAATTCCTGGCGGGCATCGTTTACATATATGCTGGGCTGGCTAAAATAAACTCCGATTGGCTGTTTAAAGCGATGCCTTTAAAAATTTGGTTACCCTCTAAATACGATTTACCTTTAGTGGGAAGCTCTTTTATGCAGCAGGAATGGTTTCATTACGCCATGAGTTGGTCTGGGATGATTTACGATCTGTGCATCCCATTTTTATTGCTTTATAAGAAAACGCGCTGGTTTGCTTTTGGGTTGGTTGTATTTTTTCATGTGTTTACCCGCGTTTTATTTCCTATCGGTATGTTTCCATACATCATGATTGTAGTGGCACTGATATTTTTTGATGCTGATGTTCACCAACGTATTTTAAATGTTTTCAGATGCGTTTTAAAACCTTTAAAAATCAGTTCAGAAAATTTTAAGGTGAAAATTTATAACTATAAAGCTCAAAAAATTGTCTTGCCAATAATCACCTTGTTTTTCATCATTCAATTGGTCTTTCCATTTCGATATGTCTTGTATCCTAATGAATTATTCTGGACAGAAGAAGGCTTTCGCTTTTCATGGCGGGTGATGTTAATAGAGAAAATGGGATACACGACTTTTAAGATTGTAGATGCCGAAACAGGACAGGGATTCTTGGTTGATAATTCTGATTTTTTAACTTCTTTTCAGGAGAAACAAATGAGTTTTCAGCCCGATTTTATTTTGGAATATGCCCATTATTTAGGCGATCACTTTAAAAGCCAAGGACATCAAAATGTTCAAGTATTTGCGGAAAGTTATGTAGCTCTTAACGGCAGATTAAGTCAGCCCTATATTGATACGCGTGTCGATTTATATAAAGAAAAAGAATCATTCCAGCCCAAAACCTGGATATTACCATTCAACGATGAAATTAAAGGATTTTAAATTATTTTTTGTTTTTTTAATTGGCGTTTCTGCGCTATCACAAAACAACGTTTCAGGTATTGTCACTAACGCACAATCAAAACAACCTGTAGCTGATGTTGAGGTGTATGATAAAGTTTCTGGCTTGTTGACTAAAACGGATAGTTCAGGATTTTATCAATTTCAAACCACCAAAAACAATATGACCATCGTCTTTTTTGCTTCTGAATTTGAAGTGAAGGAATCTCAAGTAGAGGTGACCAAAAGCATTACGTTAAATGTTGACATCGATGGATTGAGAGTTGCTTTATCGGAAGTTGAAATCACAACAAGAAAGGCCAAGATCTTTGAATTGTCGCGATTAAAGGACGTGGAAGGCACCTCTATTTTTGCCGGAAAGAAAACGGAAGTGGTATTGGTAGAACAGTCCATGGCTAATTTAGCCTCCAATAACGCGCGTCAAATATATAGTCAAGTTGTCGGCTTAAACATTTTTCAAAATGACGACGCCGGTCTGCAACTCAATGTTGGTGGACGTGGGCTGGATCCAAATCGTACTGCGAATTTCAACACGAGACAAAACGGCTATGATATTAGTGCAGATGTATTGGGTTATCCGGAAAGCTATTACACGCCTGCTTCTGAAGGTCTCAAAGAAATTCAGGTTATACGTGGTGCGGCTTCGTTACAATACGGCACACAGTTTGGCGGTTTGATTAATTTTAAAATGAAAGAACCCAATCCTAAAAAACCTTTTGAATTAATTATCAGAAATACTTTGGGAAGTTTTGGTCTGTATACGAATTTTACTAGCATCAGTGGCACCAATAAGAAGTGGCGTTATTATGGGTATTTCAATTATAAAAAGGGTGATGGTTTCCGTCCAAATTCCGAATTCGAATCCAAAAATGTGTATGCTCATATTGGCTATCAGTTCACTGAGAACACGGCACTGACTGGCGAATTGACCTATTTGCGTTATTTGGCACAGCAAGGGGGCGGACTTACGGATCAGATGTTTGACAATGATCCCTATCAGAGCAACAGAGAACGAAACTGGTTTCAGGTCGATTGGTTATTATACAATTTGAAATTGGATCATAAATTCTCAGAAAACACTAACTTTAATTTTAATGCCTTTGGTTTAAAAGCATCACGTTACGCACTTGGCTTCAGAACCAATCGCGTTGATCAGATAGATCCAATGACCGAACGTGATTTGATTAAGGGTGATTTTAAAAACTACGGATTTGAAGCCCGTATCTTGAGTAAGTACGAAATATTTAATAAAGCCTCCACTTTTCTGTTGGGTACTAAATTTTACCGTGCCACCAATTCCGAAGAGCAAGGCCCCGGAAGCGATGGTACTGATCCAAATTTTGACATACAATCAGAACGCTTTCCAAATTATTCCAGTCAATCCAACTTTGATTTCCCGAATTTGAATGTGGCAGTTTTTGGCGAAAATATTTTTTATGCTACAGATCAATTTTCAATCACGCCTGGATTTCGGTATGAATATATCAAAACCCAAAGTGAAGGCTTTTACAAGCGTATCAATACAGATGCTGCAGGAAATGTCATTTTTGAAGAGTCGGTTGAAGATAATCGGGATTTTGAGCGCTCCTTTGTGCTTTTAGGATTGGGTCTAAGTTATAAGCCCACTACCGCTTTCGAATTTTATGGCAATCTCTCCCAAAATTACCGTTCGGTAACTTATACGGATATTAATATCAATAATCCTGCCTTCGCGATTAATCCGAATATTACGGACGAAAAAGGATTTACCGCTGATTTGGGAATTCGTGGTAATTTCAAAAACATAGTTTCCTACGATTTTGGGGTCTTTGGATTGTTTTATAATGGCAGAATTGGGTTTGTTCAAAAAGGTCTCTCGGATGGTCGTGTCATTAGTGAACGTGGGAATGTTGGTGATGCCGCATTATACGGATTGGAATCTTTATTTGATTTTAATCTGAAGAAAATATTAAATCTTAATAACGCGTTTAGTTTAAATTATTTTATCAATTCTTCGTTTATCAAGTCAGAATATACGGCATCAGATCAATCGGGTGTTAAAGGCAATCAAGTGGAATTTGTTCCGGATGTGAACATTAAAACAGGGTTGAAATTTGGCTATAAAAATCTCTTGGCGAACATCCAATATACTTACTTGTCTCAACAGTTTACAGATGCGACCAATTCAAAAGCAGCAAATATTAGTGGGGTGATAGGTGAGATACCAAGTTATGATATCATGGATGTGTCTTTATCTTATTCTTACAAGCGATTCAAATTAGAAACTGGGATTAACAACGTTCTGGATAATGCTTATTTTACAAGAAGAGCGACGGGATATCCTGGGCCGGGAATAATTCCTTCGGCACCTCGAAATTGGTATGCGACGCTTCAAATTAAAATTTAAATAGTTTAAAAACGGCTTTTTAGGTGTCATAAGTTATCAATTATTAATGCGAGAGAATTAGATATAAACTTAAAGTTAATTTAAATAAATTTTGCGTAAATTTGCACGCAATTAAACCACAATTGCGATGACAGCACACGAAAACAAAATAGTAGGCGAAGGATTGACCTACGATGACGTTTTACTAGTTCCAGCTTTTTCTGAAGTTCTTCCTAGAGAAGTCAATATCCAAACCCAATTTACACGTAATATAAAAATCAATATTCCTATTGTATCCGCTGCTATGGATACAGTTACTGAAAGTGCTATGGCCATTGCCATGGCGCGAGAAGGTGGTATTGGTGTGTTGCATAAAAATATGACTATTGCCCAGCAGGCTAATGAAGTTAGGAAGGTTAAGCGTGCCGAAAGTGGCATGATTACAGATCCTGTTACTTTGCCTTTGACGGCAACGGTCAAGGATGCCAAACAGAACATGGCAGAGCATAGCATAGGTGGTATTCCTATTATTGATGACAATGGCATTTTAAAAGGCATTGTTACCAATCGTGATTTGCGATTTGAAAAAGAAAACTCACGTCCGATTGTTGAAGTCATGACGAAAGATAATCTGGTGACCGCACCTGTTGGTACTTCTTTACAAGGTGCTGAAGGCATTCTGCAAAAGAATAAAATCGAAAAATTGCTGATTGTTGATGATCATTATAAACTTGCCGGATTAATCACCTTTCGAGATATTACAAAATTAACGACAAAACCAATTTCTAATAAAGACACTTTTGGTCGTTTGCGCGTTGCCGCTGCGATTGGTGTGACTGCTGATGCGCTTGAAAGAACCGAAGCTTTGGTGAAATCTGGAGTAGATGCGGTAATTATTGATACTGCTCACGGACATACCAAAGGTGTGGTGACCGTTTTAAAAGCCATCAAAAAACAATTTCCTGAACTTGACGTTGTGGTGGGTAATATTGCCACACCTGAGGCGGCCAAATATTTGGTTGAAGCTGGTGCTGATGCCATCAAAGTAGGAATTGGTCCGGGCTCCATTTGTACAACCCGTGTGGTTGCAGGCGTCGGTTTTCCACAATTTTCTGCAATCTTGGAAGTGGCCGCAGCCATTAAAGGTTCTGGTGTTCCAGTAATTGCTGATGGTGGTATTCGTTACACGGGCGATATTCCAAAAGCTATTGCTGCAGGAGCTGATACAGTAATGTTGGGTTCGTTGTTGGCCGGAACCAAGGAATCTCCTGGAGAAACCGTTATTTACGAAGGCCGAAAATTCAAAACTTATAGAGGCATGGGATCTGTGGATGCCATGAAACAAGGAAGTAAGGACCGTTATTTTCAGGATGTGGAAGATGACATCAAAAAATTAGTGCCAGAAGGTATTGTTGGACGGGTACCTTATAAAGGCGATCTGTATGAGAGTATCCACCAGTTTGTTGGAGGTTTGCGTGCTGGAATGGGCTATTGTGGTGCTAAAGACATTGAAACACTCAAAGAAACAGGTCGTTTTGTGAAGATCACGGCGTCAGGAATCAATGAAAGTCATCCTCATGATGTGACTATTACCGAAGAATCTCCTAATTATTCAAGATAATTAAATTCTTTAGAAAAAGAAATACTATAAATTAAAAACACGACTTTATTTGGTCGTGTTTTTCTTTTTATATACATCTAGTTCGATGATATTAAGTGGTTTATATGAGATTGTGTTCTTCCATAAAATGGTGATAGGATAGTTTTACGAAAAAAGGAGTGTGTTAATAATAAAAAAGAAGGAGGAGAAGCTGCTCTTTATTGACATTGACAGTATATTAGCGACATCAAATTTTCACGATACGTAGACAACAACTAAAGTCTTTGTTTAATTAGAATATATTATGAAACGTTTATTTTCGAACTTACTTTTTAAGGTTTTTATTGCGATAGTTTTAGGTATTGTTTTCGGGCTCTATTTGCCTGAATCTGTCAATAGAATATTTACAACGTTCAATTCCTTTTTCGGACAGTTTTTAAACTTCTCCATCCCTTTAATCATCATGGGATTAATAATGCCCGCTATTTCTGATTTAGGGAAAGGTGCTGGCAAATTGTTACTACTTACGGCGGCTATTGCTTATGGATCGACCCTGTTTTCAGGATTCATGACTTATTTTGTAACGTCGGGCATATTTCCACAGCTTTTAGAATCGCACGTTAATGATGTTGCACAAGTTGCCGATGCAGGGCGTGAGCTCACTCCATATTTTAGTATTACTATTCCGCCAGTGTTAGATGTGATGTCATCGTTGGTGCTTGCTTTTGTGATTGGTTTGGGTTTGTCATTTCAAGAGAAATCCACTTTAAAATTGGTCGTAAAAGATTTTGAAAAGATTATTATGCAACTCATTGAGAAGGTTATTGTACCGCTTTTGCCGCTTTTTATCCTAGGTATTTTTGCTAGTATGGCTTATAACGGGCAGGTCTTTTCTATTTTAAAAGTGTTTATAAGTATTATTGGCGTCATATTCGCTTTGCATATTTTACTCTTATTGCTTCAGTACACCATTGCTGGCGCACTCACAAAGAAAAACCCTATCAAATTATTGGGCACCATGATGCCTGCCTATTTTACGGCATTAGGTACGCAGTCTTCAGCGGCTACTATTCCTGTGACTTTAGAACAAACCTTGAAAAATGGGGTTTCTGAAAAGATTGCAGGCTTTGTAATTCCGTTGTGCGCCACCATTCACTTATCTGGGAGTATCATGAAAATTACCGCTTGTGCGATGGCTTTAATGATTTTACATGGCATGCCTTTTACTTTTACACTCTTTGCTGGATTTATCTTTATGCTAGGCATAGCTATGGTTGCAGCCCCCGGAGTTCCTGGAGGCGCTATTATGGCTGCCGTAGGAATTTTACAATCGATGTTAGGTTTTAATGAAGAAATGCTAGGCTTAATGATTGCCTTATATATCGCAATGGATAGTTTTGGAACCGCTTGTAATGTTACTGGTGATGGCGCTATTGCCTTAGTTGTAGATAAAATAACCAAAGAGAAATTGGTCGCTTAATTTTTATTTAAATCAAGACTTGACTTAGCAATAGTGTGCCTATAAACAGCAATCCTAGAAAGACATATTTCAAAAATGTATCGTCTTTTAGTTGGTGGTTGAAGTATCTGCCAAGAAGAATTGCGGGAATGATTACTGGAATAGAAATCAGAAAATAATAGGTAACCGTCCAGACCCATAGATCTTTGTACCAATATCCAAACATACCAATAATACTTGCGGGTAGAAAATAGGCTTGCAACGTAGCTCTGAAATTCTTAGCCGTCCAACCACGAAGGTTGCCATAAATAACTAATGGAGGTCCGTTTAAACCGTAAGCACCACCAAGTATTCCCGATAAAAAACCACAAACAAAAAGCCACATTTTATGGTCGGTCTTTAATTTGAATGTGTTTTTGGAAATTAAGGAATAGCCTGAATACAAAATAAGTAGTAATCCTAACAGTGCTTTTGTAGTGCTTTCATTGCCATAGATAAGTAGAAATAGACCTATCGGAATTCCTAAGGCTGCAAAAATAATGAGCCATTTTGCACTATTAAAATGAATTTCTTTTCCGTCTTGCACAACAATAATCGCTGCAATAAAAATTGAAATTAACACCGAAAGCGGCACGGCGATTTCAATGGGGATGAAAAGAATTAACAATGGAACAGCCACGAGCGATTCACCAAACCCAAAAGTGGAGCGGACTAAGGTCGCAAAAAAAACAATTGCTAAAATATAAAATGTGATCAACTCCATAGGCCTTGTTTCCCCTTGGTTTTTTTGAAACCAACGGACACGTTTAATTGATTTTTAATCGGGTTTTA
>JBDTKP010000007.1:0-8724 GCA_039935255.1 Gelidibacter sp. | reverse complement strand
CACGTTTATTCTTTTCTTGTTTTTTCGATTGCAAGCTGGTTAAAGACAACCCACTTACAACTTATCTTCTTTAGTTTCAAGAGCAAATCAAAGCGCTTTGCTCCCTATGTCAACATTTACGATGTCTCTGAGCTGACCGCCGCTGACCAGGGCTTTCAAGAGACATTCAGCTTCCCTGCCTAGCAGGGATTAGCAAATCCTACTGTGATTCGGATTAAGCAGCTAAAGCGTAGTTATTCTCGCCGTTTGAAAGTTCGAAATAGTCTTTTACGTGTTTCAATTTCATTACACGACGTGCTTACCGTTCAATAAATCTCGCTGTCAAAACCAGTCGACCCCAAGTGTATGATAATTTGTTCACTTCGAGTGATTTCGATTTTTTATCGAAATTGTATCGAGAAGTGGGCGTTCCCTTTCAGGTCGCGCTCTCGGCAGTCGCTCTTTTCAAGGAGCTCCAACAATGCCTCCATCGCTAACGCAGATTGCAAAGTTATCAAAAGTTTGTTCTAAACATGCAAATCTGTACAGCTTATTTCAAAAATTATGCCAGCTTGCCTTTGTCTCTTTTGCATGCCAAATTGACGTTTTTTAATATAAGTGTGGTTGGCTTTAATTTAGATAGATAATATTATTGTTTCGATTTCGGAGTTATATATTGCGTTTTTAGGATACTATAGTATCAAAACTAACTAATTTAATATAGCTTCGCGAGATGATTTGCGCTTAATTTTGCCAACTTCTAATTTAAACATTCAAATCATGACAAAACCAAGAATCGCCCTTGCTGTTGGCATTATCTGTATTTCTATATTTCCAATTTTGGTAAAGTTAAATCTTACCCCTGGACTTATCTCTGCGTTTTATAGAATGGCCATTGCTTCGGCGATCCTTGTGCCGTATGTTCTTATTACGAAACAATTTAAAGTGCCCTCCAAAAAAACATTTTGGTTGTCCGTGATTTGTGGGGTTGTCTTTGGCCTCGATGTTGGTGTCTGGAACATTGCCATTCAGCAATCAACAGCCACCCAAGCAACTTTGTTGACTAATCTATCACCGGTTTGGGTGGGTATCGGTGCATTTCTCTTCTTGAAAGATAAACCAAAACGAAATTTTTGGCTTGGTACTATAGTGGCTATCATCGGGATGGTGTTTTTGGTGGGCTTTGATTTGTTTCTCAACTTCGATTTTAATTTGGCTTTCATCTTTGGAATCCTTTCGGGCATGCTCTATGCCGTTTATATGCTGACGAGCAAAAGAATTTTGGGTGAAATGGAGGTTTTGACGTTTATGATGATCAGCTTGCTGTCATCAGTCGTTGCCTTGGGCGGGCTGAGTTATGCTTTGAATGAGCCATTTAGCGGATTTTCAGATGCGGGATGGTTAGTATTAGTTATTCAAGGCGTGGTATGCCAACTGTTAGCGTGGTTGCTCATCAGTTTTGCCACCAAACACATGCGTGCCACTCGTGTGTCAGTGAGTTTGTTGGGGCAAGCGGTATTAGCTTCTATTTTAGCGTGGTGGTTGCTTGACGAAAAGATTTCTGTGCAAATGGTTATTGGTGGGATCATTCTACTTTTAGGCATCCGACTCACATTTTATGAAAAACCATTTTTTAAACCTAAAATTTGAATGCTTGGGAAATAGTCTTAATATTGGTAACGGGATAATGGAAGTTTAGGCCAAGACATCGAACCCTATTGTATTAATGAAAACCTCCTGTTGAAAAATCAAGCTTTAGGTTAATGGTCTTGATTTATTTTACGAGACTTGCAAAAGTAAAGTATGCGGAAAAGATTTTTATTTAGGAATGCTTGTAAAAACATTGAAATCGGCTTATTTTCGTGAAAAAGTTGATTTATAAGTAATTTCCTAACTATTTTATCAATTTTCAATAACGAAATCCCCAATAATCTATGAAGTTTGCCATTATCAAAGAACGTAAAATCCCCATTGACAGACGCGTCGTGTTTTCACCCGAAAAATTATCAGAAGTTAGAACCTTATTTCCTGAAGCAGAATTTATTATTGAATCCAGTGATGTTAGGGTGTTTTCAGATGATGCTTATGAAAAAATGGGCTTTAACGTTACCGATGATGTATCTGATGCAGATGTGATGATAGGGGTAAAGGAGGTGCCAATCGAAGCCTTAATTCCGAATAAAAAATATATTTTCTTTTCACATACCATTAAAAAACAACCCCATAATAGGCAGCTGCTACAAGCGATGCTTGAAAAAAACATCGAATTAATTGATCACGAGACCATCGTTAAACAAAGTGGTGCACGCTTAATAGGTTTTGGACGTTATGCGGGATTAGTTGGTGCTTATAATGCTTTTAGAGGATTGGGTTTAAGAGACGGATTATTCAATTTGCCAAAAGTCGAAACACTTTCTGATTTGAACCAAGTAAAATCGGAATTAGATAAAATAACCATCCCGCCTATAAAAATTTTACTTTCAGGGACTGGAAAGGTTGCCCATGGGGCAAAGGAAATTATCGATCATTTGAAAATAAAGGAGGTCAAAGATGCGCTCTATTTGACTTCAAAGTTTACGGAGCCTGTGTATTGCATGGTAGACGTCATGGAGTACAACAAGCGTAAAGATGGAAAAGTTGGAAATAAGCAAGAATTTTATAAACATCCAGACAGTTACGAGAGTAATTTCATGCCTTATGCCAAAGAGACGGATCTATTTATAGCGGGCCATTTTTATGGGAACGATGCTCCCTTTTTATTCACTCGTAAAGATGCAAAGTCGCCCAATTTCAACATTGATTTTGTGGCAGATATCAGCTGTGACATTGATGGTCCGGTAGCGTCAACCATAAGAGCATCAACCATCGTTGATCCTTTTTATGGCTATGATGCCACCACTGAAAAAGAAGTGGCTTTTGACGCTAAAGATGCTATAGCCGTAATGGCTGTCGATAATTTACCTTGTGAGCTCCCAATGGATGCCAGTGAAGGTTTTGGAGATATGTTTCTTGAGCATGTCATTCCCGCATTTTTTAATGATGATGAGCGCGGCATTCTTAAGCGCGCCAAAATCACCCAAAATGGTAAGCTTACCAAGCGTTTTGAGTATTTGCAGGATTATGTGGATGGGAAATAAATAAAGTGATCATCGACTTAAGCGTCATTTACTCCTCCAATTCTTCGACAAGTTTAGAGAGTTCATCATGGTTCAACGCGTAAGCCAAAGGTCGACTTGTCATCTGTGCTTATATCCTATTGTTGTAAGTAATTTAAGAAAAACGTAATCAATGAAACTTTTTAGTTGGAAAAGGAAACCTGAATCTCAAAAAACAGATATGAATATCAATGTGTTTTTCAAAGCTTTCATTCTTGATACTCTGAAAGAATTACCATCTGAAAAGAATTCGATGATTGAGGAAATGAATCTTGACAAAGTTTTTTCAACTGACTTTGGAAATTGGAAAAAAACGATAAAAAAAGTGCTGAATTTATCGGACACCATTGAAACTGCAATTAAGGATTTATGGTTGCGAAATTCTGAAATTGCAAAAAAAGACGGAACGGCATTAAATGCTGATCAATTTGCCGATTTATTCATTGACAACTATTATGTTGAGAATAGTAAAGTCGATATTTGGGAAAGTGAATCGGATTTGAATAACGCAAAGAATCGAATAGCGGAATCAAATCTTGCGGATTAAAAAACTACTTACAACAAGCCGAGTATAAACCATTGCTGGGTCTGTGCTCATCTGGAAAATCCCTGCGGAATTTTCACGTAGTTTTGTACCTTTAATGGTTCGTGTGTGAAACACGCAACGGTCCATACACAAAAGTTGTATTGCATTGTGCTAAAAACGAAAAAGCAGTGAATAAAATTATAGTTCTATCCTTATTTTTGACATTTGGATTTATATCCTGCAAAACTTCTGAAAAGGAGATTGACAAACTTGAAATAGCAAAGAAATACTATAAGTTTCTTGACAGTTCTGACGGTTCAGGAATGTTCGCTTTATTGGGAGAAAGTATCGTAGTTAGGGAAAATGAAGACGATTACGAAGAGAATTTTTCTAAAGAGGGATATCTTGAATGGTTGGAATGGGATTCAGTATTTGATCCAACCTATAAGATACTTGAAATTGAGCAAGAAAACGAAACTATCAAAGCCAAAATTTCTAAAATAGACAAAAGAATATTTTTTCTTCACGACGAACCAATGGTCTGGAATGAAATTATCCGTTTTGATAATAATAAGATAGTCCGGGTTGATAGAATTCGATACGAGGATTTTAATGTTGCGATATTTATTAAAAACAGAGATGAACTTTTAAGCTGGATTGATGAAAATCACCCAGAACTGAATGGATTTTTAAACGCCCAAACAAAGTCTGTCGGAATGAAATACTTAGAAGCGATTGAATTACATCAAAGTAAAAAATAAAATCTGACGCAATTGATTTTTTAGTAAATTAGATATTTGCCCATGAAACCATCACTCCCTAGGTTGGGTGTAATTTAATCAAACAATAAATCAATTTAATGCCATGAAACATAGAAACATAGTTTTCCTTGCAGTAATCCTACTAATTACATCTTGTGGTTTAAAACCTATTACTTCTGATTACACTTTTATTGAAACCGACTTGGAAGCGATTGATCTCGATAAGTTGGGAAATGGGACTGTATTAATTTATAACGGTGCTGACATTTTGCATAAACTTGATAACACGGCTAGATTAAACGTTTGGATTGACAATGTGCCGTTGGGTCAAATTAGACCGAGTGAATATGTTATTATCCATCTTGAAGCGGGAAAACACCAGTTTAAAGCTTTGCATATTGATGTTGTAAATATGAGAAGTGATCACGATGTGGAAATTGACGAAAACACTAAGGTTATTAAAATTAAACCGAATATAACATCCAACCGATTGACCGTGACGAATGAATTGCCCGATAACTTCGATAAATTTAAATATGCAGAGAAAAGATAATTGAAAAACACATCCAAACTCAGTTTCTATCAGCTTGCCGGCAGGCGCCACATGTGATATATATATATTATGGTGTTAAGTATTCTAAAAGCCCAAAATTATCTAATGAATTTAAGAGCTTTCTTTAGCGTTATCATATTATTTGGAGCTATTGCATGTGATACAATGTCTCAAAAAGAATACTTTGACAAAATAGTTTATGACGATTTTCATGCAAAATACGACGGAATCGTGGTCGATAAATATATTGCAAAAGATGAACAAAATAGATGTATTATTGAACTGGAAAATGAAATTTTCGGAATTGACAAAATTGATTTCTCTTTCCAAAGCCTTGATCTTTTTGACCAAATAAAAGTTGGCGATATAATTATAAAAGAAAGAAAATCTATCAAATTAAAAATCAAAAGAAAAAATTCAGACACTATAATGAGTATGGATTTTAGAAATGTAAAGGGTTCGAATAAGTACTATTATGAAAATCCATATTTAACAAAATAAAACAAATGGAAATCATTTTACAGTTCATCAGTTAATCAAATAAAAAAGCCTGAAAATTAAATTTCAGGCTTTTGGATTTTAAGTTATTGTTATCCGATTAAATCTAATGATAGTGGAATCGTTTAACATTGCTATTTTTTTCAGAGTTCAGCTATGAATCTACCGTGATGAGTGACTTGCGGTAAGAGTCTATATTCTCGATCTAACCTCTAAAACCTAGCTTCTATCATTTTATGATTTCAAAATATCAATCATAATATCAAGTTCTTTGACTAGCTTTTCGTTTGAGCCATTATAGCCCACCGATTTAAATTTCATTCTTCCATCAGGACCTATGATTACTTTGGTCGGAATACCAGAAACATCGTATTTTGCTGCAACCTCAAAAGCGTTGCTGCCTTCAATTTCTGTATCATACACCACATGAAAATCATATTTGTTGCTCTTAATGAAATCTTCAACCATTTTTTCTCTGTTTGGTCCTCTTTCGAAAGTGTCCACAAATAAGAGCACAACTTTGTCGTTATTCTTATATTTGGTAACAACTTCCTGCATTCCTGGGAATGATGCTTTACAAGGGCCACACCATGTTGCCCAGAAATCTAAGATGACTGTTTTGCCTTTTAAAGATTCAAGAGAAACGTCCTTCCCTTTTATATCTTTTAGGGTAAATGTTGGTGCTTCTTCATCAAGCATCGTTTTTTTGATGTCCGCAACTTGTGTAGCGTAAGCCTCTTTTTCAAAAGCTACTAAGTTTTCGTCAACATCAGTAGCGGACAGATTCAGTTTAAGATACGCCATTTTATACGCATCTTTTATTTTTGCATTGCTGTTACCTGACTTAATAAAATTTTCTGCTTTGTCTTTAACGGTTTCAAACTGGTTGTCAGCTACTAAATATTCAATGTAACGTACATTGGCTTCAACATCTCTTCCTTTGCGATCATGTGCTTTTTCTTGATAGGTAATCGCTTCTTTCACTTTGCCTTGTTTAAACAAAACAAAAGCATACGTATCTGCATACATGCTATAGGCGGATTCAAGACTTTTTTTGTATTGGTTATTCGTGTAATAATCGGGTTTGTCATCTTGGTTTCTTTGTAGAGATGTGACGAGTTCAAGCGATGTTTTGGACATTTTTTCTGCTTGATCCAAGTTTTCGCCGCTTTCGGCCATTGGCCATGCGAGATTGTTTAAAGTAGAAGCTCTACTTAATTTGTCATCAATCAGAGTCAAGTATTTTTCAAAGTTGTCCATATCATTTTGCTTATAATAAGCTCTGGATAAGGTGGCAGCCATATAATTCCCTAAGTTTCCAGATTTTGTGTTTGCTTCAGAATACTTTTTGAAGATGCCTGCTTTTTTTTCTAAATCACTTTCTTGTTGAAACTGCTCAATCATTTCATAATTAGCAGTAGTGCCTTTCGGGTATTTGGCAAGCGTTACTTTTTTTAGGGAGTCCGCTTTAGCCTCTTCTTTCAACATTTTGTAAAACTGCAATACTGAAGTATATTCTTTTTCAGTGGCATCAGATTTCTTGCCTACAGAATGGGCATACTGATCAATTAGCTTTTTGGCTTCTTCTTTATCGTTTTTGTAGAGCAATTGCAAATAAGGTACTTCCCAATCGGATTTTAGACCAGGGTTGGTCTCAAGTTCAGCTTTAATAGTGCTTATTGCAGCGCTTTCATCTCCTTTCATGCCGTAATCCCCACCGTGTTGGATAGGGTAGTAGGCGATTGCCGAATTGCTTCCTGGCATTTGATGGTCGTCCTTCGTGTATAAAGGTATCAAGTAACCCTTTTTATCATTATCGTCATATTTATCATCAGTTTTTATTATAAAAGCTAACGCTACGGCAGAATCGGGAATTTTTATGGAACTTTTTTGTTCTCCATCTTTATCTGAAAATTCAATATCCAGTGGGTAGTTTTTGTCGCCCACCATGTAGACATAAAAGGCTTCAACTTCTCCGTTGCTGTTGTACGTAAGATCTAAATGGTCTCCTGGTTTAGGTTTTTCATCCGAGATGATCAATTGACCAATAGTAAGGGGAGTTGCTTTTTTTTCGGATTCCTGTTTACAGGAGAAAAACACCAAAAGCATTAAAAATGAATAGCGTGCGATTTTTTTCATATGAAGTATTTGAATTTATAGTGCTATAAAAATACATAATATTCAGTTCAGGTGAACATGATAATTATGTTATTCAATGACTTGAGAGGTCGCTTCGAATAATCCGTAGATGGTTTTTTATTTTCACAAAATGAAATAGACACTTGTAAAAGGTGGGAGTATCTCTATTTCCAATAGGTCATTTTTACTTGTTTTTGACGCCTATTGGATCCGTAAAAAAAGTAAAAACTTTAGAAATGCCTACTCGGCGCCAATTATAGTTTCTCCGATTGGAATTTCTTCTCCCATAAATTTAGGACCAACACTGAATAATACGTCCATCGATGCTTTAGTTCTGGCCAAATACTCTCTTAATCTTGTCTTCAAGCCAAAGCGATTACCGACATCTTTGGCATTGAACGCAATGGCATCCATACCAAAATTATTGGCAATGTAGATGGCACGCTCATTATGGAATGCTTGGGAAATGATGGTTATAGCCTGTTGTCCAAAAATTGCCTTCGCTCTAACGACCGAATCTAGAGTTCTAAATCCTGCATAATCGAGTACAATTCTATCTTCTGGAATGCCTCTTTTGACAAGGTCTTTTTTGAAGGTATGAGGTTCGTTATAACTGATCTGACTGTTATCGCCACTAATGAGGATATAATCGATTTTTCCAGCCTTGTATAAAGCGACAGTAGCATCCACACGATGGGAATAATAGGGATTGATGCCTCCCTTGGAAAGGTATTTGCTGGTGCCTAAAAGTAGGCCCACTTTGTTTTTCGGAATATCGGTCACGTTTGAATAAAGATAACCTTCTGCTTTATAAGAAATCCAATAGTCAATGGTCACGAGTGCTATTCCGATTAAAATAGCGATGATGCCCATGATTTTTGGAGCTTTCATAAAAATGCTTAGATACAGATTTCGGTATGTAGTACGGTTTTCGATTTTATAACTTCTTAGAAACGGTTATGTTTTCAAAAGCTAAACCTTTATAATTTTTTTTCTGTTTTTTATCAACTTCGTAATAATGGGAATCGAAGAAATCAAAAGCGGTAATACTTATATCAGATTTTATAACCTCAAACCCATTAACCGACACTCGCGATTCCATAATGCGAAGTA
>JBDTKP010000006.1:0-5651 GCA_039935255.1 Gelidibacter sp. | reverse complement strand
GATTTCGGATCGCATCCAAGGCACTCCAATCTGTAAACGGAATAATTTCAGAAATAACAATGTGGTTTGGTAAAGTTTTAGAAGTCAATAAGGTTTCTAAAATCTGCCGTCGGTATTTTAAAGGTTTGGTGCGAATGTCTTGACCATTCCATTCTAACACATCGTAAACATAAAAGCCTACAGGAATCTCTTCCAGCATTTTTTTACTGACATTTTTACGATTCAGTCGTTTTTGCAAATCGTTGAATAGTAACACTGCATTATCTTTAAGCGCTAATATTTCGCCATCAATGACAAAATCGTCCGTAAACGTTTCCATAGCAGACACCAGTTCTGGGAATTGACTGGTGACCAATTCCTCGCCTCGTGACCAAATAAAAATTTCGTCGTTACGCTTCACAATTTGCCCTCTAATACCATCCCACTTATATTCTATTTGCCATTCTTCTGGTGTACCCAATTCAGGCAGTTCTTTTTCGAGTGAATACGCCAAGCAAAACGGATAAGGTTTAGAATTGTCATAATTGATATGCTCGCCTTGAATCAAATCCTCAAAACTAATGGTGTTGATATCCCAATGGCCAATAATACTGTGCATAAGTTGGTTGGCATCAATTCCGGAATACTTGGACAATGCATTAACTAAGGTTTTTTTAGATACACCAATCCTAAAGCTGCCGCCGATTAACTTATTGAAAATCAAACGCTCTTGCATTTGCAATCCTGACCAAGCATTGAGAACATAGGCTTTCTTTTCTTCGTCTGATTTAGGCCGTAAAGCAATCAATTCTTCCATCCAAGTGCTCAGGGATTTTTCGATATGATGTGTGGGATCTGGAAGCATTAAGGCGATGGTTTCGCCCAAATCGCCTACACTACTATAACTTTCCAAAAAGAGCCATTCCGGATAGCCCGTAATCTCCAAACACCACAGGCGCATCAGCGTTGTTTTAACGGGCCTTGAAGGCCGTTTCCCTGTAAATAAAGTAATGATCCAAAGTTTGTCCTTTTCGGGAGCTACTTTCATATAATCGACCAATGCATCAATTTTTGCGTTGGTTTTATTGGTGATTTCGATGGCGCTGATAAGTTCAGAAAAATGCTTCATGAGACGTCGGTTTTTTCTGTGGTTACTTCTTTATCATCTTCGTCCGATCCATATTCAGTTTTCACTTCCGCAGATGGGATGCCAATTTCATTCAAGTATTTTGAAAACGTCGCTTGACTGCCATGGGTCACATATACTTTTTCTGCTTCGGTGGCCTTAACGGCAGCTAATAATCCGTTCCAGTCTGCATGATCACTCACGGCAAATCCTGCATCTACCGCTTGCCAACGTCGATTACCACGAATTTGCATCCATCCTGAACAAATAGCAGTAGCGGCATTGGGGATTTTCTTCAATAACTTCGATCCCAATAATCCTGGTGGCATGATGACGATTTTATTCTGAAGATCTTCTTTTTTAAAGTCGTAAGTGAGCAATTCTGTCTGTGGTAGCGCAATTCCAGAACTTTCTATGGCATTATTTAAATTATGGATAGCAGAATGCACATACATTTTATCAACGCCTTCCATAAGTTTCATGATGCGTTGCGCCTTTCCTAAGGAATATCCCAAAAACACACTCGTTCGGTTATGGGATTGATTTTTCATGACCCAATCGTGCATCTGCTGCTGCAGTTGCTCTTCAGTTAGCCAATTATAAATAGGAAGTCCAAAGGTGCTTTCAGTAATAAATTCATGACATTTTATAGGTTCAAAAGGAACGGTTAAATGATCATTTTTCACTTTATAATCGCCCGTAAAAACCACGACGAAACCTTTATATTCCAATCGGATCTGTGCCGAACCAATCACATGGCCGGCGGGATGGAAACTGACTTGTACGCCATTGACCAATCGAGGTTCGTTATAATTTAAAGAGTCTACCTGAATATCTGCACCCAGACGGTGTTTTAAAATGGCCTTAGAATCGGTTTGACATAAATAATACTTGTTTCCATTACGCGCATGATCGGCATGGTCGTGCGAAATAATGGCATAATCTACAGGCAACCATGGATCGAGATAAAATTTTCCAGGGATGCAATAAATGCCTTTTTTTGTGAATTTTACGAGTTTCAATAGAGATTTTATATCTTATTAATAGGCTTACTTTAAAAAAGTAAAATAACTGAAATGGTTAAAAAAACTCGAACCGAAGTTCGAGTTATAATAGTTATTATGGTTTTAACTTCCCAACATCCATAGTATCGGGTTGATTCCCAGTCACTGCTCCAACCCCCATTTTTAACAAAGTGATGAGTTTGTTGTTTTTAGGATCCCAATAGAAAGCTTCTGTAGGTTTTATAGAAATCGCCGTAATATTTGGGTCGTCTTTTCCTTCAAACCAAGCATCATCACCTTTACCGTACAATTCTTCAATGATTTTTCTATCGGTGGTAATTGTCGCATTTCCATAAACATTCAGAAACTGCATGCTACTTTTGTCAGCATATATAAGATGCAAATTATTATCATTCATGATATTATGGTTGTGCGTACTGTTCTTATTGCTTAAAAACCAAATATTACCCTGCTCGTCCACTTTTTTGGTACTCATAGGAACCATATGTAACGGTATTTTTTTAAGATTGGTTGCCATCATGGTAAAGTCGATGTCTTCAGCCATTTCCTTAATTTTCTTTTTAGCGTCGTCGTTGTATAAATTTTCTGTGCTCATAATTATTTTGTTTAATTTATTTATAAAATTACTGAACAAATCATTTTAACAATACTTCTATCAAAGAAAATTATAACTCATAAACCAAAATGAATGTATTAATTAAAACATTTATTACAACACTCAATTGTAGCTAATGAGGCAATCCCTCTTTCAGAAATTACGTTATTTTAGGGTTCATTAAAATTTATAATTCATGGATACTAACAGATTATCAAAAAAAATAGAAGACATTTTAAACCATCAAGTGGCAAAAGAAGCTGAAGCAGCGCAGATTTTCCTCAGCTATGGCTGTTGGGCGGACGCTCAAGGTTATGGTGGTATTGCAAACTTCTTGTTCAGACATTCCGGCGAAGAGCGCGACCATATGATGAAAGTGATGCAATATATTATGGAGCGGGGCGGCACGGTTAAAATAACGGCCATTAAAGCACCACCTGAAGATCCCGCCAATTTGCAGGACTGTTTTGAAAAGACTTTTAAACACGAAGTTGATAATACCACCGCCATTTATGGAATCGTCAATTTGGCACATAAAGAGGGTGATTGGGCAACTTTTAATTTTGCGCAATGGTTTGTGAAAGAACAAATAGAAGAAGAGAAAATGGTTATGGAATTGTTAGATAAACTTAAAATTGCGGGTGGACCACAAGCTTCGGACGAATCCCTATTCAATTTGGATAAGTTTTTAGAGAACGCTCCCGATGAAATGCCTTTGGCGCGGGATGCTTCGGTTGATAAACCTGAGTAATTAATTTATTATTTACATATAGAAATTATAGAAACCCTCGATTTGAGGGTTTTTTTTTGGATTATTAGAATTTGAATTTAGGTTTTTGAGATAAAGATTTTGTTTTAATAGAGCATGCAGGGGTTAGATGTTCTTTAGCTATTATGATCCACAAGAACAAACGTAATAAATTAATAAACAAGTATTTATAACCCTATTATTAAATTGGAATGAACTTTTATGATGACATTTCTATAGTGTTCTTTAGCGTTTAATATTATATCTTGCTTTGAAATTTTAACTACAAGACCGTATTCCTGTATTTTTAAAAGATTGGCAATAAATATGTTTGGTACATATCTTCAAGTTGTGAGACGTTTGAAATAATCCATGAATAAGGAAGAACACCTCTTTGATGCCGCATCTCTTACATAAATGTCGGCAATCAATTCACTAAAGCAATACTGAATGAAATTCACAAAAAAGAAAGTAGTTCTTGCATCACCATTTTTGATTATCGCTACAAGCTTTGGAATTGCCTTTCTGTTCGGAAGCATTATAGGGAAATGGGCTTTTATACCCGTCATCCTGGTTCAATGGTGTCTTTTTATATTTTTCACTTTGAGATATACTGAAATAGAGACCAGAAAAAAGTTTTTGCAAAAATCAAAAAGTTCATTCGGTTGGAACATTTTAGCCTTATTTATTGGATTACTTCCCCTTCCTTTATTTTTAATGCATTACGAAACATTAACTATTTGACAAATTTGGCTGCCTTGGATTTTATTAGCGCTTATCAATCCTTGGATTGAGGAATTTTATTGGCGCGGACTACTTTTCGAATACACAAAAAATTGGTCAAATTGGACTGCAGTAATTTTCACTAGCTCAGTATTTGCTTTTAGTCACGCGGTTTTTGGAGTGAATTCAGAATTGAACAGTGGATTAACAGTCATCATTTCCACCTTTATTATGGGAATAATTTGGGGTCTCGTTTATAAGAAAACCGATAGTTTGAGATGGATTATATTGGCACATTTTTTAGTAGATTTTTTTAACTTATCCTCAGCATCTTTTCTGGATTTATATGGAAAATGAAATGAATGGAATGATAAAAACGATATATCAATAGAGCTTGTAAGCTGTGACTTCCTCTTTCACTACAGAGGAATCCTCGGAATTTCGATATTCAATTTTATTCTTGGAGACATTACAGGCGCTACAGCAGTCCTGACTAATGCTTGTTCGTAGCAAATGTGACACTATAAAGCGCTATGAGAAAAGACAACACCCTATAAAACAAATCGCAACTATGAATCTACTTCCGAAAATTATCACCGATTTTCTTTTCGGTTTTTATTTGCTAGATTAGCTGTTACCTAAGCAACGATTCAAATGACGTTAAACGTTGCCAATTAAAACTGCTGTCATTTATGACAAAAAAAGATCAAAAATTTGTTTCCTTATGGACTTCCAAAATTGAAAGTGGCTCCTTAAACTATTACTTAAAAACCACGATGCTGACCTGTTTGTGTAGCTTAGTGGTCATCCTATTTTATACATGGAACAATATCCCCGAAAACAAACTTATCGAATCTCTGATGCCTCTTTCGGTGTTAATTTTCGGCTTTGGAATTCCACTTGGGTTAATATTCAGTTGGCAAACTTGGACTCGGAATAACAACCGTTATAAATTTCTTACCAAGGATGGCGAGTTTCCGCAGAATGCTAAAAAGAGAAAATGGTTTGATCACGATAAAATATGGGATAGTGGAATAAGGGTTCTGGGTGCTGTATTTTTTCTTTTGTTTTATACTTCCATATTCCTATTTGATAGTGGAGAACCTACGCTTTTGAAATATAGCATTGTTGGGGTTATTCTCAGCTATTTTGTTGCTCAAATAGGCTATGCCATTTATCGCTATATTGTGGACAAACGCGGTGAAACTAAAAGGTTTCCTATGTTTTTTAAATGCATTTTTATTGCTATCATTCTGTTGACCCTAATTTTATGGGTGGTTTTGTTTTATGGAGGGTAATAGATCAAAAACTACCCTTGGCAAGAATTACTCTAAAAAAAAACCCTCGAGTCGAGGGTTTTTTACTGTATGAGATGTGGTTTATACTTTTCAAATCTAAATTATAATGAAATAGTTTTATAGCCACTCTCCTGCAAACCAAACATATAGGCAAAAC
>JBDTKP010000005.1:0-8176 GCA_039935255.1 Gelidibacter sp. | reverse complement strand
TTATAGAATATGTGTCAAAATATTTCACTTTGAAGATTGGAGATATTATCTTTACAGGTACACCCTCAGGAGTTGCTAGGGTAGAAGCAAATGATGAACTTAGAGGATGGATAGAGCATCGCGAAATGTTCAAAATAACAATCAAGTAAATGGAAGAAAATTATAAACTTTACCGTGTTCGCGAATTGGCGGATGGCGATGAGGGTTTTGTGAATGCTATAGCTGCGGCATTCTTGGAGGAAGTTCCAGAAGATGCAGCACGACTAAAAAAAGCCGTTGGAGAAAGAGACTATTATACGACCTATCAGGCCGCTCATAAAATGAAACCAACTATTGACTTGTTTGAGCTTGGTGTCTTGGAAGAGTTGATTATTGTTCAGGATTGGGGAAAAGAAGAGAAAAAAGGCGAGGATGTTTCCAAGCAGTTAAAATTACTTTTAGCAGCCATAGAAAGAGCTTCTGAAGAAATTAAAAGCGATTTTAATCTCTGATGTTAGCTGAAATTATAACTATCGGCGACGAGATTCTTATTGGACAGATAGTCGATACCAATTCGGCATTTATTGCCAAACAACTTAATAAAATTGGAGTCTCTGTCTATCAAATCACCTCAGTGCAAGATGATAAAGCACATATTCTAAAATCATTAAAGGAGGCGGAAGAAAATGTCAATATTATCATAATTACTGGCGGATTAGGACCAACGAAAGATGATATCACTAAAAGAACCCTTGCTGAATATTTTGATGACACGCTGGTTAGAAATGAGGCCGTCACTGAAAATATCAAACGTCTTTGGGCAGATTTCGTTGTTAAAACACCCACACAAGTTAATTTAGATCAAGCGCTGGTGCCTTCAAAAGCACAAGTGTTGATGAACTTACATGGCAGTGCTCCGGGCATGTGGTTAGAAAAGGAAGAAAAAATATTCATTTCGCTTCCAGGTGTGCCTTTTGAGATGAAAGGGTTGATCGACGATATGGTCATTCCTAAACTCATAAAACAGTATCAATTTCCATACATTCAACATGAAACCTTATTGACTTACGGACTAGGCGAAAGTGCCTTGGCGGAACGTATCGAAGCATGGGAAGATCATTTGCCAGCCTATATAAAATTGGCTTATTTACCTAGTTTGGGCAGAGTGCGTTTGCGACTTTCTGGTAAATCGATGGACAAGCAATTGATTCAGATCGAAATAAAACATCAAATTGAGTTGCTGTTACCGCAAATTCAAGACATCTTTGTGGGCTTTGAAAGTGCTGCAGATTCTATTGAAGCTGTGATTGGTCAACAATTGATAGATTCAGGTAAAACCGTAGCCGCTGCAGAAAGTTGTACAGGCGGTAAAATTGCCGAATCATTTACGGCAATTGCAGGTTCATCTCAGTATTTCAAAGGAAGTGTGGTTAGCTATGCGACCCAATCAAAAGTGGATATTCTGAAAATTGATCAGCAATTGATAAAGGAATTCTCGGTAGTAAGCAGTCAAGTGGCAGAGGCTATGGCCAAATCAGCCTTAAAATTGTTTGATACGGATTATGCTATTTCAACCACGGGAAATGCAGGGCCAACAAAGGGAGATGCTGATGCTGAGGTCGGTACAGTTTTTATTGCCATTGCGACAAAGGACAACTTAATTTCAGAGCGTTTCACATTTGGCAACCACCGCCACAAAGTAATTAATAGAGCGGCAACCAAAGCATTTGAAATGCTCCAAAAAGAAATATTAAAAAAGTAACAATTATAGTTTGCTCGTAATGTAAAGTTTTACTAAATTTGCAAACTGTTTTAAATAACATTATTAAAGTTAGAAAGAATGTCAAGAGTTTGTGAACTTACTGGAAAAAAAGCGATGGTTGGAAACAACGTATCTCACGCTATGAATAAAACGAAGCGTAAATTTGATGCAAATTTGATCAAAAAGCGTTTTTACATTCCTGAGGAGGATAAATGGGTAACTTTAAAAGTTTCTACATCTGCGTTGAAAACCATCAATAAAATTGGAATTGCTGCTGCACTCAAAGAAGCAAAATCTAAAGGATTTTTAAAATAATAGCCACAAGCTAAAAAGTTAAGATAATGGCAAAAAAAGGTAATAGAATACAAGTTATATTAGAGTGTACCGAGCACAAAGAGTCTGCACAACCAGGAACTTCTCGTTACATCACCACGAAAAATAAAAAGAATACGCCAGACAGAATGGAGATTAAAAAGTTTAATCCTATCCTTAAGCGTATGACAGTTCATAAAGAGATAAAATAAGTAAGTCATGGCAAAGAAATCCGTAGCATCGTTACAAACAGGATCTAAGAGATTAACCAAAGCTATTAAGATGGTTAAATCACCAAAAACAGGCGCTTACCAGTTCATTGAAACTGTTACTGCACCTGAGTTTGTAGACGAGTTTTTGAAGAAAAAATAAATATATACGCTATATTTTTTAAAAACTGCTTTCATTTGAAAGCAGTTTTTTTATGTCTATATTTGATTGAAAATTATAAGGATTTGATGGGTAATTTTTTTTTGACGTTACCTTTTTTAAACTTACAAAGTCTCCATAAGAAACATTTAGTTAAAAAAAGGTCGGGCTTTCCGCTATATCTTTTTTCTTATAGGATTTCGCAAGCTCAATCCTATAAGAAAAAAGGATGCCGCTGCAATCCCTAACGCAAATGCATCCGAGAATAAAGTATTTGATTTAATAAGAAACAACGTATTAAAATGAGTTTTTTTAAAAAAATATTCTCTTCAGAAAAAAAGGAAACTTTAGATAAAGGATTAGAGAAAACCAAAGCCTCTTTTTTCACTAAGCTTAACAAAGCAGTTGCAGGAAAATCAAAAGTTGATGAGGATGTGCTTGATAACCTTGAAGAAATTCTTGTTTCAAGTGATGTCGGCGTTGATACCACTCTAAAAATAATTGATAGGATTGAAGAGCGCGTTTCTAAAGATAAATATTTAGGAACTTCAGAGCTTAATCAAATCTTACGTGAGGAAATTGCTGGGCTACTTTCTGAAATAGATAGTGGCAATGCGACTGAATTTACGGTTCCAAAAGATAAGAAACCTTATGTCATTATGGTGGTTGGCGTCAATGGCGTTGGGAAAACCACGACTATTGGTAAGCTCGCCTCACAATTCAAAAAACAAGGTTTAAGTGTTGTTTTGGGTGCAGCTGATACGTTTAGAGCCGCAGCTATTGAGCAATTGCAGGTGTGGGCAGACCGCGTTGATGTGCCTATGGTACGTCAGAATTTTGGTAGTGATCCCGCTTCCGTGGCATTTGATACTTTAAAAGTTGGGGTCAGTAAAAATGCAGATGTCGTTATTATTGATACTGCAGGACGTTTGCACAATAAAGTCAACTTAATGAACGAGTTGACCAAAATCAAACGTGTGATGCAAAAAGTAGTGGAGGACGCCCCTCACGAAGTACTTTTGGTATTAGATGGTTCTACAGGACAAAATGCTTTCGAACAAGCTAAGCAATTCACAGCAGCTACAGAAGTCACTTCATTAGCTGTCACAAAACTTGACGGCACTGCCAAAGGTGGTGTGGTCATCGGTATTTCTGACCAGTTTCAAATTCCGGTAAAATATATTGGTGTTGGAGAAGGTATTGACGATCTGCAAGTTTTTAACAAATTTGAATTTGTAGATTCTTTCTTTAAGTAAAAGCCTTGAGCTGACAGGAATCAAATTAATTCTTATTTTAACCTCTCTGAATTATCCTATTTTTCTATATTTTTATAGAAAAACAGCAACTCATGAAATTACTTTTAATCTGTATTACGATCCTTTTCACTTTTTCTTGCAAAAATTCCGAAGAAAAACCAAAAATTCAAAAGACTGCACCTTCTAATATTGAGATTATAGTTGACACAACTGTGCTTAGCAGTATTTCCGAAAAGGATTTTAGAGATTTTAAAGTTCTTGATTCTGATAATCTGACTAAAATGGAAATTTGGGAGACTATTAATTCTCAAATGGAAGATTTTACCGAATCTGATTATGAACGACTAAAGCCACTTGTCTTAGAGAAAGATATAACCCAACTTCAAATTCAAAGAACGGTCAATTATTTTACCTATGAAGAGTTGACCAAATTCTATCTTTATCGTATTAGAAAGTTTGATAGAGAAAATTCAATATCATTAAATTCAGTAATTTCAATTAATCCCAACGTTATAAAGGAAGCAAGATCTAGAGATCAAGAGTTTTTGCATAAACTAATGAAGCATCCAATACACGGTATGCCAATTCTTTTGAAGGACAATGTAAATGCATTAGACATGGCAACTACATCGGGAGCCGTGGCATTTCAAGATAATATCACTGATGATGCTTTTATTGTCAAACAATTAAAATCCAAAGGCGCTTTGGTTCTTGGTAAGGCTAATCTTAGCGAATGGGCCTACTTCTTTTGCGACGATTGCCCAAGCGGCTATAGCGCGATTGGCGGACAAACCTTAAATCCTTACGGTCGCAAAACGATTGATACTGGCGGTTCCAGTTCAGGAAGTGGGGTGGCGGTTGCTGCTAATTTTTGCGTTGCTGCGATTGGGACTGAAACCTCAGGTTCTATTTTGTCGCCATCAAGTCAAAATTCTATTGTCGGATTAAAACCAACCATCGGTTTGTTAAGTAGAAGTGGGATTGTACCTATTTCTTCCACTTTGGATACGCCTGGGCCAATGGCTAAAAACGTAACAGATACTGCTATTGTTTTAGATGCGATGTTAGGTTATGATGAGAAGGATTCAAAGTCAGTTACTCCAAAATTGGGGAATATAACTTTTTATGATGCTAATCTCAAGAAAACTAATTTGGAAGGAAAACGTTTTGGAGCATTCAAAGAGTTAATGAAAGATTCTTTGTATGTGCGGGGGATTGCTGATTTGAAGACTAAAGGTGCGATTATTGTTGAAATCGAAGAGGAGAAGTTAGAACTCCCAGACTTCTTAAGACTCTTGAATTTGGATATGCAAAACGATTTACCAAATTATATAAAAATTTCGGGAGATCCAAACCTGACGGTGAACTCTGTGGCAGATGTTATGTCCTTCAATAAAAAGGATTCTATCGGGAGAATGCCTTACGGACAAAGTTTATTTGCAGGAATTGTTGCTGACTCTGCCACTGATGAAGAATTTGACGGAATCAAAAACACTCTTAAAAGCAATGGTAGATTGTTTTTTGATACTCCAATGAAAAAACACAATTTGGACGGAATTTTATCTATAAATAATTTTCATGCTAGTTTTGCAGCAGTGGCTGAATATCCTGCTATTACTGTGCCGATGGGATATTCTGAAATTGGCGAACCAGAAGGATTGACTTTTATAGGTAAGCCCTATTCTGAAAAACTTTTATTGGGTTGGGCGTATACTTACGAACAAGCTTCTAAAAGACGTATTCCACCTAAAAATTACAATTAATTAATGGGGCATTTGTTTTGACTCAAGTGTCAAAGTTCTATTTCAGATGTAAACTATTCATCATAGTTACTTTGCGTCCCTTGCGCTATTCTTTGCGCCCTTGCGGTTAAAAAATTCAAACGCAAAGGGCGCAAAGTTTTTTCACAAAGATCGAAAAGTAATAGGTTTCAACTTTCGGACTTCACAAAAGCTACCCACCTTCGCAAAAGCTACGTAGGGGCCGGCAATTTCGATTTTAACTTCAACTTCAACTTCAAATTCCCGCCTTTGCAAATGCTGGGGACGCTCAGGCGGACGGACAGGTAATTGCAACTCGGTTACTGAGCTCCGTCGAAGTATCAATTTGGTTGCTGAGCATTGTCGAAGTATCAACTTCAATTCCTTATCTTTGCACACTTAATTTTTTTGGATATGAGAACGAAGTCGATTAAAAAGAACCGCATCAATGTCGTGACTCTTGGTTGCAGCAAGAACGTCTACGATAGTGAAGTCCTTATGGGACAACTCAAAGCAAGTGGCAAAGATGTGGTACATGAAGAGGAGGGTAATATTGTAGTAATCAACACTTGCGGCTTCATCAATAATGCCAAAGAAGAAAGTATCAATACCATCCTTGATTTTATGCAGAAAAAGGAAGATGGTGAGGTCGATAAGGTGTTTGTAACCGGATGCTTGAGCGAACGTTACAAGCCAGATTTACAAAAGGAAATCCCGAATGTGGATCAGTATTTTGGAACTACAGAATTGCCTGCTTTATTAAAAGCTTTAGGTGCCGATTATAAACACGAACTTATTGGTGAGCGTTTAACCACGACTCCAAAAAACTATGCCTATTTAAAAATTGCAGAAGGTTGCGATCGCCCTTGCAGTTTTTGTGCAATTCCTTTAATGCGTGGCAAACACAAGAGTACACCGATAGAACATCTTGTTCTTGAAGCAGAAAAATTGGCCGCAAATGGGGTTAAAGAACTGATTTTAATCGCCCAGGATTTAACCTACTATGGTCTCGATTTATACAAAAAAAGAAATTTAGCTGAATTGCTTGAAGCCCTTGTAAAAGTTGAAGGCATTGAGTGGATCCGTTTGCATTATGCATTTCCGACAGGTTTCCCTATGGATGTTTTGGATGTCATGAATAGAGAAGCAAAAATCTGTAATTATTTAGATATCCCTTTACAACATATTTCCGATCATATTCTGAAGAGCATGCGTCGCGGTACCACCAAGGAAAAAACGACCAATCTTTTAAAGGAATTCAGGAAAACGGTTCCAGGAATGACGATCAGAACGACGTTGATTGTGGGGTATCCTGGAGAGACAGAAGCTGATTTCCAAGAGTTGAAACAATGGGTTTCAGATATGCGCTTTGAGCGTTTAGGCTGTTTTACCTATTCCCACGAAGAAAACACACATGCCTTTAATTTGGAGGATGATGTGCCGGCAGAGGTGAAAATGCAACGTGCCAATGAGATTATGGAAATCCAATCCCAGATTTCTTGGGAACTGAACCAAACCAAGATCGGACAAACTTTTAAAGTTGTTATCGATAGAAAAGAAGGCGAATATTTTGTTGGCCGTACCGAGTTTGACTCCCCAGATGTTGATAATGAAGTACGAATTGATGCTTCAAAATGTTATTTGAAAACAGGGGAATTTGCAACTGTAAAAATTATTGAGGCGGAAGATTTCGATCTATATGGTGAAGTTGTGGCATCTTAAGGGTTATTATTAAAGCTTTGAATTCTATTCTATAAAAATTGGACCTGAATGCAACTGTTTTTTGCATTCAGGTCAATTTATATTATCTAAGAAAACTCAACTCTTAAGCTGGCGTACTTGATTTTTAAACTACATCATCAATAATTTAGAAGCGATGGAAAAGTAAATTAATACACCACAAATATCACACAAAGACGTGACTAAAGGTGCACTCGCCGTAGCAGGATCAATTTTTAACTTGGTAAATATGAATGGTAAAACTAGTCCAATCATACTGCCAAGCATCACATTTATAACCATTGCAATACAGACTACTACAATGACTTCTGGCGCTCTAAAACTAGCAACCGCGGCAATACTGGCTGCCATAGTCAGTCCTAATAAGAAGGATACTAAAAGTTCTCTGCCAATTAATTTATACCAATCTGATACTTGAATTTCACCCAAGGCTAAATAGCGAATCATCAATGTGGCTGATTGCGAACCCGCATTACCACCGCTATCTATCAGTAATGGTAAAAAGAATACTAAGGCAACAAAGGATTGAATAATATCTTCAAAACTAGCTAAAGCCGCTCCCGAAAAAATATTCATAAAAACTAAAAGTACCAGCCAAACAATCCTGTTTTTATATAAATTGAAAATACGTTCCTTAAGTGGGTTTTTACTGGCATTTTGAACCGATCCAAACTTATGGAAATCTTCAGTGGACTCTTCTTCGATGACATCCATGATATCATCAAACGTCACAATCCCTAAAAGCACACCTTCTATGCTTAAGACAGGTAATGCCACACGATCATAATCTTTAAAAACCGGAATAGCGGTCTCTTGATCGTCCAGAGCATGGAGAGATACAAAGCGATGATCAATAAGATCCGAAACTAGCCCATCAGGGCTTGCGAGAATTAAATCCTTAATATCTATGTCATCAATGAGCTTCCATTCGTCATCAATAATATAAATGACGTTTAAAGTCTCCGATTGTTTGCCATGTTTTCTAATATGCGCGAAAG
>JBDTKP010000004.1:0-6187 GCA_039935255.1 Gelidibacter sp. | reverse complement strand
TTGCTTTTTATACCTTTCCACACCCGATCCGCTTTTTGTAAATCGGTGATGATTTCAATAGTATTTCCGAACAGCGATTCTTGGACTTCATTTTTCCGCTGAAAAGTGACGGTTTTTAATTTGAGCTCATAAACATGAAAAACACAAGTTAGGAACCCATCAAAAGTAGCGTCGTAAACAAGTGTATGTTCTTCACCAATTAACATTTATTCGAATAGATTCAACTGGGTGGATAACGTTTTTTGATACTTACTGGTGGAATTTTGTAAAATGATGGATTTTAATTGTGGTCCAGTCAAATCACGTCTTTCAAAATCCCTGGAATCACAAATTAAAAAATACCTCGCCCGGTTTAAAGCCACGCCCATACTTTTAAGATGGTCCCAATTTAATCGTCTAAACTGTCTCGCTTGAAGTATTTTATAAACTGATTTCATTCCCATTCCGGGGATACGCGCTAACATAAACTTATCCGCTTTATTGACATCCACGGGAAAATGGCCCATATTTCTCAAAGCCCAGCCTAACTTTGGATCAACATCCAGATCGAGATTTTGATGCTCATCATTCAAAATTTCATGCACTTCAAATCCGTAAAAACGCATGAGCCAGTCTGTTTGATACAACCTGTTTTCGCGTAACATCGGCACATCAGTCCCAATTTGAGGCAAGCGAGAATCATAACTAATAGGAATATAACCCGAATAATAGACGCGTTTTAAATTAAATTTTTTATAGAAATAATTAGAGGTCCACATGATTTGTTGGTCACTTTCTCCACTGGCGCCAATAATCATTTGTGTGCTTTGACCTGCAGGCGCGAACTTAGGTGTGCTTTTAATGATTTTTTTCTCAGACTGGTATTGAATGATTTCATTTTTCACCTTGATCATCGGTTTTATAAAATCTTCTCTTTTCTTATCTGGCGCTAATAGTTTCAGACCTTCTATGGTGGGAATCTCGATATTCACACTCAAACGATCAGCATATAACCCAGCCTCTTTCATCAACTCATCGGACGCTCCAGGAATCGATTTTAAATGAATGTAGCCATTAAAATTTTCTTCTAGGCGTAATTTTTTCGCCACAGCGACGAGGCGCTCCATAGTATAATCAGCACTTTTGAAAATTCCTGAACTCAAAAATAAGCCTTCAATATAATTTCGTCGGTAAAAATTGATTGTCAAATCCACGACTTCTTGCACTTGAAAAGCTGCACGTTTAATGTCATTACTTTTTCGCGTCACACAATAGGCGCAGTCAAAAATGCAATGATTGGTCAGTAAAATTTTCAATAAAGAAACACAGCGCCCGTCTTCAGTATATGAATGACAGATACCCATACCAGTCGCATCGCCAAGACCTTTACTTTTGTTATCGCGCTTACTGCCACTCGAGGAGCAAGACACGTCATATTTTGCGGCATCTGCGAGAATTTTTAATTTTTCTTGGGTGCGTTCGAAGGACATAAAATGGAATTAAAATAATATTTCTACAAATTTAAGTCAATTAAATCATTTCATTTCACAAATAACTATAAATTATAGCTAAAAAAACTACAATATGTAGATGTCGTCCATTTTAATCTAGGTCTCTACTTCTATTTATAGTCTACTTTTTTAAAAACATTGAATATCCAATGTCAAGAACCAAAATAATTAAACCGATTGCATCGGCATGAGGCAACTATAATCATTCATTTCCTTTAGTGCAGTAAAACTTATGACTATTAAAACAAGATACTAAAAAGCACTGAGCCATTAACAAATCCCGCTTAAACACCTATAAAACAACCCTTTAAACTGACTGTGCAATCCTATAAAAGCTCCTTTAATTACCATAGAAAGAACCGATCTTATATCATATCTATAACCACTCCTTTAAAATTTTAAAAACGACACAAATGCCCAATATTCAATCATCAAAAAACTACTGACCTTAATAATTATCAAAAGCTATTTTTTAACCATTTTGAGTAGTATTCAAACAATTTCTCCAAAATAATCATTGCCCATTTCCTTTCTTTGTATTACATTTAGTTTATGACAGAAGTTGATATAGAAAAGGAAAATGCTGCCATTGCAAAAGCCTACAAAGAGTTGCTTAAAGTAAGTTACCAAACCCTTACCGTAGCTGATAAAAAACTAATAAGACAAGCTTTTGATGTGGCTGTTGATGCGCATAAAAATCAACGCCGAAAATCAGGCGAAGCTTATATATTCCATCCGATTGCCGTGGCAAAAATTGTGGCGCAAGAAATTGGGCTAGACGCAACTTGTATTGCCGCGGCGTTATTACATGATGTTGTAGAGGACAATCCTGATTATACGCTTGAAATCATAGAGAAAAAGTTTGGAAAAACCGTCACCCGAATTGTAGACGGATTGACTAAAATCGCATCGCTGAGCAAAGAAACAGACGTTTCAACCCAAGCCGAAAACTTCAGAAAGATGTTGTTGACGCTCAATGATGATGTGCGTGTTATTATCATTAAAATTGCTGACCGTCTCCATAATATGCAAACCATGGATTCCATGCGTACAGACAAGCAGGAGAAAATAGCATCAGAGACCTTGTATATCTACGCACCTCTGGCACATAGAATTGGACTTTATAATATTAAAAGTGATCTCGAGGATTTAGGGCTAAAATATACAGAGCCCGAAGTCTATGATGATATTCATAATAAAATAAAAGAAAGTAAAGAGGAACAAGATGCCTATATTAAAGCGTTTTCTAAAGTGATCGTCGATTCTCTAGATAAAGAAGGCTTAAACTATACGATTAAAGGACGACCAAAATCCATCTATTCCATCCGAAGAAAAATGCTCAAGCAAGGCGTTTCATTTGATGAAGTCTATGATAAGTTTGCGGTGAGAATCATTTATAAATCTGACTTTGCGAATGAAAAGTTTCTGGCCTGGAAAATCTATTCTATTGTAACCGATCATTTTATCCCCAACCCTATTCGTTTGCGCGATTGGATTTCATCACCAAAATCGACGGGATATGAAGCGCTACACATTACCGTAATGGGGCCAAAAGGACGATGGGTAGAAGTTCAGATTAGAAGTGAACGCATGAATGAGATTGCCGAAAAAGGTTACGCTGCTCACTATAAATACAAAGAAGGTAAGGCGGAAGATGCGTTAGACACTTGGATTGATAAACTCCAGGAAGCCTTGGAAAGCAACGAAACTAATGCCGTCGATTTTGTGGAGCAATTTAAATTGAATTTGTATTCCAAAGAAATTTATGTGTTTTCTCCCAAAGGAGATTTAAAATCACTGCCAAAAGGTGCCACCCCACTCGACTTCGCTTTTAGTATTCATACAGAAATTGGTATGAAAACCAGAGGCGCCAAAGTGAATGGTAAGTTAGTGCCCTTAAGTCATGAATTGCAAAGTGGTGATCAGGTTGAAATTTTGACTTCAGAAAATATAAAACCCAACCGCAACTGGTTGGACTACGCGACCACCTCTAGAGCTAGGAGTAAAATAAAATCTTCTTTAAAAGACGAAAAGAAGGAATTTGCTGCTGATGGCAAAGAAATTTTAAGACGCAAATTAAAGCAACTTAAAATCGCTTTAGACGAGAAGTCCATCAATGAAATGGTGGTTTTTTTTAAGCTAAAAACTAGTCTAGATCTTTTTTACAGAGTGGGTATTGGGTCCCTTGACAATACTATGCTAAAAGATTTTGCCTCGTCAAGGAGCAATGCTTTCATGACTTACATTAAAAGTAAGATCCGTAAGCCAACGGTGGTCCAGAATATTGATAAAGACGAAATCACGGCCAAATATGACATGTTAGTGTTTGGTAAGGAAGAAGAGAAATTAGATTATAAGCTCTCTGCTTGTTGTAATCCAATTCCTGGCGATGACGTTTTTGGGTTTTTAACGATCAATGAAGGCATTAAAATTCATAAAAAGAATTGCCCTAATGCGCTAAGTCTTCAATCTAATTATGCCTACAGAATCATGCAAGCAAAATGGATTGACTCCTCTCAACAAGAGTTTGCAGCACAGATAACCTTGTCTGGCATTGACAATATGGGCTTGGTTAATAACATCACTAAAGTTATTTCTAGTAACATGCATGTCAATATGAAAAGCATTAGTTTTCAGAGTGATGACGGTATATTTTCAGGTAAGATCAACGTTATCGTTAAAAATAGCACCATGCTAACAAAGCTCATGGAGAATCTAAAAAAAATTAATGGGATTGATAAGGTCACACGAGTTTAAAAAGTGTAAATTTGCCCCGAACTTTCGGGATCAGTTATGAGTTTAAAAACAGAAGACAGCAATCAGGATATAGTTAAAAATGTGTTCACCACTTTTTTAGAGGGTAAAGGGCACAGAAAAACACCTGAACGCTATGCTATACTACAAGAAATTTATGATAATGAAGAGCATTTTGATATAGAATCTCTCTACATCAAAATGAAAAACAAAAACTACCGCGTGAGTCGTGCGACACTTTACAATACCATTGAATTGTTATTGGAATGTTCCTTGGTGCGCAAACATCAATTTGGTCAAAATCAGTCACATTATGAAAAGTCATATTTTGATAAGCAGCATGATCACGTTATATTAACAGATACGGGAGAAGTCTTCGAATTTTGTGATCCAAGGATCCAAACAATCAAAAAGACGATTGAAGAAGTCTTTAACATCACCATTTCACACCACTCATTATACTTTTACGGAACAAAAAACGAACAACCAAAAGAATCTTAACATGGCAGTAGATTTACTACTAGGATTACAATGGGGCGACGAAGGCAAAGGAAAAATTGTCGACGTATTGACCTCTAATTACGATATTATTGCACGCTTTCAAGGTGGGCCAAATGCAGGACACACCTTGGTTTTTAACGGCAAAAAACACGTTCTACACACTATTCCCTCAGGAATTTTTCATGAAGACACTGTCAATTTAGTTGGCAACGGTGTTGTGATTGATCCAGTTATTTTCAACAAAGAGTTGGACAAACTCGAAGAACAGCATGTGGACTATAAAAAATCATTGGTGATTTCACGAAAGGCACATATCATTTTGCCAACTCACCGCTTACTTGATGCGGCGAGCGAAGCTTCTAAAGGCAAAGCGAAAATTGGTTCTACTCTTAAAGGTATTGGACCAACGTATATGGACAAAACGGGTAGAAACGGAATTAGAGTTGGCGACCTTGAAATGGCCGATTTTAAAGATAAATACCGTGCATTGGCCGATAAACATGAAGCTATGATTGCCTTTTACAATGTGGATGTGCAATATAACTTAAAGGAATTGGAAAATGAGTTTTTCAAGTCGATTGAAGTCTTAAAATCATTGACTTTTATTGATTCTGAAGAATATTTGCACCAAGCTCAAAAAGAAGGAAAAACTATTTTGGCTGAAGGTGCTCAAGGATCTTTACTGGATATCGATTTTGGAACCTACCCATTTGTAACCTCCTCAAATACAACTGCTGCAGGTGCATGTACAGGATTAGGTATTTCTCCTAGTAAAATTGGCGAGGTCTTTGGAATTTTCAAAGCCTACACCACGAGAGTTGGCTCTGGCCCTTTCCCTACCGAATTGTTTGATGAAGTAGGTGAAACCATGGGACGTGTCGGTAATGAATTTGGTGCAACTACGGGACGTTCACGTCGATGTGGCTGGTTGGATTTAGTAGCCTTGCGTTACGCCTGTCAAGTAAACGGTGTAACCAAATTAATTATGATGAAAGGTGATGTACTTTCAGGATTCAAAACCTTAAAAGTATGTACCGCCTACAATTACAAAGGAGAAGTAATACATCATTTTCCTTATAATATAGAATCAGAAAACGTTACGCCTATCTACACTGACTTTAAAGGATGGAATGAGGATTTAACTGAAATGACAGACGCTGCAGATATGCCGGAGGCTTTGTTAGATTATATAGAGTTTTTAGAAAAAGAACTTGAAATTCCAATTACTATTGTATCTGTAGGTCCGGATAGAAAGCAGACGATTGTAAGATAAATAACAGACGCTAATTTCACAGATTATCACAAAGAAACCAAGATCAGTTTCCGTGAAAATCTGTGAAATTTGTTTCTAAATATATCAATACTATAATTTAGTGTCGTTCATGTATATCGCTTCCATTGGATATTTCGTGAAAGTCGTGTCTAAAAACACATTCTTGTTT
>JBDTKP010000003.1:0-3478 GCA_039935255.1 Gelidibacter sp. | reverse complement strand
GCGCACATGGGTTTTACGGCAGCTTTAATGGGTTTACCTGAAGGAGAGTTTTTAAAAATGTTTCAGGTGTCTATTCAGTTTGGGGCCATTTTATCGGTGGTTGTCTTATACTGGAAAAAGTTTTTCGATTTTTCCAATCTTGATTTTTATCTCAAATTAGTTATTGCCGTGCTTCCTGCATTGGTTTTAGGTTATTTATTTGATGATGCCATCGAATCGGTTTTAGGAAATCAAATTGCCATTTCTAGCGTATTGATTTTGGGTGGCATCGTATTGATCTTTGTGGATAAGTGGTTTCAAAATCCAAAAATTTTAGACGAAAAAGACATTCCTAATAAAAAAGCACTGGTCATTGGATTTTGGCAATGTTTAGCCATGATGCCTGGCACAAGTCGTTCTGCAGCATCAATTATTGGAGGAATGTCGCAAGGATTGAGTAGAAAAGCTTCAGCCGAATTTTCGTTTTTCTTAGCAGTACCAACAATGGCGGCCGTAACGGTATATTCAATATTTGTAAAAACTTGGGGAAAAGGTACCACTAATGAAATGAAAGGCTACGAAATGATTTTGCAAGATCAATTTCACATCATACTCTTTGTACTTGGCAATGTTGTTGCATTTGTCGTTGCCATGATTGCCATAAAATTTTTCATTGCTGTCCTGACTAAATTTGGATTTAAAGCTTGGGGTTGGTACCGAATTGTAATTGGCATCGTTTTATTGGTGTATTTCTGGAACGTTCCAAAAAACGAAATTCAAGATCAAAACATTTCAGAAATAACCATGATACACCATTCTACAAATGAATAACGCAGAAGATTTTCAGGAAGGAAAAGTTCTCCTAATTGATAAACCTTTGGATTGGACTTCTTTTCAAGTGGTTAATAAACTGCGTTGGGAAATACGTCGCGCTTTCAAAATTAAAAAAATCAAGGTTGGTCACGCAGGTACTTTAGATCCATTAGCGACAGGCTTGTTGGTCATCTGTACGGGCAAAATGACCAAAAAAATTGATACTTTTCAAGCCCAAATAAAAGAATACACGGGAACTTTCGTTTTAGGAGGTACAACCCCGTCCTTTGATCTTGAAACCGAAATTGATCAAACTTACCCAACCGAGCATCTTACAGAAGAATTAATCCGGAACGCCACAAAACCATTCATTGGGGAGATTTCACAATTCCCACCTGTATATTCAGCACTTAAAAAAGATGGCAAGCGTTTATACGAATTTGCAAGAGCTGGTGAAGCTGTAGACATCCCATCAAGACAAGTACACATTTCAGAGTTCGAAATCACAAGGATCGACAACTTAGAAGTTGATTTTAGAGTGGTTTGCAGTAAGGGTACTTATATAAGATCCTTAGCCCACGATTTTGGCAAAGCTCTTAATTCGGGCGCCCACTTATCAGCGTTAAGGCGCACTAAAATTGGCGACTTTGATGTTGAAAATGCAGTATCTGTAGAAGACTTTATCAACGCGCTTTCTTCGGAATAATTTTTGATGCTTTAATTGTCCTTACATCACTTTATGAGAACATTTTTACTATGTTGTATGTTGTGTTTTTCAATGTTAAAACTTTCTGCACAAGGAACTGGTAAAACTAACGGCGTGTTTTATAAGATTTCAATAGCCGCAACACTGGCTAACAATGAAGATTATACCATTGGAAATGATGAAGGACATACCTTTATTAATTTGAATGGCTTGTTTGTCAACAATTCTTTAGGCTATCAATTAGATGGACGCACAAGTGTGGATTTCAATGTCGAATATGATCATTATATGAGACAAGAATTAAATTTTCTGCCAGTTTATCTGGGATTTAATTATAACATTCTCGATTTTGATGATGTTCTTTTTATAAGAGGTGGCTATGGAAAACTCATCAAAGCAGGGAACAGCTTTGAAAACGGAACACAATATAAAGTAGGAATAGGCCATAGACACTTTGACGATAATTTTAAAAACTCGTGGCTCATAGGTCTCGATTTTACCAGGAAACGCTTCGGGCATAAACAGGAAGAAAAGCTTTCAAGCATATCTGTTTTTATCGAATTTATGGTTTTTTAAACTTTTTTGCTTACTTTGACGCATATATTGATACGTTTAACGTTTAAATCCTATTAAAAGAAAGTCTTGGAAATTATAGAAAAACATAAAGCTTTAATCATTACCGCTTTAATCAGCAGTACGTTGGTGCTTGCTATGTTTGCTGTGGGGATCAAAAAACAACAGGAAAGAATGGCGGAAAGTTACTTTGAATTACCGCCACCTCTAACTCCTGAAGAACAACAAATACTAGAGGAGTTGGCAATGAATGATCCTAATATTTCAGAAACCAATAAAGCCTATAACTCAGAGAATGAATTTAAAGAAATGATGAAGAATTTCAAATCTGTTAATTCTAACGATTTTGATGAAAACGCTAAAAACACGGAAACCGAAGCTACTGAAACCATTGAGGAAGCTACAGAGGTTGAGAACACTCCTGAAGCTCCAGACTATTCGCTAAACGAAAACGAACTCTCATCCTACAGTAAAATAAATAGTGTGATCGCCATGCGTTCTGCTGAAAAGCGCCAATCGGCCAAATCAACCGGCAACAATTCTACCAATAATTTAGCAAACAATGCTGCCTTAAACACCAATAGTAGTGTATCCTATAGTTTGGTTAATCGCAAGGACAAACATCTGCCACCTCCCGTTTATCTGTGCGAAGAAGGTGGGAAAATCGTGATTAATATTACGGTAAACAATTCAGGGGAAGTGATCAATGCTTACGTTAATACCTCTTCTAATTCTAAGAATGCTTGTTTGACTGAAAGTGCTTTACAATATGCCAACGAAGCACGTTTTAGCCCTGATGACTCTAAAAGCAAACAAATAGGATCCATCACTTATTATTTCAAAGGGAAAAAATAATTTTTTTATTCAAGTCCCAAAAATAATAACAAATCACCAATGGTACTTTGACCTTTATCTTTATTGTACCACATCTGTAAGTTTTCCTTCAATTCATCAGTTACGGCACCATGTTTAGTTATATAATCGGCAACCAGGGTAGATGCAGCAATTGGTCTTGGCCCGAAAGTATTCAAAACCTCTCCTGAAATGTTATCAATCATAATCAACTTAGGAATCGATTTCCCGCCATTGGTCAAAAACTGTTGCATCAATGCATCATTCTCATCACGCAATACCAGTTTCAAATGGATATTGTCATTTAACACCGCTACTTTATTGATTACCGGAATCACATGTGCTGCATCTCCACACCAGACTTCTGTAAGTACCAACCAAGTGACGTCTCCAGTAAATGCCGTTATTTTCTCTTGAGATTCAGTGGAGACCTTGATGGTTTTATCCCAACGCTTCATGCGTTGCTCGTTTAAGACCGTGTAAGCCACCATCTCTTCGCTTTTATCCAAACCTGTGGTAGATTTTTTATCTACCAATTCAGCCATTAATGATCGG
>JBDTKP010000002.1:0-10890 GCA_039935255.1 Gelidibacter sp. | reverse complement strand
CGAGGCACGTTAAAGGCGCCAATGGCAATGCCTTCGCCTCCTGCGGATTTATACCTTCCTTTTAATTGGAATTTATTTTTGTCTGATTGCTCCAACGCAGCAGTTTTAGTGCCCTTATAGAGGATATCATACACGTACTTCTCCTGATTTGGATTGGCATAGATTGGATCGTTATAATCTGAAGGATACGCAGGATCAGCCAAGACATCAAATAAATACTTCCCAAAAGGTTCCACTTTTGTAAAAATAATCTTCCCGTTTTGGGCCAAAACCGTAACGCCGGGAACGAAGTCGAAAAATCCATCACCATTTTGCTGCGGATCATTATTATAGTTCAAACGGTCCAAATGGAACAGCCTAATTAATGGTGTTTCTGTTATCGGGGTATCATCAGAAGGGTCTGACGTATTATTATCATACAGCGGAAAAGTAGTTCCATCAACCGGCTTGATATAATTTAAAGGCGATGCTTCGGTATAAAAAATATTCAATTTAAAATCTTCCTGACTGAGTTGATAGGCGCCAGAATCATAAATGTTTTTCATCATCAAATCCCAAATAGGCTGATTCACATTCGTGATAGCACTTTTCAGCATCTTTAAGATAAGGTTGTTATTGTTGATCACGACATTGCCGGAAATTGGATCCGTTGACGACCCTGTGGCCTCAACACCATCATTGGCAAACTCCCCAACTTGATACACTTTATTTCCAACAGTATATTGGAATGCGACGGCTAAAACCTCGTCATTCTGTAAACGTTGGTTCAATGAAATATAGCCTAACTGTGTTTGAAGTGTATAGTCATAGCCTTCTGTTAACTTTCTGGCATTTTCTAATTTCCCAAAATCAAAACCTTCATTCGCTGGAATATTAATCCCCTGTTCTACTCTGGTGATATCTCTAACCGCACTGTTAAAATTGGAGCCCGATCCACCAATATTGGTTGGATCAAAACCATTGTTTTTATTATTAGGAAGTGGTCCCGGCAATAATATATTAACCGTCGAACCTACCCGTTGTGATTCCCCAAGATCTTGGAAAGCCGCAATGTTCCGAACGTTATCCGTTTGATTACTCCTATTGGTTACCCATACTTCAACTCTGGTTATTTGTACATTACTGTTAATGTGTGGATAACGCTGAAGTGCGGCATCATAACGTTCTCTAAAGTATTGTGCGAGAAAAAAGTGTCGGTTCTCATCATAATCGCGGGCATAAAACGAAAATTCCTCCAGCGTGCCACCACCTTGAGCAATCACAGAGCGTGATTGTGATTTTTGTTCAGAAAAAACAGCGGTCACTCTAGTTTTACCAAATTGCAACTCTGTTTTTACACCAAACAAACTTTGAGCACCTGTAATCAATGAGCTATTGAGCGGCATACTCACATTACCAACTTCAATCTTTTTAACGATATCATCTTCGGTCGGGGTGTATTCCAACTTAATCAAGTTTTGAAAATCGAAAGTTGATTGTGTATCATAATTGGCAGTTACCTGAAGCCGTGTGCCTACTTTACCTAGTAAGCTTAAACTGATACGTTGGTCAAAATCAAAAGTGAAATTACTACGGTTACGTGGTGAAAATGATGGATTATCCTGTTTGGTAAACAACACGCCCAAATCCATTTCTACAGAACCTTGTGGAATCACCTCAATGGTATTTCCTCCAAAAATGGTTTCAAATAATCCGGAGTTGATGTAAAATTCAGGAAGAAGATTTTTTTGTTGATCCTCAGCCCCGTCTTTTTTACCTTCGGCAGCATCAATCTTTTGCTTATAATACGTTTTTAGATTTTCTTCCAATACCAACTTTTGATACTCTTTGGGTGTTAGAATTAGTGGATAATTGATATTGAATCTCCCAACCGTTTGTGTATAGATATAACGATCTGTTTTGGGATCATAGGTGTATTTAGATACAATGCTGTTAGGATTTGGCATTTTCATAGTACCAAATGCATAGCCTGTTTTAGTAGAATCTTGATTGGTTGGTATGACCTGTGAAAACCCAATATGACCTATCAATAAGAATATGCCTATGAGCCATAAACGTTTTATTGATATTGTTAAGCTAGAGAGGGTTGTACTCAAAATCCGTTTATAAATTTTTTAATGCTTGTTTTATGATGACTTCAACGTTTGCATCGGGATTATTTGCAACTACTTTCTCCACAACACGTTCTGCTTGCTTTCTTGCAAATCCTAAAACTTCTAATGCAGATAACGCTTCATCTTTGTGAGTATTGTTTTGAACTGTCGAAAGATCATCTATATCATAAATCTTTAGCACTTTATCCTTCAAATCTAAAATCACCCGAGCCGCTGTTTTGGCACCAATACCTTTTACGGATTGAATCAATGCCGCATCACCAAGGGCAATTCCTTCTCTAACTTGTTTAGGAGTTAAAGAAGACAACATGGTACGTGCAATACTTGTACCTACCCCGCTCACAGAGATTAATAGTTTAAAAATTTCACGTTCCGCCAGAGATGAAAAACCGAACAAAGAATGCGAATCTTCCTTAACCTGCATATAGGTATAAAGTTTAAGAAAGTCGCCTTCTGGAATATGAGAATAGGTATGTAGGGAAATATTGATCATATAACCGACGCCATTGCAATCAATTACAACATCAGTTAAATTTTTCTCAACAAGCTTCCCTTGAATATGTGTAATCATTTTTTGACTTTAGTTAAAGACTCAAATGTAATAAAATTATTTTCATTACAACGCCGATTCCTTTTCTAAAGCCGCTTTGATTTCCTGCTCTCTTTTCTCCTTTTGTTGGGCATCAATAACAGCAATAGCGGTCATATTGACAATTTCGTCAACACTGGCATCTAACTGTAAAATATGCACCGGTTTGCGCATGCCCATCATGATTGGCCCAATAGATTCAGCCTTATTGAGCTCTTTTAAAAGTTTGTAAGTAATGTTGGCAGCATCCAAATTCGGAAATATAAGCGTGTTGACTCTTTTACCTACCAATTTTGAAAACGGAAAATTCTCTTGTAGCATTTCTTGATTAAGCGCAAAGTCAGTTTGCAACTCGCCATCTACTAACAAATCAGGGTTGGACTCGTGCAAAATTTTAACCGCGTCTCTTACTTTTGTTGCTTTCGGACTCGTAGAAGACCCAAAGTTTGCAAAAGAAATCATGGCCATGACGGGCTCCATACCAAACATTCGTACCGTTCTTGCGGTCATTTGAGCAATTGTAGCCAAATCTTCAGCAGGTGGATCAATATTAATTGAGGTATCACTCAAGAACATGGGGCCACGTCGGGTCATCATCAGGTTGGTTGTGGCAATTCGAGTGGCCCCCTTAGCCAAACCAATCAACTCCAACATCGGCTTAACCACCGAAGGATAACTGCGTGAAAAACCAGAAATCAAGGCGTCAGCATCGCCTTCATTAACCATCATTGCAGCAAAGTAGTTGCGTTCTCTCATCAACTTCTGAGCTGAATAATAGGTGACACCTTTGCGCTTTCTTTGTGACCAATATACCTCGGCGTATCTATTACGACGTGCTTCTTCGGTATCATTTTTAGGGTCTATGATTTCAATGTTGGCTTCAAACTCAATTTCAGCCATTAGACTCAAAATTGTTTCTCTTCTTCCTAATAAAATAGGAATGGCTATCCCTTCGTCATAAGCAATTTGCGCCGCCTTTACCACGTCCAGATGATCAGCTTCAGCATATATCACCCGTTTTGGATTCATTTTCGCTCTGTTTGTCAGAAGTCGGATAATTTTGTTATCAGAGCCCAAGCGTTCCAAGAGCTGATCGCGATATTTATCCCAGTCTGTAATAGATTCTTTCGCCACGCCACTATCCATCGCTGCTTTAGCCACTGCGGGTGGCACTTCTGAAATCAAACGGGGATCAAATGGCTTAGGAATGATATAATCTCTTCCAAAAGTCAATCGCGTTTCGCCATAAGCAATATTCACTTGTTCAGGGACATGCTGTTTGGCCAAATCGGCGAGTGCTTTCACAGCAGCCATTTTCATCGCCTCATTAATCTTAGTAGCTCTAACATCTAAAGCACCTCTAAAAATATAAGGAAATCCAAGCACGTTATTCACCTGGTTAGGATGGTCAGAGCGACCGGTTGCCATAATAACGTCCTTGCGAGTATCTAAGGCTAATTGGTATTCAATTTCGGGATCTGGATTGGCCAAAGCAAAAACAATAGGATCATCTGCCATGGACAATAACATTTCTGGCGAAACGATATTTGACGTGGATAAGCCAATAAAAATATCGGCGTTTTTCATAGCATCTTCCAAAGTGTCAATCTCACGTTCGGTGGCAAATTCCGCTTTTTCGGCAGTTAAATTTGTCCTGTTCTGTCTGATCACACCTTTACTATCGCACATCACGATATTCTCGCGTTTGGCACCAAAAGCTTGGTACAAGCGTGTACAGGAAATGGCAGCAGCACCAGCACCACTTATAACAATTTGGGCGTCTTCAATTTTTTTATCAGCAATTTCCAAAGCATTTAATAACGCTGCCGCAGAAATAATAGCGGTGCCATGTTGATCATCGTGCATGACAGGAATGTCCAACTCTTCCTTTAAACGTCGCTCAATTTCGAAAGCTTCGGGAGCTTTAATATCCTCTAGATTAAGTCCTCCAAAAGTTGGGGAAATCATTTTGACAGTTTGTATAAATTCCTCGACATCTTCCGTACCAATCTCGATATCAAAAACATCAATATCAGAAAAAATCTTAAAAAGCAGACCCTTTCCTTCCATGACCGGTTTTGATGCTTCCGGACCAATATTTCCTAATCCTAAAACTGCGGTACCATTGGTAATTACTGCTACCAAATTACCTTTGGCAGTATATTTATAAACGTTATTGACATCTTTGGCAATTTCTAAACAGGGTTCTGCAACGCCCGGCGAATAGGCCAATGATAAATCGCGTTGTGTTGCGTATTTTTTAGTAGGGACCACCTGAATTTTACCAGGGGTTGGTTTTGCGTGATATACTAGTGCCTCTCTACGTTTGCTCTGCTTGCTCATATAAGTTAAAATTTTGCTAAGGAACAAAGATAAGTGTTTTATGAGGAAAGAATATAGACATTATTTGGATTTAGCATAAATTACATCAAAGCTGTATTTTATGATAAACTAGCTCTTTTCTCAATTCTCATTTTTCGGTTGCACTTTCCAAAATATTTGAGAAATCAATGCGTTTATTTAATAAATAAAGAGATTAAATGGAATATCTTGATGAGAAATCAGAATTCAACGATCAGCTTGAATTCATACAGATATAGGCTCGAGAGACTTTCGTTAATAACTTTAATCTTAGCCTATAGAATTGAATTATATTTGCAAGGTGTTGTTAAGAACCCAATTTTAGCTGATGCCTTTAAAGAATTTTATTGTTATCCTGATTTTTTTATTTTGTAATGGTTTGGTTGTTGCCCAAGTAACAAACACCAAGAAGGATTCTATGTACCAAAAATTAGAGGACTATTCAAAAAAAAGGAAGTTTACCAAAACACTTCACAAGCTTGTTTTTAGATCGACCACAAAGAGACCCGTAAGCGCTCCAAAAAATATTCCTAGGCAAAACTTCGCTCCTTTTGAAGGTAAAATCATTAGACACATCAAAATCGATAGTCATGACCCTTTTGGATTTTCTTTTACAGACAGTACAGAAACGGCCAACAGTTGGATAGAGAAAACCGGAAATTTCATACATATCAAAACAAAGGATTTTGCTATAAGAAACATTTTACTGATTAAAGAAAATACACCATTAGATACGCTTTTATTAAGTGAAACCGAGCGTTTGATACGTTCGCAGAACTTTATAAGAAGGGTACAGATCACCGCTAAAAATACTGGGAACTCAAAAGACTCGGTAGATTTACATATTGAGGTGTTAGATTCTTGGAGCTTGATTCCTTCGCCATCCCTTTCCTCTTCCAAAACAAAGTTGAAGTTGAAAAATCGAAACTTTCTTGGCTTTGGACACCAATTCAATAGCAGTTATATTAAAAGCTTGGAAGACCGTAATTCAGGTTATGATATGGAATATAGAATTCCAAATTTTAAAAATACGTTTATAGAGACGACCATCACTTATTATAAGGATCTAAACGGATATTATAGTAAAATACTACAATTTGACCGACCTTTCTACTCGCCGTTAGCCCGTTGGGCAGGTGGTATTTACTTTGATGAACAATTTAGAAAAGATTCATTGAAGAATAAAGCCTCGGAGTCCAGTTTGCAGAACTTTAAATACCACACCCAAGATTTTTGGGGAGGACATGCTTTTAAAATTTTCGATGGAACTTCAGAAAAGGAACGAACTACAAACCTGATTACAAGTTTGAGGTATTTGCACGTAGGCTATAAAGAACGACCTACTGTTGCTTATGACAGTATTGGGTATTTTGCAAACGAATCATTTTATTTAGGAAGCATTGGAATTGCGTCACGACAGTATGTTAAGGACGATTATATTTTCAGGGATGGCACTATTGAGGACGTCCCTATTGGGACCGTTTACGCCGTGACTGGTGGGTACCAACGAAAGAATCAACACAATCGCATGTATCTGGGTGTTAAAGCAACTCATGGCAACTACTTTAGCTGGGGTCATTTAAGTACTAATTTTGAAATAGGAACTTTTGTGGATCACAGTCATTTAGAGCAAACCACCTTTTCCTTACAAGCCAATTACTTTACGAATTTAATTTCCTTAGGCAGCAAATGGAAAATGCGCCAATTTGTAAAACCTCAAATTCTTATCGGCACTAACCGATTTCAATCTGAAGGCGATCACATTACCATTGATCAAAACAACAAATTCAGAGGGGTTTATGATAATAATTTCAATTTAAAAAACGGTGCGGGCATTCAAGGGTTTGACAGCGATTTGATGGGGACCAAAAAATATGTTTTATCTTTACAGACCCAGTTTTATTCCCCTTGGGAAGTATTGGGTTTTCGATTAAATCCGTATGTAAATTTCAGCGCGGCCATGTTGGGTGATGAAGGATCTTCTGTCCTAAAAAACAAGGTCTATTCTTCAGTTGGTGCAGGTGTCATTATTAGAAATGATTATTTGGTATTCAGTGCCTTTCAATTATCCTTTTCATTCTATCCCAAAATCCCTGGACAAGGCGACAACATTTTTAAAACCAATGCTTTTGAAACTAAAGATTTCGGCTTTCAAAGTTTTGAATTGGGGAAACCTACCCCGGTTTGGTATAATTAGGTATTGTGGATGAGGTTTGAGGGGTTTGAAAACATCGAGTGCTAATTAAGGATTAGTGATTGATGATTTTTGAAGTTTAAAACCAATGACAGATCACAAATGGATTGAAGACTCAGATATCAGAGTTTAAGAATACTTTTTAACGATTACTGATCGTTATCGTTACGCTTGTTCATTGATCGACTGAAAACTAAGAACTATTAAAACTTATAATTGGTTCAGGTCAAGAACAACAGTTTTTCTTTTCATTTTTTTCTTTAAATCTTTGCTTTGAGAAGTCAAATCAATATAGCCTCCATTAATGCCAAAATTAAAATCATGTGGATTTCTATCTTGAAAAATAATTTTCTCTGCATAGTCTTTTAAAGTGTACAAACTGATATCAGCTCTTGATTTATTAATTGATTCAAGATTCTCTAATGTGCTATTTCCTATACGATATTGTCCCTTTTTTAGCACTATCAAAGGATTGGCTTTGTAATTCAAATATTTCGGATCATTCTGCATTTCTATCTGTTTGGAATATTGCAAGGGGCTGATTTCATCATTTTTTAGTGCGTCCATTAAAATTTCTGAAAATAGATTCGGTTTACTATTGTTTACTGAGCGCTGTTGTTGATAGTGAAGAACCACTATCTTCCAACCTTGATAACCACTAAGAGTTTCAATACCAATTTTTGACTCCGTCGGGAATCCATTTCTTTCAATTAACTCCAGAAATTTTGATATATTTTGTTTGTCAATACTGTCTATTTCTTTTCTATATTTCTTATAGGATCCTGACTTAATTCTATATAACTGATCTTTAAAGTCCAAGGTATCGATTTCAGCTCTGTACACCATATCATAAGTAACATCGACATTATCAACTTGTTTTATCTCCTTCAAACAGTTTATTAAGACCTTATCGTTTTTTAAATCTTCAAGTGTCAATCATCTTTGATATAATATTTTGACAGAATTTTCTTGAATCGGATTTCTAATCAAGCAACTGCACTTTAAAGAATTAACAATGTCGATCGTTTTTGGTTCTTCAGAAATTAAAAATGCTTGATTATAATTTTCTAAGGCAGAAGAATAGTCCCCTCTTACGACATCTAATTCAGCGATGTTTGTGAGTTTGTAGTAGACATCATTTTGGGAGGATGCGAACAAAGAGATGCCAAAAATCAAAGTGAGAATACTTGTTTTCATGATGAAAGATATGTTCGAAAGTTACAAAAAAAGGTTTAGGACGTTAGATTTCAAATTAATACTTGAAATACTGAGACTAAAAAACCAATACCTATCTGAATTGTTTCTGAATCTTTATTTAGGAATCAACTCGAACGATTATCTTCATGTCTAGCCAATTCCTTAAGATTCCTCCCTCCGCAAGAATTCAATATTCCGTTTCAATCCTTCAAACTTTGTGCGTTTGACAGCCGATTTCTTAAAGAGTTTTTGAAATACATCTTCGGTAATTTCTTCCCAATTTTTTTTGGTCATGGACAATAGTTCGGGATGCGGATTGAACAACGGTTCATTATGGGGTTTTGAAAAACGATTCCAAGGACATACATCCTGACAGATATCACAGCCAAACATCCAATCGTCAAATTGGCCTTTAAATTCAATAGGGATTTTTTCTTTTAATTCTATTGTAAAGTAGGAGATGCATTTGCTACCATCCACAACATAAGGTTCTGTAATCGCTTGTGTTGGGCAAGCATCGATGCATTTAGTGCAGGTGCCACAATGATCGGTAGTTGGCAAATCGTATTCCAAGTCCAAGTCAATGATCAATTCTGCTACAAAGTGAAAGGATCCTTGCTGTTGGCTTATTAACAAGGTGTGCTTTCCTACCCATCCCAATCCGGACTTTGCTGCCCAGGCTTTATCCAAAACGGGTGCTGAATCTACAAAGGCACGTCCACTGACCTCTCCTATTTCTTCCTGGATAAAATTCAAAAGTTCCTTCAGTTTATCCTTGATCACAAAATGATAGTCGGTGCCGTATGCATATTTGGAAATCTTATAAGTGTCTTGAATTTGAGTTTCCTGAGGGTAATAATTCAGCAACAATGAAATGACACTTTTTGAATCCTCTACTAGTTTCGTAGGGTCCAGACGCTTGTCAAAATGGTTTTCCATGTATTGCATTTCGCCGTTCATGTTGTTTTTTAACCATTTTTCGAGTCGGGGAGCTTCTTCTTCTAAAAATTGAGCCTTGCTAATCCCACAGGAGATAAAGCCGAGGCGTTTGGCTTCAGATTTTATAAGTTGGCTGTATTTGGATTTGTTTTCTATCAATTTGTTCTTTCTTCAAATCTCAAAAAAGCATTCTTCGGTTTTAAAGCTATCAATGGCGTGATTTCAATCGACTCAAATTGTGGCGTTACTTTATAGATTTTAATCAACTCAGTGACTGCAATAATCATCTCAAACATCGCAAAATTATTACCAATACATTTTCTTGGTCCAGCGCCAAAAGGAAAATACTGTGATGAGAATTTACGGCTGCCCTCTTCAAAACGGTCTGGTAAAAACTCATTGGGTTGCTCCCAAAGTTCAGGATGACGATGTATTTCGTAAATAGAAAATAATAAATTTGATCCTTTTTTGAAGATGAGACTATTGAATTCGTCTTCTTGAATATTTACGCGATCAATAAAATAAACCGGAGGATATAGGCGCATGGATTCTTCAATGACCTGTTGACAGACTTTAGAAGTTGTGACCGTGTGCATCAAATCTTCCGTGTCTCCACTATTTTTAATAATTTCCTGATAAATGTTTTCCTGCCATTCCGGATGTTTTGCCAACAATTGAAATGTGAATGTTAAGGCATTAGAGGTGGTTTCATGACCCGCTATAAAAAGAATTAAAATTTCGTCAATGAGTTGTTCCTCATCCATAAAATTACCGTCTTCATAACGCGCATCCAATAGCATGTCTAACAAATCATCATGCTTTTCTTGAGAATCCCGTCTTATCTTGACTATCTTCTTTAGGATTTGTCTTGCCTCTCGCGTCAATACCAGATGTTTTTCAATAACGCCCCCCGCTTTGAACCACCATCCCAAATAAGGCTGCCTGAGTTCTCTAACCAGCATTTTTTGGGCTGCTTCTGTGATATACTGCAACCTTTTCATATCATCGGCACTTGCCGCACTACTGAACAAAGATTTCACCACTGTTTGAAAGGCTAGATCATTAAAGATAGGATACATATCTAAAGTCTTGTCGACTTGAATATTTCTATATTCCGTTTGTATAGCACTTTGAATCTTGCCCAGCAAATTGGCCAATTGCTTTTTATGAAATGCAGGTTGTATTAATTGCCGTTGCTTCTTCCATAAATCGCCTTCAGACGTCAATAAACCTTTGCCGACATATTTCACCAAATCTACCGTCTGGATTTTGGACTTGGTATAATTCTTTTGGTTTTTTTGAAGAACATATTCAGCAAAAGAAGCATCACGAGAAAAAATAACGGAATTGGACAAACCAACCTTTAATCTGAAAGTATCGCCTTTCTCCTCAAAATTTCTGTTGTGAAAAGGAAGCGGATTTTTAAGAATTTCCAAAGAATGCTTTAGAAATTTTAACAAGGAAACTTCTGGTATATTATCTTCTTTAATCAAAGG
>JBDTKP010000001.1:0-12221 GCA_039935255.1 Gelidibacter sp. | reverse complement strand
GTGGGAAATCTCATTTATCATGATTGATAGCGCTACAAAAGCTCACGATACTTCAAAGTTGCCTTTTTAAGATTTTCGGACAATGTTTTGAGCCAGACCAATTGATTGGAAATGAGATAGGCTTCCTGAAGACTGTGTAAGGTTTCCGTATCCAATTCCGTGTCGCCTTTACGGATGTTCTCATCACGCATTTTAGCTAAACTATGATAAGTTTGCAACAATTTTTCTTGAGCTTTTTCAACATCAATTGTGTTGATCGCAGAAACAGCCTGAACATTATCTAAAATAGAACATGACGCTTGGAGCGTATTCGCAATTGTTAAAATTAAAGCATCAAATTCTTTCGATGCCGGCGTGGTTTGGTGGTTGATAATAAAACTACCAATAGAGGCAATAGCAGACACCATGGTTTGATTTAAAGTTACCATTCCATAAATGAGTTGGAACTCTTTTTGTTTTGATTTAGGGTCTTGCGTCAATCTTTGGAACGCAGCATTAAGATTACTGATGCTAAAAAGGCCTCTTTTCTTGCCAATTTATAAGCGAGTTCATTCTCCTTTTTATCATAATATAACTCTTGAGTGGCCAATAGATACTTTCTGTTTTTATCCAAAGCGTCCACAAGCACGCTTTTCAAATTTAAGGCTTCCCAACTAGGCCATAAAGTGTAATTGGCAATCACAGCAATACTCGCGCCTATAATGGTGTCAATCACACGGTATTGAATGACCTGAAAGGCATCGGGATTAATCAATGAATACACAAATACAATGTTGATGGTAATCAAGGCGGCTGCCGATTTATAATTCTGCTGTATCAACGCAAATGATAAGGTTAGGGAGATGATGGCCAAAACAGCATAAACAATCACATTTTGGGTGAGCAGTACAATACCAATAGCAACGGCGGCACCAATCAATGTTCCAATAATTCGATCTTTTGAACGCTCTTTGGTTAATCCATAATTGGGGCGCATAATCACAATAAGAGTAAGAAGGATCCAATAAGTGTTTCTGATATCTAATACGGTTCCTAAAACAAAGGCGAAAAGGATGGCAATCGTTAGTCGTAGCGAATGTCTAAATAATGTCGATTTGAAACTGAAACTTTGTACAATAACGTTTAAACGATACTCTTGAAGCGTTAAAAACTTACTGGTATTCTGTCGTTTTAAGGACACTTTTGACGCGTCCTTAACATTTGCCATGACGCGGTGGATGGCGTTGATTTCTTGAAAAATTTGTTCTTGATAATCATACAAATTACGGAGTACTAAAGCGCCTTCACGTGCTTTTGGTAACTTGATATCTTCAACGTAATTCGCAATGTTGTTTTTTACTCTCAAAAGAGCTTTTAATAAGAAATCATTATCAGGCACTTTATCGTTTTGGATCAATAAGTCAGACAAGGTCATCAGATGCTTGCTCATGACTTTATTGAGTTTTCTGGAAGCTTTTAGATATTTTTTATCTTCAAACAAACGATCAATTTCCGCGTAGTTGAGATGTTTGGCTTCAATCAGTTCAAAGATGTTGACTGAAGAAATAAAGATCAATAAATGCTTTTCATCATAATGTGAACGCCCTGATCGTTTGCGCTCCAGCAGAAGCAACTCTCTTAAGGTTTCATGTTTTTCATTGATATGGCTTTGCAGTACAAAGGCTTGCTGCATGAGTTCTTGACGCTTTGTTTTTTTTGTTAACAAACGCGCTCTCAAATTTAGGTAATCACTAATAAGAGCTAAAGTGTCCGATAAAAATTGAACTTCATCTTTTTTTGGAGATAGTTTTCTAAATAGGAAGGACACTAATAAATACCAAAGCCCACCGCAACCCATCAAAAGGACATGCTTTAAAATTTCGGAGGCGGTTTCTTTTTCAACGGCAAAAGCCAATACCATCGCTAATAATCCAGAAAAGGACACCATAGAGGCTCTAAAGCCATAGACAGAAATCAAGGACACAAAAAACGTAAAAACGGCCATAACCACCATCAAAAGTGGGAGGTAAGGTTTGCAGAAAAGGGTGACCGCCGTAATAACCATCGTCAAGCCCGTACTGATTAAAATAGCATTGACCTTTCTTTTTAAACTACCTGGAATATCTCCAGGAGCGTTTAAAAATGCCCCCATCACAATGGCGGGCGCATACTCGAAATAGCCTAAAAGATTAAGAACAACCAATGGCGTTACCACGGCAAACGCCAATCTGAGGCCTCTGTAGAAGTGAGAGCCTTTTAGGAATATTTCTATGGTTTTAAGTAGTGCTTTCAATAGTTTATACAATTGCCCACAAAGGTAAACTAATTGATTTGCTCTGTTCTATGCGGAGGTTATTTTAATGTTAATTCAAATATTGGATAAAAGAAAACCACTTCTATTGAAGTGGTTTTAAATTATAAATTAAATTGTATTCCTTGATTAATCCTCACTGCCCCATGGTGCGCTCGGCGTTTCCACTTCCTTGGTTAGGTCAAATTTAACCGAAAAGAAGCGGTCCGACCCTACTCTACGAAGATTGTAGGTAAATGAGCTCTGGTCCAAAGTGATCCACCAAACGTTATTAGACGCATAACCTATTAAGTCAGCAGTAAATTGGTCTGCCGGAAAAAATTGGATATCGGCCAATCCCGTATTTGGACTGAGTCCACCGTATTGTGTAACGGCATCTTCCGAGCCGTCTTTTAGACGATGGTCATGTTTTAGGAGAATTAAATTATCATTCCCCTTAGTAAGTACCCAGGTTCGGGATTTGTCATCACCCACAAAAAAGGGAATTCTGATCTCATTTTCATTACAAGCGCGCACATGCATGACCAGTTTTTCGCCTGTAAAGCCATCGCCTTCTTTTCCACCAGCCACGATTTGGCCTTCATAGGATTTGCCGCAATGATTTTTTAAGGTATCCCAAAATTGAACAGATCCCGGTGCCTCCTGTGCCATCATATGGAACGGTACCACCAATAAAATAAAGAGAAATTTTTTCATGGTCTCAAGATAGGTTTTTATTTGTTAAAAGTGTCTTTTTTTCAATGCATCGGGTTGTTTAAAATGTTATCAAAAATTCGGTGAAATGCATTGTCAGATCGAATAACATGGTGTTGCAATGCAGGTTGCTAAACAAAATCAATTGTATTCATGGTGGCATGTTTTTTAAGAGATGATTTATAACCACGAATTATTGACGCCAAATTATTGGATTGAGGACCGAATTTATTTATTGATCACTTTAAAGACGCAATACCTTGCGTCTCTAAAATCACCAATCACAATGTTTTCCGTCTGTTGTTGCGACGCATTGTTTTGCATCTCTATCTGTTTTTAATAAAATATATGGCATTGATGTACACCTAAAATATTGTGTTTCTATTCCACGGTTACAATTAAATCGTCCTGCATCACCATGGTCCCTTCTTTCAACGTGACTGATTTTACTTTTCCAGCTTTAAATGCGGTAACCGTGGTTTCCATTTTCATCGCTTCAATGATAAATAAGGGATCATTTTCCTTTATTTGCTGTCCGCGTTTTACTAAAACCTTATACAGTGAACCTTGTAATGGTGCTCCAATTTGGCTGGCATCACTAGGATCAATTTTTTCGTTCGTTTCTTTTTTGATATTGAGTGATCTGTCCAGTACTTCCACTAAGCGATTTTCGCCATTCACTTTAAAGAAAACTATCCTGACGCCTTCCTCATTCGGAATTCCCACCGAGAGTAATCTTACGATAATCGTCTTTCCTGGTTCTAGTTCAATTAAAATTTCTTCACGTTGCTTCATCCCATAAAGAAAGTTTTTGGTAGGTACGAGCGCTAAATTTCCATAAAGTTTATAATTCTCGTGAGCCTGCTCAAATACTTTCGGATATAATGTATAGGATAAGAAATCTTCCATTTCAATGGCTCTAGTAAACCCTTTTTGAAATTTCTTTTTGAAAGCTTCATATTCAACATCAAAATCGATAGGCTCCAAATGTGCATTTGGTCTATCCGTAAAAGCTATGTGATTTCTTAAAATGATTTTTTGTAGTTTTTTCGGGAATCCGCCAACAGGTTGGCCTAAATCTCCTTTAAAGAAATTAATCACAGATTCTGGAAACGAAATCTCCTCGCCGCGTTCCATCACATCCTCTGGCGTTAGGTTATTAGTTACCATAAAAATGGCCATATCACCAACAACTTTTGAACTTGGTGTTACTTTAACTAAATTACCAAACATGATATTTACCTTGGCATACATCTTTTTGACGTCATCAAACCGATCACCCAAACCTAAAGCAGTAGCTTGAGGACGCAAATTCGAATATTGACCCCCAGGGATTTCATGTTGGAATACTTCAGCAGTACCCGCTTTTAATCCAGATTCAAACGGATAATAGAGTTCGCGGGTATCTTCCCAGAAATTTGAGAATTGGTTCAAAGTATTCATGTCAAAGTCATGTGCTCTTGGTTGACCTTTCATCATTTCCACAACGGCATTGAAATTTGGTTGTGAAGTCAATCCTGACAATCCACCTAACGCGACATCAACGACATCCACACCAGCTTCAATAGCTTTGAGGTATGTAGCGGTTTGTAAGGATGAGGTATCATGCGTATGTAAATGGATAGGCAATTTGATGGTGTCTTTTAAGGCGCCAACCAATTCTGTTGCAGCATAAGGTTTTAATAAACCAGCCATGTCTTTGATGGAAATCATGTGTGCACCAGCATTTTCAAGATCTTTGGCTAATTGTGTGTAATATTTGAGATTGTACTTGGTCTCATTGACATCCAAAATATTTCCTGTGTAGCTGATCGCTGCTTCTGCAATGCCCCCCGTTTTGTCCCTAACATAGTTGATGCTCGGTTCCATGGCTTTGACCCAATTGAGGGAGTCAAAAATCCGAAAGATATCGACGCCATTTTCCCATGATTTTTCTACAAATTTCTCGATCAAATTATCAGGGTAAGCTTTGTAGCCCACCCCATTACTCCCTCGAAGTAACATCTGGAATAGAATATTTGGCACAGCTTTTCGTAATTCGCGCAAGCGTGTCCATGGGCTTTCGTGCAGGAAACGCAAACAGACATCAAAAGTGGCACCTCCCCACACTTCCATACTAAAAGTATTATGGTGGTTTTTTGCGAAACTTTCCGCGACTTTCAGCATGTCAAAACTACGCATTCGGGTGGCCAATAAAGATTGATGGGCATCCCGCATGGTCGTATCCGTATAATGGATTTTAGTATCATTTTTGAGCCATTGGCAGAATTTCTCCGGGCCCATTTCTGTTAACATATCTTTGGTGCCTTTTGGGTATGGAGCCGCCAAATTAAATTTTGGAACTATCGGATTCCTAAATACTTTGTTATCGTCTTTATTTTTTACATCAGAATTACCATTAACAATCACTTCTGCTAAAAACTGCGTGACTTTAGTAGTTCTATCTTGGGGTAACTTGATTTTGAATAGGGCAGGGGTGTTCTGAATAAAGTTAACGGTGACTTTACCTTCCTTAAACGTATCATGAAGAATGACATTCTGTAAAAAGTGAATGTTCGTATTGACGCCTCTTATTCTAAACTCTTTTAAGGCGCGAACCATTTTACGAACGGCGCCATCCAAAGTTCTTCCGTGTGCAGAGACTTTGACCAGCATGGAGTCAAAAAACGGACTCACGCTATAACCTTGGTAAATACTACCCGCATCGAGCCTAATTCCCATTCCTGAAGCACTTCTATACGTGGTTATCGTACCATAATCTGGTGTGAAATTATTGCCCGGATCTTCGGTCGTCAATCGACATTGTAATGCAAAACCATAGGTTCTCAAGGTTTCCTGTTCGTAAATCTTGATTTGTTGGTCTGAAAGTTTATAGCCTCCAGCAATGAAGATTTGGGTTTTTACCAAATCAATCCCCGTGACCATTTCTGTAACGGTGTGCTCCACCTGAATTCTTGGATTGACTTCAATAAAAAAGACATTATCCTCTTTATCGACCAAAAATTCGACGGTGCCAATGTTGTTATAATTGACATCGGTGGCAATAGCAATCGCATATTTATAGAGGGCTTGTTTTACTTCTTCCGAAACATTAAAGGAAGGTGCGATCTCCACTACTTTCTGATGACGGCGTTGTACCGAACAATCGCGTTCAAATAAATGACGAATATTGCCATGATTATCGGCTACAATCTGCACTTCAATATGTTTTGGATCTTCAACATATTTCTCAAGAAACATCGTATCATCACCAAAAGCATTTAAGGCTTCATTTCTTGCTGAGTCGAAATTCTGTTCTAAGTCTTCATTTTTTCTGATGATCCTCATCCCGCGTCCACCTCCGCCTGAAGCGGCTTTTAGCATCAATGGATAGCCAATAAGGTTAGCTTCAGATAATGCGATTTTTAAAGTGGTCAGTTTCTTTTTATTACTTTCTATTATAGGAACATTGCATTTTACGGCAATTTTCTTTGCAGTGATCTTATCACCCAGAGCATCCATGACTTCAGGTTCCGGGCCGATGAAAATAATACCGTTACTAGCGCATTTTCGAGCAAATTCCGAGTTTTCAGCTAGGAAACCGTAACCAGGGTGAATGGCATCGCAATTTTTGGATTTTGCCAACGCCACGATTTCATCCATATCTAAATAAGGCTTTAAAGGCTGATTGTCCTCACCAATTTGATAGGATTCATCGGCTTTATTTCGATGTTGTGAATAGCGGTCTTCGTAAGTATAGATGGCAACTGTAGTTATGTTTAATTCCGTACAGGCGCGCATAACGCGAATGGCAATTTCTCCTCTGTTGGCAATAAGTATCTTTTTGATTTTCATTTGTTTTGTTGTTGTATTAGTATGTGATGTTGCGTGAAGGGTTTAGGATGATGAATTGTTTAATGGCGCCGTCAAATGATCTGACCAAAAAACGAGTTTTTTGGAAAGTTGACTTTTTATTGAAAATGAGCTTTTCGTCCACAGATTTCTACAATTCGCTCGAAGGTAATTTTTAAATTATTCAAAAACAAAAAGTAGTCTTAAAAAAACAATAGAGTTAGTGTTTTGGAAAGGATTGGTCTTGAGTATATTATTGATTGGTTTGAAGTGAAAAGCTCATGCTGTATATGATGTTGTTTGAACAAAGTAATACTGGGGTTAAACGTCAAAAATAAAAAAACCATTCTGTTTTTACAAAATGGTTTTGTGTGATTGATGAGACTAGCTAAGTGAATCTAGATTCCTGTGTGTACTTCGACAAGCTCAGCAACCATACTTCGACAAACTCGGCAGCCTTACTTCGACAAGCTCAGCGAACCCGCTGGAATTTTCGGTATTTGTATGATGTAGGTCGCAACGATGTCATTATCGATTTTTAAATGAACGTCATAAGTTCCTTTCTTTTCAAATGTATAATCAAATGATATGAGATCATTTTCATTCCTAATAGCATAAATCGGAAATATTTTTTCGTTATTTCCATAATATTGAACGAGGTTTATTCGGTCTTTAGAAATATGATGGGGTGTTTTAAAACTAAAACTGATTTCGTTGTGAGTTGTTGTTTTAATATGCATTGTTGCTGGACTTAGCGGTATGATTTGGTGTTTAAAAGTCTCTCCATAAACTAATGGCGCGGCTACAAATTCTGTATCTGCTAAGATGTTATCAAGAAACCATTTTTTATCCAATGGAAAATGATTTCTCGCAAATAATATGGGATCTGTTAAAAAATAACCGTCGTTATAATCTTTTATGAAAATTGAATTCTCAAGACTATAGCCACTGGACCAAGTGGCATCACACAAATACCATTTGTTGTTTAGTTTTACAGCATTCCAAGAATGGTTGGCCATGTCCAAGTTAAATATATTGGAGTTTACTGTTCTGCCATAGCCATCGATAATTTCAGATTCAATGTTTGCTATAAAACAAAGTTCTTTAATTAAATAAGCATAGCCGGTACACATGGTTTTCTGGTGTTTTAAAAGGGTCTTAAAGGTCTTTTTCTTGTATTCGTTATTCCATTTTAGATAGCTGATACTGTCATTCTTATATTTGTTCCGTTTACGACTCACGATGTTATGTTGGCTAATATCACCTTTAATATTATTACAAACCCACATATAAATAGCTCTGAATTTCTCTACCTCACTGTCAAGTTCCGAAGTGAGCTGATGCGCAAGTACCGGCAGATTATCTAAGCCGTGACCTTCCTGTAATTTTGCGATTTTATCTGCTTTATTAAAATCGATCTTTTTAAAATCGGATACCTGCGCATGTGTACTATTCAGGATGAAAATTGAAAATAAAAGAAGTGTATTTTTCATAATCATCGCTTCGTATTAGTTTCTCTTTGATTTGTAAACTTTTTTTACTGCAACTTTACCCATAAGGATAGAAGCGTCCATGTCCATACTTATTTTTAAAACTAGTGTTGATGTGGCATCTTCGTCGGTTATGACCACCTTTTGAGAGGTCAAGCCGACATAGCTAAAAACCAGAATATCGTCTTTTTTAAGTTTTTTAGGAAACTCAAAATCGCCATCAAAATTGGTTTGTGTTCCTATTGTTGTGCCTTCTAAAATTATATTAACACCAGGTAAAGGTGAGTTTCCGTCAGATACATTCCCTTTAACAGCAAGGTGTTTCTGAACTGTTGAGGTTTTAATTTCAGATGGATTTCTGTCTAAAGAATCGAGTCGCATTTGAGCTTGTACTGAATGGAGCGAGAAAAGTGATAAGCATGCGAGAGTTATACCGCTCAATAAGCTAGCCCTCATTCTGTTTTGATTATAGACTTTCAGTTGACTACTGTTAAATCTTCCACAGGTATTTTGAGTTTCTTTATGTCTAAAATAATTGGCAATTTTTTTAGTGTCCATGTTGGTAAAGTCAATGACTTCTTTTTCACAAGAACCGCAAAAACCACCTTGTGGCGTCGGTGAAAATTGATCGAATTTTTCTGAACAAGGCGTTTTGATGTTTAAGCTGAACTGATTTTTCATGATAAATGGTTTTAGATGTTTGTATACCTCAAACCTAAATATCTTCTATTCGTTTTAAAACTTGAACTGAGGGAAGATGCGTTATCAATGAGCGAAGCGTATGACATATTTAGTTTATGAATCACAATTAGCAAAAAAATAGGATTAACTTAAATTACTGTTTCTATAAAATGAAAAAACCACCTCGATTTTTCGAAGTGGTTTATTCTTGATTTTTGATTCTATAAGCGAAGCGGTCTTGATTCTTATTTTAGAATTTAGCTGCGCTGATTATTTTTATAAGTGCGTTTTTGGTTGCTGCATTTAAAAAAATGCCGACCAAAAATCTTCTTATTTCAATAATTCATAAGAACGTTTAACAAACTCACTTAATTCTTTTCCTTTAAGTAAGCCTTGAGACAAACGTGCCAAGTCTAAACTTTGAGAAATCAAGCGCTCTTGTTTTTTCTTCGTTTTGGTACTTAAAATTTCGCCTACCAATTCTGAATTGGTATTGACCACCAAATTGTACATTTCTGGCATATTGCCCAATCCAAACATACCACCACCGCCGGTAGCTTGCATCTCTTTCATACGACGCATAAACTCTGGTTGTGTGATAATAAATGGAGACGCGTCACTATCCATAGCTTCTAATTGTACCATGAACTTTTCAGAAGGGATAACTTCTTTTAAAATGCTTTCCAATTCTGTTTGTTGCTCTTCGCTCAATTTAGAAATCTTGGTTTCGTCCTTATTGATTAAATTTTCAACATGGTCAGCATCCACACGGGCAAACGTGATGTTTTCTTTGGTAGATTCCATTTTTTGCATCAAATGGCTGATTATTGGCGAATCTAATAATAATACTTCGTAACCTTTGGCAGTTGCCGCTTCAATATAACTGTGTTGCGCATCTTCATTAGACGCATATAAAATGACCAACTTGCCATCCTTGTCAGTTTGGTTGTCTTTTATTTTGTCAAATAATTCCTGATACGTGTAATATTTGCCATCAACGGTTGGATACAATGCGAACGCATCAGCTTTTTCAAAGAATTTGTCTTCAGAAAGCATTCCGTATTCAATCACAATCTTGATGTCGTTCCATTTTTTCTCGAAATCTTCACGGTTCTCGTTGAACAAAGATTTTAATTTATCCGCCACTTTACGTGTAATGTATGAAGAGATTTTCTTCACAGCACCGTCAGCTTGCAAATAGCTACGGGAAACGTTCAACGGAATGTCTGGAGAATCAATTACCCCTCTTAACATGGTCAAGAATTCTGGAACAATCCCTTCCACGTTATCTGTAACATACACTTGGTTTTGGTACAATTGGATTTTGTCCTTTTGGATGTTCAAATCGCCCGACATTTTTGGGAAATATAGAATTCCAGTCAGGTTGAACGGGTAGTCTACATTCAAATGGATGTGGAATAATGGCTCTTCAAATTGCATTGGATACAATTCTCTGTAAAAAGAGTTGTAATCTTTATCTTCTAATTCCGCTGGTTGTTTGGTCCACGCCGGATTAGGATTGTTGATGATATTATCAACGGTAATTTTCTTTTGTGGCGCAGTCGTTTCTTTGCCGTCTTTGTCTGTTGTGGTCTCAGGTTTGTGATCTGGATCATTCACTTCCTTAGTTCCAAATTTAATTGGAATAGGCATGAACTTATTGTATTTGGTCAATAATTCACGAATTCTTGATTCTTCCAAAAACTCTAAAGAATCCTCTGCAATGTGAAGAACGATTTCAGTACCACGATCTGTTTTAGCATCAGGTTCTAAAGTGAATTCTGGTGAGCCATCACAAGTCCAGCGTGCACCTTCAGTACCATCTTTATATGATTTAGTAATGATTTCAACTTTTTCTGCCACCATAAAAGCGGAGTAGAAGCCTAAACCAAAATGCCCGATGATACCTGAATCTTTTCCAGCATCTTTATATTTATCCAAAAATTCTTCAGCGCCTGAGAAAGCGATTTGGTTGATGTATTTTTCAACTTCTTCAGCAGTCATTCCAAGACCTTGATCAATAATATGGAGTTTCTTGCCTTCTTTATCGATTTTCACTTCAATGATCGGGTTGCCATATTCTACTTTCGCCTCACCAATATTGGTAAGGTGCTTCAGTTTTAAAGTGGCATCTGTAGCGTTACTGACCAACTCACGTAAAAATATTTCGTGGTCACTATATAAGAACTTCTTGATCAGTGGAAAGATATTCTCTACCGAAACATTAATATTTCCTTTTGTCATATTTAATTTTTATTAAATGTTTCCACGGAAGTGGGAACCTGTTGAACTTTGTTTTTATTGTGTTTCTTTCTAATAGTCAACAAAAATGCCAAGTCACCATTTGTGACAAGATGGCATAAAAAAAAGCCATTCTGCGTTAGAATGGCTTTTTCAAAAACTGTTGATAATGTTTAATTTTTAATCGTTTCTTGAGTTGTGATTGGAGCGTCTTTCTTTTTATTCTTGACATAGGTTTCCAACCATTGGTCTTGTTCCCAAAGCATGTGCATAATGGATTCTTTAGCGCTGTAGCCATGACTTTCCTTTGGCAACATTACCAATCTTACCGGAGCTCCCAAACCTTTTAAGGCATTGAAGTAGCGCTCACTTTGCATTGGATAGGTGCCTGAATTGTTATCAGCCTCTCCATGAATCAGCAACAAGGGTGTTTTCATGGTATGTGCGTTCTGAAAAGGAGACATGGTATTGTAAACTTCTGGAGCTTCCCAGTAGTTGCGCTCTTCACTTTGAAATCCGAAAGGTGTCAACGTTCTGTTATAAGCACCACTTCGCGCAATACCTGCAGCAAATAAATTAGAATGTGATAGTAGGTTGGCTGTCATAAACGCACCATAAGAATGGCCGCCAACCGCCACACGGTCACGATCAATATAGCCTAATGCATCTACAGCGTCAATGCCTGCTTTGGCGTTACCTACCAATTGCTTCACGAAAGTGTCGTTGGGTTGATCATCACCTTCACCTATAATAGGGAAAGCTGCATCGTCCAACACCACGTAGCCTCTGGTTACCCAATACAATGGTGAGCCATAGGAAGGGTAAGTGAATTCATTTGAATTAGAGGTGCTTTGGGCAGCGCTATTTTTATCTTTATACTCACGAGGGTAGGCCCACATAATCATCGGGTATTTTTCACCTTTTTTATAATCGGTTGGCAGATATAAAGTTCCGGTAAGTGGCAACCCATCGTCGCGTTTGTAAGTAATGACTTC